>JBFGVE010000046.1:0-20306 GCA_041565275.1 Bacteroidia bacterium
AGAAAAAGAAAAAACTTGTTCGCCTTCGCCTGAAAGCTAAAGCCATACAGATCAAACTTAAACTAAGTGGAATATGAAAATCACGATCAAAAACTTTAAGGAAAAAATCGGTCCTGTTGTCGAAAAAGGGAATGCTCCCGAAGCGATCGTACTTGCCTATGATTGGTTGGACGATCTTACCTTTGGCGGCACAGACTTCGAACTATACAGCGGAGAGGAAAAGAAAGTAGCTGATGAATTTTTGGAAAAGCTAGGTTCCTGGCTTGGATCTCAGGATAGAGGCAGCGAGAAGGATGAACCATCCAAAACACCTGCAGAGCCAGAGCCTCCAAAGGAGAAAGCCCAAAAGTCAAAAGAGAAAGCCCAAAAGCCAAAGAAGAAACCGGCAAGGCCGAAAGCAAGAAAAGGTAATCCCCAAGTGGTCTACTTTGTACGCAACCTGGCCGATAAGATCAGGATCCTGAATCGCCTGAGGTTGCTGCATGACAAGCTCAAAACGGCTAAACAAGTCATAGGAATCCTACGGGCGATCCAGAAATTATTGTTGAATGATCCCGGGAAAGACCGTTCACTCCTGGATAAAGCCTACCAGATCGTTGCAAAGGCAGTGGATAAAACGGATTTGGATAGTAGTGTCAAGGTTAAATTCCCCCAGGCCCTCTTTGAAGCTATTCAGCAAAAGACCAGTTCGTTCAAAGTGTTTCCGGGAGTGAGATTGCTTTTGCGATGGGTAAACATGCAAGGGAAAAGGCCCCGAATTGAATCGGTCCGCAGACTGATTGCAGCCATTGAGAAGGCGCTGGAGAAAGGATTGCCAGCCAAAGATCCCGGTACAAATATCTTACCTGAAGTTTTGGAAAACCTTCGCCAGTACGTGAAAACGCAGAAAGTTGTACCCATTAACGAAAACGCTTCATCTCTACTGGGTTCTGCCCTGGACAGGGAAGCATATCCGACACGAGACAAAAGTGGGTTTAAAGTCCTGAAGCAGTGTGAACATTACACGGTCCAGGAATTCAAAAATGGTACAAAACATGGCGTTGAGCTACATTTTACCTTTATCCCGGTGAGAGGTGTTCGAACACAGCTTTCAAAAGCCGGGTTCAAAATGGCCTATTCAATTAAAGGGAATCCATTTTACTACAAGCCCTACAGTAAGAAAGCAGTTGCAGTTGCCAGGGAATTCGGGGACCTCGCAAAAAGAGAACACCGGAGAATTATGGCCATGATGAACCGAATTCGAAATGCCAATACAGTAAGCCTCAAAATGATTGGTAATTGGGTGAAGTGGCTCAAGAACTGGCACCTTGAAGTTGGCAAAGATCTGGGTGAAGAAATGGACCTTCTCCTGGATAAGCTCAGGAAATTGTACAACCGAAACAGGTCTAAGCCATTAAACCACAGGGTAAACCTTTAATCAATGACAACTGCACAACTCAACACACTGATTAATAAAATAAAGGGTGAGAAGAAAGCCACCCTGGTAACGATCCATGGATGGATACTTAAGCTCAGAAGCGCAGCCCATACGCTATCGGGAGATACCCGTGCGACCAGGTTGATCAGGGCCATTGAGGACCCTCTAACCAGGCTCTACAATAGACGGCTGTCTGATCCGATAGAAACCGTTGTATTGCTTCCTGATCTCAGGCTGCCCTCGCAGCCGAAGCGAGTGAATGAACCTGGTGCAATGAAGGGTAAGGTTGCATCCACTAAGAGAGCCAAAATAAGCGGTCTGGGAATGGTAGTACCTAAAAATTTAACTGCAGCAGACCTTGCTACAATGAACTTCGATACTTTCAAGTTACCCGGACCGGTAGGTGAATTTCTAGGAGATCTGCACTTCAATAAAACAGCCCTTGTGCTCCATGGTGATCCAAGCAGCGGAAAAACCTTTTTTCTCATGCGCGTTGTCCAAGCCTTGATGAAAGGGGGGCTTCGAGGAAAGCTATATCTACTCGAAACTGGATTTACCCGTCGGATAAGGGAATGGAGCCGATTCCTGGGGCTGGACCACAGCGTTGAAGTGGCTGACGATGGAGGGCTGAAGGAAATCCAACAAGACGCGGCCAGGAAAGATATCCAGTATATCATGGTGGACAGCTGGCAAAGCCTCGGTGTACCAAGCAAGGAGTATGAACAACTTCGCAAAACATACCCCGATACTATTTTCGGGTTCATCTTCCAGGCCCGCGAAGGCGGTCAGATCTATGGAGGAGCAAGGCCCTTGTTCGACTGTTCCATGCGAGTGCATCTCAAGAACGACGATAATGGACGGATTGGTACCATGGAGAAGTCCCGGCATGGTACCGAAGGATACAAGTTGGATGTGGCTGACATGAAACTCACTAAACCAGAATAATTCGATGCAAATACTGTTCAAACCTGACGAAAAGAGGGCAGCTGAGATAGCTCTTACACTATTCGAATGTTCACTGACTCCATTTTTGGAATCGCCGGAGCTGCTAAACGATCCAGAGCTGAGGGAGATCGCAAGTGAAACTGAGAAGGGTCTGCAAGAGCGAAATCCTGAAATAGAAGCCAATATGAAGGCAATCAATGTCGAACCTGGAGAAATCGAGGTTGTAAGGAGCCTCCATTCATCCGTATCGGGAATGCTCTCACAATTCAAACAGCCTGAGGGTTACTGTATGCTGGACCTGGACATAAATCAGATATCATTGCTCTGGAATTCTCTGGTGGTCACACTGCGGTTCTTTACCGATGCAGTAAATAATGAAGAATCTCTGAGGATCTTAACCGGCATGCCCCACTTTGAAACCATAAGGGAACTTTCCAAGACACGACCTCTTGTTGAGTTCCTAGCAGAATCAAATAATTATCTGGAGAAACTCCAGGCGAAGCTTGGAGCCTATGTGGCTACACTCCAATAGGAAGAGTATGCATTTCAACTTCAATCCAAAGGAGGCCGTTAAATGGTCCGGAATCTCTGCGCTGATATTCATCATCCAGTTTTATGGACAAGAGATCAGCCGGGATATTCGCGATCTTCGAGATAGCGTAAATTCCATGAAGAAGGAGGTCCAGGTCAGGAATGAACGTCTGGATAAGATCCAGAAGTTTTAATGGCATGTTGACCGGAAGGGGGGCTTCGAGATCGGAGCCCCCTAACCGATTTCAAAATAAATACTCTGCCAAAAACCCTGCCAATTGATATTTTTTTGTGGAAAATGAGGCCAAATGATGTTGAAATAATTGTTCTGTATTTTTCTAAATCTGCTTTTTAAGCCAATAGAGGCGTATTTGATGATTCCTAAATTAAGAGCTGATTAATTACTAATATTGATGTGTAATCATGTCCGGCTTATTTCAGGGCTAAGACACATGTCCGTAGGTCTCTATTGGTATTGTCCCGGTAGCCTCTCTTGCATCACTATTTCTGAATCCCATGGTCTAACATAGGAGTGGGTTGACGGAGGTACAAGGAAAATTGATATCTTACGATACAATTAATATTCAGTATATACAATTATCAGTGTATTATGAAAAAATTGATTCTCACTTTACCACTCCTGCTAGGACTTTCCGGTTTTCTTTCTGCCCAGAGCATGAGCGATGAAACCATGCAAGCCTGGGAGGAAGCGATGACCCCCAACGAAAACCATGAGTGGCTGGCTCAGTTCGAAGGGAATTGGACTTTTACAATGACCACCTGGATGGATCCCAAAACCGAGCCTAGTGTTACGAGCGGTGAATCGATGATGCAAATGGTTTGTCAAGGCCGCTATCTTCAGGAGAAACATACCGGTACTTCCTTTGGTATGCCTTTTGAAGGGCACAACACGACTGCCTACGACAACATTACCAAAAAGTATATTACAAGTTGGATTGACAATATGGGAACGGGTATAATGGTGGGAGAAGGTGAAAGGGAAGGCAATACGCTAACTGTTCACTCCAGCTATCCCAACCTGGAAGGTGGAGAAGACCATATGAAAATGGTGACCACCATTGTCAACGAAAATGAGCACAATATGATCATGTACATGTATGATCCCGATGGCAATGAAATGAAATTCATGGAACTCAGTTACAAAAAAGTACGTTGAGATTCCTTAAAGTACGTTAAGATTCCTTGCTCAGAGCATTTATATATTTAAGTCTTCCTCTGATCTACGTGGTATTCTGGATTGTTCTCCTGATAGCTGGCTATGTCAGCTTTACGGAGAATAATCCTTTCTTCTTAGAAGGTGAATACCTCGTCCGATTTGTCGTCAATCGACAACAACTGCTGTTCTCGGAACTGATCTTTCCGGGAGCCATGCTCACCGCATTCCTGATTGTCTTCATTGGCAAACTTACGTTCCGTCCCATCCGTCTGCCCCTGGGAATTTTCGCCTTGATGAGCCTGGAATTCTTTATTTACCGGGAATTCATCTTTTCAGACCAGTACAGCGATTACCATCTGAATTACGAGGCAGGAACACCGGTCGTGTTTATGGAATCGACCGGGTATGGATGGGAGATAGGAATTCTGGGCATTGCTTTTTTACTGGTGGTCCTAGTAAGGGAGTCTTCGGAACCACTTGCAACACCCAGATCCAATTATTAGCACCCAAATTCATAGACGCCAAAATTCTCCATTCCCCTACCCTTCCTTAGTTGTAATCAGGAAGCAGGCTGTAATTCTTGGAATAATAAAGGTGCTGCTCAGTGAAGTCGGTCGGGTATGCGATCTTTACATCCACGATCTTATCGCCTTCCATGACTGGGGTCAGGACTGGATTAATGAATCCGGAGTATGGAGCGATATTGAGCTTTTCTACCCGCTCAAGGACCTCTCTGTGTACCTCTTGGTCGACTTTGACACCATAGTTTTCGACCAATGCTTTTCCTGCTTCGTAATCACCTTCAGATTTGATGCGTTGGATCTCACGCAAGAGCTGCCCAAATATATCGCGCAACTTTTCGTAGTCGTTGATCACGAAGTAGGTCTTTCCTTCTTTGGTAACTTTTTCGATGACCTTGTCCGCCATACCCTTTTCATAAGCCCAGGAAGCGACGATCTGCCGGTTACGCATATGTGCTTCTTCAAGCTCTTCACCAAGTTTGAGGCGGCGTAGCTGCAACATCAAACCATTGCGGATGTAACCGTTAAATTCGGCTTTGCCGACATCGGTGGTAGGCATGACACCAATCTCAACTAGCTTGGGATGGGTGATGTAGTAAAGGGCGACCAGATCAGCGCGGGCTTCTTCCAGAGTGGAAGCATAAGCTTTCAGCGTCTCCTTAGGTGTACCAATGCCAGGATTGATCTTTCCAGACGCGTGACCAATCACTTCGTGCATATCGGTGTGAAGATTGCTAGCAAGGGCGCCATAATCCTTCGAAAGCTTAATCTCTTCTTCACTGAAGGCGAACTCTTCAAGAACACCGCTGGACTTGGATGCATCATCATATGCATTGACAATGTTGGCCAAGTTGACGGATTTAGAACCATGCTCAGCGCGGATCCAATTGGAATTGGGAAGGTTAATGCCAATCGGAGTAGAAGGAGAGGCATCACCGGACTCAGCTACTACATTGATCACACGGGCGGAAATACCTTTCACATCTTCTTTCTTGTGCTCGTCCATGATGGAGCTGTTGTCTTCGAACCATTGTGCTTCACCGGAAATGGCAACAATACGCTTGGATGCCTCGGGGTCGGTCAATTGTACAACAGATTCGAACGCACCGCGGTAGCCCATAGCATCACCATATACCTCGATGAAGCCATTGATCACATCAATATCACTTTCAGTATCTTCTACCCAGGCAATATTGTATTCATCAAACTTCCTCAAATCTCCAGACCGGTAGTAATCAACAAGTTTCGTAAGTGCAGTTCTCTGCTTTTCACTTTCAGCTGCCCCAGCGGCTTTTTCAAGCCATTTGGCGACCTGCTCCAGTGCAGGACCATACATTCCTCCTACTTTCCATACCTTCTCCACAATCTCCCCATTTTCATTTTTAATGAGCTTAGAGTTCAGACCATAGGAAATCGGCCTCGGATCGTCCTTGTCGATCTTATTTTCATAATAAGCTTCAACCTCGGCCTGGGTCAATCCTTCGTAATAATTGTTGGCAGAACCAGCAATAAGGTCACCAGCAAGATTTACGCGCTTGGGAGCAACAGTAGAATCAAAAAAAACAGGCTTCAGTTTTGCAACCAAGTCTTCAACTGATTCGCCCTCAAGAAGAGGAAAGCCGGCTTGGTCTGAGTTCTTTATCAACTCGTCGAAGTAGGCCTCGCTGAATTCCGGAATCATTTTCTTTGTGGAGTAGTGATGGTGAATTCCATTTGAAAACCAAACACGCTTCAAGAAAGTATGGAACGCTTCCCATTCGGCACCAGATTTTTCACCTGAATAGGTCTGGAAAATGTTTTCCAGGGTGCGCTTGATGGCTAAGTTGTGCTTATAATTTTGATCGTAGATGATCTCACGACCGTTCAAGGCTGCTTCGTAGAGGTAATAGAGCAAGACCTTTTGATCCAAAGGCAGGTCACTGAAGCCAGGGACTTTGTAACGCAGGATCCGCAGGTCGGCAAACTGCTCGGTTACAGTTTGCCATTCTGATACTTCTCCTTCGAATCCAGTGCTATCGGTTTCAGTACCAACAGTCTCCTTACCATCTGCACCCGAATTACTTGCAGGTTCACATCCCCAAAAAAAGAGCATTGTCACTGCTATTAGCAGTGTACCGTGAAAATATTTTTTGAATTCCATAGTTTCTTGTTGCTGGAAATTAATAGTGACAGTGAAAACAGTTGCAAAGGTATAAATTTTCTGTATACGTTTTCTGCATACAAAGAGATGCTGGCCCACTTTCTCTATACGAAGAGAGGCTGGCCCGCAATGGACCAGCCTCTTTCGTGTATATTAAAGGTTCGAACTGCGTGATTACATCATGCCGCCCATGCCACCCATACCGCCCATGCCACCACCGGGAGGGCCCATTGAAACCTCTGGCTCAGGCTCATCGGTGATCACACACTCAGTGGTCAACAGCAAACCAGCGATAGAAGCTGCGTTTTCGAGTGCGGAACGGGTTACTTTCTTAGGATCAATGATGCCGGTTTCAAAGAAGTTTTGATACTCTTCGATACGAGCGTTGAACCCGAAGTCATCACTGCCTTCGCGAACTTTAGCAAGGATTACACCAGCTTCAAGGCCTGCGTTGGCAACGATGAGACGAAGAGGTTCTTCCAGTGCACGGCGAACGATCGCCACACCGACACCTACATCTCCGTTAAGGAATTCGTCATGGATACCACCAGGACCCTTCTCAAGGCTAGAAATGGTGCGGATAAGAGCTACACCGCCACCAGGCACAATCCCTTCTTCAACAGCAGCGCGAGTTGCATGCAAAGCATCTTCAACACGAGCTTTCTTTTCCTTCATTTCTACTTCGGTAGGTGCACCTATGTAGAGGACAGCAACCCCACCAGACAACTTAGCCAAGCGTTCCTGGAGCTTCTCTTTGTCATAGTCTGAATTAGTATTTTCGATTTGCGTCTTAATCTGACTAATACGGGCGGTGATATCGTCTTCACTACCTGCACCATCAACAATAGTGGTATTGTCCTTGTCAATGGAAACTTTCTCGGAACGACCCAGCATATCGAGGGTTGCATTTTCGAGCTTGTAACCACGTTCTTCGGAAATCACAGTACCACCTGTGAGGACAGCAATGTCTTCCAACATAGCCTTGCGGCGGTCACCAAAGCCAGGAGCTTTAACAGCTGCAATTTTAAGAGAACCACGGATTTTGTTGACAACTAGAGTTGCGAGTGCCTCACCATCAACATCTTCTGCAATGATCAGAAGTGGAGAACCTGTCTGGACAACCTTCTCGAGAATAGGAAGAAGATCCTTCATATTGCTGATCTTTTTATCAAAGATCAAGATATATGGCTTCTCCATGTCAACAGACATGTTGTCAGTATTCGTGACAAAGTAGGGAGACAAATATCCGCGGTCAAACTGCATACCCTCGACAGTTTCGAGGTAAGTATCAAGTCCTCGCGCTTCTTCTACCGTAATAACACCCTCTTTGCCCACCTTTTCCATGGCCTCGGATATCAAAGCACCGATGGTAGAGTCATTGTTAGCAGAAATAGTACCTACTTGAGTAATTTCTTTGGAGTCCGAAACAGTGCGGGCCATCTTGGCCAGTTCAACTGAAACGACTTTGACTGCTTCTTCAATACCTTTTTTAAGTTCCATTGGGTTGGAACCAGCAGTCACATTTTTGAACCCTTCCCGAACAATTGCCTGAGCGAGAACAGTGGCAGTGGTGGTACCGTCACCAGCCATATCGTTGGTTTTGGAAGCAACTTCTTTGACCAACTGGGCACCCATGTTCTCAATTGGGTCGGCCAATTCTATCTCCTTAGCTACTGTTACACCATCTTTTGTGATGGTAGGAGCACCAAACTTCTTATCGATTACCACATTGCGGCCCTTAGGACCTAGTGTAACTTTTACAGCATCGGCAAGCGCATCTACACCAGCTTTTAGCTTTGCACGTGCCTCAGTATCAAACTTAATGGTCTTTGCCATAGTGTCTTTTTATGTTAAAAAAATGTCGAAAATGATAAAGGGAATAAATTAAACGATAGCGAGGAGGTCAGATTCCCGCATGATAAGATAGTCTTGACCTTCAACGTTGATTTCAGTTCCGGCATACTTTCCATAAAGAACGTTCTCACCAACCTGTACGGTAGTTGGCTCATCTTTCTTCCCGGGACCAACAGCGACTACGACTCCACGCTGAGGTTTTTCCTTTGCGGTATCAGGTATGTAGAGTCCAGAAGCAGTTTTTTCGTCGGCTTCAGCAGGCTCAATCACCACGCGATCGGCCAAAGGGCGAATGTTAAGTGACATAAATTAATCCTCCTTAGGGTTATTAAATTTTAATCTTTTGTAATTAATTGAATTCTGTTCTCACGAACACCCCTCCTAATATCCAAAAGCGTGCCAGAACACTTATTATGCAATTTTGGCAGTTACAATGGCATTTTGACAGCGTATGACTGCTTCCTCCTGTCTAAATAGTCCACTTGATCATGAAACTTCATTAACTTTATCTGATTATGGCAAAGACTAATTGGTTTTTGAGTATACGATTGCGAATTTTCCACTCATGGACACATTAGAGCTGACAAGGGTTAAAAACGGGAAGTGGTTGCTACTAATCAGCCTGATACTACTCGCGGTTCTGCGATTGGCGTTGGCTGTCATGCTGCAAAATATTGTAAAAGATACAGTTGCTTTCGATCAATTCAATGAGGTCTACTGGTGGATGGTCCCGGTCCTTGCATTAATGGGAACAGCGGTTTTCCGTGGGGAAAGGGTAGTTCGTTACATTTTATGTGGTCTCCTTACAGTAGCATTGGTCTTAGAAGTTTACTTATTTGCCTCGGTTGGCTTTCCTGACACAATATTCATGGTCCTAAGTATCCTCACATGGGTGAACACTTTGTTCCTGATCTATGTTGTCATGCTCAACAATCAAACAGAAGAGTTTTTCCTTTTCCAGCGGTCCAGAAATTTCGGGGAGCTTGCCGTGGTAGAAAATAAAGAGAGCAGGAGCCCAAGGGCCAGTGAAGATCATAAAAAGCAGACACCTGCAAAGAGGAAGAAAATAGGTGAGACAAAAGACTGGGATGACGAATTGGATTTGTTTGAATAAGACAAAGGGAAAACTGAACCGTAAGGGGTGACTTCAAATCCAATCCTATAGAAAACTAGTGCTGTCCAATCCTACAAAAAACAAGTGCTGCTGACAACTCTCCTTCTATTTTTCCACGGTCTTCGGCTCCAAATTAAATAGATCATTCAGCACCTCCGCGAGGGGCTCTGCTTCCCCCCGCTTACAAGCAGCTTTCAACTGGAGCACAGGAAGCTTGATGATCTTGTTGACCATCCCTCTGGTTACTGCATCCATTAACTTGACTTCTTCGGCGGTACATTTTTTGAGATAGCGTGCCATTTGCTCATGACGGATGTCCTCCAAAGCATCTTTAAAGCGTTGGATTACAGGTGAAATTCCCAACTCTTTTCGCCATTCCCGGAAGTCCGCCATCTCCTTTCCGATAATGGCTTCTACTGCCGGAATAGCAGCTATGCGGCGGGAAATTGTACGATCTGTTTCGGTCCTGATCTCGTCAATGTCATAAACGACAAATCCGGAGATTTTTTCAACCTCCGCATCAATACTGCGGGGAACACAAAGGTCAACTAAAAACTTTTGGTCAAAACGCACATGGTTACGAAAATGCTCTCTCCGAATGATCGGAGAATTTCCGCTAACAGCACTAACGATCACCGTAAATTCTCCCAATACCTCATAGAGACGATCATAGGGAATAAAATCAGCATTAAGTTCCTCAGCCAACTCCTGAGCCTTCAGGTCAGTACGGTTGACCAAGGCGAGGCGTGAAGGAACTTTCCCGAGGTTACGGGCAACATCCCGCCCCATTTCGCCCAAGCCTATAATAAGTACGCTGGCTTCCTTGTGTGACTGAGTCAGATCCTTTACCAATTCACCGCAAGCATAACTAATGCTAGCTGCACCATCACGGTAGGCAGTCTCTTGTTGCACCCGCTTGTTGGCATGAAAGATGGTGTGAAGAAGCCGGTGAAGGAAAGGGCCCGCCATTTCAAGCTCCACCGCAGCTCCGTAAGAAGTCTTGATCTGGTTGGAAATCTGCAGGTCACCGATCACTTGGGAATCAAGCCCCATCGCCACTCTAAACAAGTGACGAACTACAGTTTCTTCATCGGTGATAAACTCGAAATAAGGTATAAACTCCTTGTGGTCCACAATCCCTTTCTCTATGCATAAGAGCTTCAGTATCTCCTGTGAAAGGTCTAGACTTGAACTGTAATATACTTCGGTACGGTTACAGGTGGAAAGAACAAGCGCTTCTTCCAGATCGAAGATCTTTTTGATCTGAGAAAGTAAATTGCGGGCCGCAACACTGCTGAGATGCACTTGCTCCCGAATCCCTACACTTGCTCTTTTGTGCGAAAGGCTGATCGCCTTGATTGATTCCTGCATTTTAAAAACACACTTACCCGTGCTAGAAAAAACCGTAGCTGCCCAAAGGTAAACTACTTTTGCGTACACACAAAATTTGAGTACAACATCTCATTTCCCAAGCCATCACCATCTCTTAAAATCCTGTATATTTCGGACAATGTTCTCTCTTTCCATACGGTCGAACAGCCGCCTGCTGATCTTTGGAATTATTGCTATTCTAATCACAGCAAGTTCTCTCCTTTACTCCAATTTTCTAGCTCGCCAATTGCTGGAGCAGGAAGTCAAACGAATTGACCAATTTGCAAAAGCAATTGAGTTTGCCTCTGATATAGACCTCAATGCCGATAATGCAGAATTGGAATGGGTCACCCAAAATGTAATTACTCAAAACGAGCTGATCCCCATTATTCAGGTGCTTGATGGGGAAATTATTAGTACCATGAATTTGGGGATCGATAAAGATCTCCCAGAAAGGGAACAAAGGCGGCAAGAACAAGCCTACCTGGAAGACCTGAAAAATAGGCAAGGCCAAAAACCCATCTTTATCGAATTCTTTGGCCAGGAAATGGCGATTTACTTTGACGAGTCCCATTTACTAAGAAAACTACGCTTCTATCCCATCCTGATGCTGATCGTGATCGTTGTGTTCATCTCCATTGTCTTCAGCAGCTACTTTGTCGCTCAAAAAAATGAACAAAACAAAGTTTGGGTAGGAATGGCCAAGGAGACGGCCCACCAGTTGGGAACACCAGTTTCCAGCCTCATGGCCTGGGTGGAATTGCTGGAGTTGAAAACAGACGGCAACCCCGAAGACCTCGAACTGATCGAAGAATTGAAAAAAGATGTGGACCGCCTGTCGAACATCACAGAACGGTTTTCAAAGATCGGTTCAATACCAGAACTAAATGAGGTGAGGCTGAATGAGGTACTGGATAGGGCATATGAATACCTTAGTAGGCGGATGCCAAAGAAGGTCAATTTAGAATTAGTCAATGAGGTTCCTGTGGAAGCTACCATTAAGGTGAATGAAGCTTTGTTTTCCTGGGTGATTGAAAACCTCTTCAAAAATGCACTTGACGCTATTTCCGGACCGGGAAAATTGAAGATCCATGCCAGTGAAAAAGGCAGATGGATCCAGATCGACTTAAGTGACTCGGGTAAGGGAATCCCTAAACACCAATGGAAGAACATCTTTAAACCCGGATTTACAACGAAGAAGAGAGGTTGGGGACTGGGTTTAAGCCTCTCAAAGCGCGTAGTAGAAAATTATCACAACGGGAAAATTTGGGTCTTGCATTCAGAAGCTGGCAAAGGTACGACCTTCAGGATTACACTGCCAGCTGATTGATCGTGCTCATTTTCCGCACTGGAGCTACGGAGACAACGTAAGACTGTGGAAATGGTCCATTACAGGTGATCCAATTCTGCGAGGTGCAAGTCCCACTGGTTGAATCCAGGCAGGGAATGGTGGGCTGTCAAGTCCCACTCAACTGGACATACAGAGACGTAACCGTGGTTTAAGGCCCAGGTATCTGTATCCTCACCGTGATCGTAGTCATGAAAATTGCCGGTGAGCCAATAATATTTGCGGCCATTGGGATCAATCCGCTCGTCGAACTCTTCAACCCAACGGCCATTGGCCTGGCGAGTGATCTTGATGCCCCTGATTTCATCTAGAGAGAGCTTGGGGATATTCACATTTAGAAGAGTTCCCTTTGGGAAATCGTTAGAGAGTGCACGCCCAATGATGGTGCGGGCCACCACACGAGAAGCCGAGAAGTCAGCATTGTACGAAAAGTCGCAGAGCGAGAACCCGATTGAAGGTATCCCCTCAATTGCACCTTCCATCGCCGCTGACATCGTCCCGGAATAGACCACAGAGATGGAATAGTTTGCCCCGTGGTTGATGCCGGAAACCAGCAAGTCAGGCTTTTTATCAAAAATGACACCTGTAGCAAGTTTTACACAGTCAACAGGGGTACCTGAACAGGCGTAGGCCAGGACATCCAGACCCAGGTCTTCCTGATGCAAACGCAACGGTTCACCAACGGTAATAGCATGCCCCATGCCACTTTGAGGGCTATCCGGAGCCACTACCGTCACGTCGCCGTATTCTAAAGCTACTTCTATCAAACAACGAATGCCGGGTGCGGTGATGCCATCATCGTTACATATTAGAATATGGGGTCTCTTACTCATAGTATTGTGTCATTTTATACTTACCGATTTTCCATGGGGGCTACAATTCCCCAGAGCATGCAATGGATCACCCAAAGATAGGTGCTCCAACTCTTTCTCAACGTATCTATTTCCAAACTCCAAAAACTACACCCGTCAACAATTCCGTGAATTCCTCATGGGCCAACGATGAGTTATGCAATTTGTTTGTCATTATATCAAGAAATTCATAGGAAGAAAGTCCTCGTTTTGATACCCAAAGCAAAGACATTGACTTTTGGAGAGGAATTCTGATCTGTAGGGAGATTTTCTGACTTGTACCCAAAATCCCCTATATTTATTCAAGTCACGAAAATTCAAAGTCTAGCGGTACGTCCCTTATGTCTACACCTAACCTCAAAGAGATTGTCGAACAGCCTATGACTGGCCTCCGATTTGGCTTAGCAGACAAACTTTTACGGGTCCGCAGTACCACCGTTGGCACCAACCCCTTTGAAGAACAATACATCAATAAGATCATTGAAGTGTTGGAAGAGCACGGGGTCCGCACCGGACAGGTTGAACACTTAAAAGGCCTCCGTGACCGGCTCAATTCGACAATCAAAGCCCTGAAAAACCCCGGAGAGATCATCTGGGAGATTCTGCTGCTGTTTAGAATGATCAGTTCTGAAAACTCCCTTGATGAAGCAGTGAAGATCTCACTTGACCGGGTGATGATGGATTGGCAGGGGTATATATTCCCCAAGGTCGAATTCGATTTGTTCCTCAAGTCTCTGCAATACATATGCGAAGATGGACTCCTCGAAGATGAATTGCACAATGCGCAGGAAAGTATACGGGAAGGGCTGGCACCGAACGAGCCAGACCTAAAGACCCCTGAGAAGCAATTGCTGTGGGCAGCACACTTGCTGTATCTGCTCTTCAACCCTGAGTTGATGCAGCTCTGGCCCAGACACCGACAGGGCAAGGGTTCTCTCCATACTACCCAGTTGTGGCGGCAAATCCTCTCCAGCAAAACGGTTCGTTACCTCCGGGCGCTTTACGCCAACCACATCTTTAATTTACTGCGCAAAGACGACCTTCTGGTCGGTTGGGGAGCACCAGGAACTTGGTTCTCATTCAGTCTGAATCCACCGCCCGGAAAGATCAACTGCGACCTCTTATACAGCATGTTAGCTGGGTTTGAACATTCACGGGCCTGTGTGGTACATGAGATCTCCCATGCAGTACTGACCAAAGGCGTTCCCAGCTACATTAGCGAATTGAACGACGCTATGCAAGACATAGATGGGCAGGGACACTATGCGCTTTCTCAAGAACTGCAATTGAAGCAATATTTCCTCAACGCTTGTGAAGATAATTGCATCAACCGTTTTACCGAGCAGATTGGAAGGGTATTCGGGCAGGATTATGGGTATTCATTGAATAATTTCTATACCGCAATTGGAGATGTGGGCAGGAGGTACCTGCGAAAACGGGATATCTATGGTGATCCCACCCCGGAAAACCAATTTAAGAACCTTACTTTTATCATTTCCCGGGTATTTCTCGCCAACAATGGCCTCTTTGAAAATACCCCTGAAGCATGGTCAGAGCTCAGAGCCAAGCCCGAGTGGTTAGAAGCGCGCGACCGAGACAATCCAGAAGAATTCCTCAGCCCCGAAGCCAGCTTTGAGCAATTGATTGGAATGTGCGAAGAAGTGGAACAGTATTACCCTCCCTTACGAGAATTGTCCGGCGGCCCCGATTATTACGCGGAACAGGCGACCATTTACGCAGAACGGCGTTTTGAACTGATCCATGAAATGTGGGAGCTGTTTGCCGAGGATATAGCCAGGCAAATACTTCAGGACGAAGCAACTGACGCCTCCGATGCCATGGATAATTTCGAGGTGGAAACCAACCAAACACCACCGCCTCCTAAGAAAGATAAAGAAGAAGACAAAGACGAAAAAGAGAACGAGGACAAAGACAATAACCCCACCCCACCCAGTGAAGCTGATCAAAGTGCGGACAACGAATCCGCTGATGATCTGGATGGAGAAGATCCAGAAGAAGGCCGAGAAGATGAAGAAGGAGAGGAAGACAAGCCCGAGGAAGCAAGCGAGGAAGATTCCAAGGAAGCAGGAGAGGAAGATGAGTCCGAGGAAGCAAGCGAAGAGGAAGAGTCTGAAGAAGCAGGAACAGGCGGCGAAGGCCAGGCAGAAGACGAATCAGACGCCCAGGATGATAACTCCGGGGAAGAAGGGGAAGCACCGCCGCAACCGGCCGGAGCAGGAAAATCCGAGGGCTCTTCCGATTCTCAAGATGAGAAAGAAGAAGAGTCTGGAGAAAATGAAGATTCCGGGGAAAAGGAGCAAAAAGGAGAAGATGAAAACGCACCTGAAGAGCCAACTCCTCACGATCATCAAGATGAGAACGATCCCAATGCAAAGGAACAGGAATCTGAAAAGAGTGAAGGGGAAGAGAAAAAAGATGGACCATCCCTTGAAGAACTGATCAATCAGTTGTCAGAAGAGATGAAGGATCTAGAGATCAAAGAGCAATTTAATGAAGACGACGATGCGGAGCAGAAATTGGAGGAGGATGAAGAAAATGCAGAAGCGGAGTTGATCCGTGAAGAAATTGACGACACCTTAGAACCGGAGTACAAAGAGCCACCACAGAGCGAACAAGAGGGAAACGAAGGAGACCGGGGAGCGGACCACGGCGGAGTGGATAACAATGAAATCATAGAAAGGGAATGGATTCCAGAAGAGGAATTGGCGTCGATCTCGGATTTGATGGAGGCCCTAAAAGAAGCTGACGAGGCAGAAAAGGAGCAAGAAAAACAGCGAGAGAAGAGGGAAGAAATACGTGAGGACCGGAAGTATTATGAACCGCCTCAGTTAGAAATCCCCAAAACGATGAGCTTGGACGAATTGGCAACCGGATCTTGGGAGGATTTCAGTAAGCGGGTTACCCTGCACGGAGCTGTGATCGGAGTGATGGCAAAGGGTTTAGAGAAATTAAAGAAGGCTCAGTTAAAGTTTATTCAC
Organism: Bacteroidia bacterium; assembly: GCA_041565275.1. Lineage (GTDB taxonomy): Bacteria > Bacteroidota > Bacteroidia > J057 > JADKCL01 > CAWUKT01. The sequence goes on from JBFGVE010000046.1 coordinate 16,269, forward strand.
AAAGTATCCAAGAAGCATTCATTGATCCCGGAAGGAGGAGATTTGAGGCGGTTTGACCAGGAAGCCATGTACAAATTGCTCCGGAAAATGGTCAAGCGAGAGAAGTTTGACAAGGAAAGCCTTAACATGTTCCGAAAAGATATGCGAAAGGTAGCCGAAACGCGTCCCACAAGGATCATTTTGATTGATGGCTCCCGGTCCATGAGCATGGGTATCCATCCTCTTCCAATGGACAAAGCCCTTCAAGAAGCGGTGATTGACTATATGGCCTCGCGGATCGCTGGGTACGACACCTATATCACCATGTTTGGGCCGAGAAACCCATTGATAATCGCCCAGCCGGGAAACAACCTGGTAGAGATAGGCAAGCGGATCGAACTTGTCCAGGGAGGTCTGAATACCATGACCTACCTCTCCCCCGCCCTGCTGGAAACGATCCGTATGGTAGCCTACAGTAAAAAGTCCAAAGAAGCTTATGTCGGCTTCACTAATTTCGTAATTTACTCGGATGGTGACATCGATGATATGGCTACGAGCCGTGCGATCATTCAACAGATCTTTCAACATGCACCGAAGACGACCTTTGACTTTGTGTTGATCACGACCAAACAGGCCACCCCGATGGATGTCCTGATCAATACCCTCGACGTTACAAACCCCCTTCATGAGATTGGGATTGTTAGAGGGAATTCATCCAGGCGCTATCCTATGGCTTTGACCGCAACCTATAAACTGACCAACCGTCTGCAAAACAGCCCCAGTGGAATTGCGGACCCCAGCTTTCTCAGGTCCGGTCAATTTAAGCGTCTCTTTCAGTTATTGACGCAGAATTCAGATTATTAGGATTGGAACGAAATAGAGATAGAGGAATGAAAAAGTGGACGGAAGCAGAATTGGAAGCCATGGGCTTCAACAAAGTAGTCATCGGAGTACCGGGACGGCCGTTGCCGATCATGGCCCCTAATCCGGATGCATATTCACAGGATACCGCCTATCGGCTGGAAAGCATCGAGGATGCCAACAATCCCCTCGTCATCTGGTCCAAGCGACCCTATGCCGAGGTGGTCGGTATGATATACCGCCTCCTGCCTACCCCCTCCATGCTTCCACTTTATTACGAGACGCTTCAACTCCTCCAGGTTGAAAACGAACGTCGCATCCAGTTTTACATCGGGAAGCATGGCTCGGGAAAATCCTTCCTGGGCCGCCTTGTCGGAGATATTCTACATCCGGAAGGCGCTATTACCATCAACTGTGCTGACCGCGACCTGAACGAACTTTTGTTTGAAACGGTTCTGGACGTTGCCGCCAACCCCGATCTCTATTCCAAGATCAACCAACGGCTTAGAGAAGGATCTATGAATGCTACTTCGGTCGCATCTCTCCGGTCAGTAGTTGGCAGTGCCTTTCATTCCGATCTGGGCTATCCCCAGATTGATTTTCACAAGATTGGTGCCACCCAGAGGCATACCCACGAGAACGAAGAAGGTCTAACCGAAACCGAGATTATCTTCAGTGATGCCGACACTAACGAAGTGGTAGAAACTATATTGCGCATCGCAAAGGTGGAAGGACTATCTGAATCGGCAAGTTTCATGCCCATCAAATCCCGGATCGGGATGCTGCCTACTGCCTTTATGGAAGGCCGGGTGGTTCACCTCGAAGAATACAACAAGTGTAAAGAGGGTTCCGACACCGCCCTCCACCCCGTATTACAGGTTTTCAACGGAGAAAATACCAAGTGTACAGTTTACGGGTCAGGTGGACTAAGTTTTACATTTAACAACGAAGAGCGGGAACCCGGATTCTTTTGCTACATGGACGGCAATATGATGTCGGACGGGGTAGCGACCCACACCCTTTCTGCTTCTGCTAATGACCGTCTCCTCCCCAATATCATCCAAGATATGATCAAGGATGACTGGCAGCATCGTTGGAGCCAATTGCTGACCGGCTTGCCCATCGCGATCCTCTACAAGTCTAAAAAGGACCAGTGGGACCAGGATCCGGACGGGTTTACCCGCTTCCTGCTGATGATCCGGAGCCTGGGTGGAAAGAAAATCCCACCGGCACAGAAATACTATATCGAGCATTGGGAAAACGTGCTGGATGCAACCGATATCATTTCCTCCTACAATAAGCTTTACGACGAAATGACCAATCCCGATTCCCCCGCTAACCGCCAGGGCAAATACCCTGAATTGTTTGCTGAAGTGGATGAAGCATTTTACAACATGGCTGGTGGATCAATGCGGCGGAATATCTACTATTTCAAAATGGCAATGCTCGGTCGTCCGGCTACCAAACAACCTCATCTGAGCCAAGGCTATGACTTGAGCGCCTCGTGGGAAAATCCTCCAGATATAGATTATAGACCAGAAAAACACCGGCCTGAAGAGCACATGGGTACCAATATCGTAGATATTTTCTACAGGGATATGGTGCGGTTGACAATTGGGCTCGGTAAAATAAACCTTTATACCCGTCTTAAAGTGGCTCAGGAGAGCCTGCGCATGACGAAGCCGGAACTCAGCGAGGGAATGGTCCACGACGGTGCTTACCTTGAAGACCTACTCAATGCCGATCCCAGGGAAAATGACAACAGCCAGGAATTACAAGCTTTGTTGTGCAGGCTGATGCGGGCTGAATTCCCCAACGTGCGGATGTCAGACAACGATGACCACCTGATGACCCAAGATCAGATCCGTCTGGCCATAGAACGGACCATCAATTACGGCCATGATGCGATCCACGACCCGCGCTTAAAGTACCTGATGGCGCCAAATTTTGCTCCACTGGCTACTGTGGAAAACCTGATCAAGCCTTATGCCTTGATTGATAGCCTCCCCTCTAGCCAATACACATCGCTTCGGGTACGCGAAAAGGATCTGATGGGACTCGAACATTTTCTGATTTCCCTTGCTCTTCCCAAGATCGGATTTCGAAATCAGCGGAGTCTATGGACAGATATCATATTTCAGGCCATCGATTCTCCCCTGGCCTCTCTGGATGAAGCGGTACTGATCTCGGCAGATGAGTCAGATTCGGGGTTGGCCATGACCACAGTGGTTACCCGTGACGACCGGGTACACCTGATCCGTGACAACAAGAAAAACAACCTCTTGGTAGTGACAGGAGAGATCTCTGTGGCAGCACAGAATCTTTTAATAGAAGCTGAAATAGACTATATCGACAGGAGTGCCAGAAATGCAAAAACCCGGATCAGGACCTTTATGAACCGGGCCAGCATTCGCCTTCCCAAAGAATTTAACCTATACCTTATGGCAGCCTTCTTCCACCGGAACCTCCCAGAGAACATCAACCCAACCGTCAATCCCCAGTTTCTGGAAAAACAGAATTTGCCTAGCCTGCTGACTGATCCCGAAATAGGAGCTAAATACCCAGTCTATGCCACCCGGCTCCAGGAACGTAGACTTATCGACTCCTATCTGGAGCAATCTCAATTAATGACCGAAACCCAAAACTAAATGTCACAAAACGGTAGAGCCCTTATCAGTGCTTTGAACAATGGGGATTACGATGCCCCGGACCGCATCTCATTGTCAGAAACGGACATTGCTATTGTTAATCAACGGGTCCACGAGTTATTTGAACGAGCGATTAGTGGGGAAAACCTGCCACTTTTTAAAGCCTTGCTTCAGATTCCCAGGGTAAAGGTCAGCGGTGAGGACTATTGCGCCTTGCGCCATGCGGCCCAGCTTGGCCTTTCAGAGTACCTGCAATGGTTAGAAGGTCACCTGGGAGTACAACCTTCCCTGAAAGACAAATCGGGCTTCACCGCTCTACATCATGCTCTTACAGGACGCTGGCCGGAGGGAAAAAGTGCTTCTTTGGTACGTATCCTATTGGGATTTCCCGCGATCAAGGTCAATGCCCGCAACCTGGAAAAGAAAACCCCCCTCCACTATGCAATGGACAAAGAATGGTACGAGGTAGCGGAGATGTTAATGGATGCCGGAGCCAACCCTAATATTGAAGACGCCGAAGGCAAGACTCCCACAAATGTTGGATTGACCG
>JBFGVE010000047.1:0-20138 GCA_041565275.1 Bacteroidia bacterium
AATTGGGAGACCGCTATGGAAGACAATAACCAGGGTTTTGAAGTTTGGCGCTCATCAGAATGGAACATTTTTAATTTTGAGCAGATTGGCTGGGTAGATGCAGATCCGAACGCTTCGCAAGGTGGGACCTATGATTTCTTCGATCAAATGGCAGAACCAGGAATAACTTATTATTACCAACTCATGCAACGTGATTACGATGGGGCCACAAGTCCTTCCGAGATCCGTCAAGCCACATTACCTTACCTGGAAGGACTCACCATTACAAGTTATCCTTCTCCTTTCCAAGATTTGGTCTACCTTCGGTTCGATCTGGACGAGGCCAGTGCCATTGAGGTTGAGATTGTGAATGTAACAGGACGGCAAATCGGACCGGCAAAGACTTTCGAATTGACCAGAGGACGCAAAACACTTGAATTGAATATGAAGGCTCTTGCCGATGGAATGTACTTAGGCAGGATTTACCAAAATGGTAGACTGGCAGGTACCGTCAAATTGCTAAAAACAGAATGACAGACTTCTGACCAGGAATATTTTCCTATTTTACCGGAAAGGTCGAGTTTTGGCTGGATCGGAAAATTGAAAATATGAAGAACCTGAGTTTTTTACTGCTGCTATTTACAATTCCCATCCTGACAAACGCTCAGAACTTCACATTGAGCGGCAACATTAAGGATGCTGAGAATGGAGAAGATTTGATGGGAGCGACGATTCTCGTAAAGAACATCCCTAATACTGGTGCATTTTCCAATGAGTATGGGTTTTATTCTCTAACGCTTCCCGCCGGGGACCATACCATTATGATCAGGTATATAGGGTATGAACAGGTTGAAAAGAATATTTCTTTGACTGAAAATCAGAATCTCTCCTTCGAACTTAAATTGGACAACCACACCCTTGATACTATTCAGATCACTGCTCGCCGGGACAATGAGAACGTTACATCATCGGAAATGGGTGTCTTGCGGCTTGATCCCAGAGAAGTTCGGAATGTGCCGGTATTGTTTGGTGAAAGGGACATTGTAAAGACCTTGCAATTATTGCCTGGAGTAAAATCTGCAGGGGAAGGCAATAGTGGCTTTTATGTTCGCGGAGGAGGAACTGACCAGAACCTTATCCTTTTGGATGAGGCTCCCGTATATAACGCCTCGCACTTACTTGGGTTCTTCTCCGTATTCAATTCGGATGCGTTAAAGGATGTCACCTTGTACAAAGGAGGGATGCCTGCTGAATATGGTGGCAGGGCCAGTTCTGTACTGGATATCCGTATGAAAGACGGTAACAAAAAACGGTTGGGCCTTACCGGAGGGATCGGTCTGATCTCTTCCAGACTAACCATAGAAGCTCCAATTGTAAAGGACAAAGGATCATTTATGGTATCAGGACGCAGAACCTATGCAGATGTATTCCTGAAACTTTCCAAAGATTCTATCATCAACTCGTCAACACTCTATTTTTATGATTTCAATGCAAAGGCCAACTATACCATTAACGACAAAAACAGGATTTTCCTGTCTGGTTACTTTGGCCGGGACGTATTTGGCTTTAGTGATTTTTTCGGGCTGAATTGGGGAAATGCAACTGCTACTGTGCGCTGGAATCACCTCTTCTCGGATAAGTTATTCTCTAACACATCTTTCTTTGTCAGCGATTATGATTATAAATTCTTCATCGGAGACAATGAAAACGGATTTGGCCTTTCCAGTCGTATTCAGGACTTTAACTTTAAAGAAGACATTACTTGGTTTCCAAATTCCAGGCATACGGTGAAGCTCGGAGGACAGTTGATCCATCACACTTTCATCCCCGGGAAATTAGAAGTAGGGAGTGAGGTGACATTTAGACCGCCCAATCCTCCTCGCCGCTTTGGTCTTGAAGGAGCCGTTTACCTGCGCGATGATTTCCGGATCAACAACCGGTTCACTGTTAACTATGGACTTCGGCTTTCCACCTTCCACAATATGGGAGGAGTTTCCTACACATTTGACAATGAGGGAAATGTATTAACGGAGACGAATCATGACCGCTGGGACTTCTTCGAAAATAATTTTGGGTTGGAGCCCCGGGCAAGTGGCCGGTACTTGGTAAATGAAAGCAACTCCATCAAGGCATCTTATACCCGGAATTTTCAATATATTCATTTGCTTTCTAATTCTGTTTCAACCTCACCAACAGATGTATACGTACCTACCACCAATGTTGTAAAGCCTCAGATTGCCGATCAGGTTGCAGTTGGTTACTTCACCAATCTTAAAGATGATATGTTTGAAGTTTCTTTCGAAGCCTATTACAAGTGGTTGCAAAATCAGATTGATTACAAAAATGGCGCTGATTTGATTCTTAACAGTACCGTTGAGTCCGAGTTGGTTTTCGGAAAAGGCAGGTCATTTGGAGGAGAACTGTTGATCAAAAAGATGAAGGGTAAAATGACGGGATGGATAAGTTATACATTGTCACGTGCGCTGAGAACTTTTGAAGGGATCAACAACGGCAATGAATATCCTGCACGTCAAGACCGCATTCATGATCTCTCATTAACTCTTATCTACCAGATCGCCAAACGCCTGACTGTTTCGGGCAACTTCGTATACTACACCGGAGATGCTGTCACCTTTCCTTCAGGCCGCTATGACCTTGATGGCTTTACCATTCCTTTTTATACTGAGAGGAACGGTTATCGCTTTCCCGATTACCACCGACTGGATCTGGGAATCATCTATGATCTGAAAGAACGGAAAAAGTGGAGACACAGCCTCAGCTTATCCTGTTACAATGTGTATGGCCGGGAAAATGCATTCTCCATTACTTTTGAGGAAAATACAGATTTTCCCGGCCAGACCCAGGCTGTCAGAACCGCACTTTTCAAAACCATCCCCTCCATTTCCTATGACTTTGAATTCTAGCAGCCATGAAGACTAAGATCATACTTACCTTATTGCTTGTAACAGCGGGTTTATTTACCTCCTGTATAGAGGTGATTGATGTTGACCTAAACGATTCTGATCCTCGCCTGGTAATAGAGGCAAACCTTAATGCAAGAACGCAGCAAGCAGAAGTTAGATTGACCCGAAGCCGTTCCTACTTTGCAGTAGAAGAGATAGAACCTGTTAACAATGCTATTGTATTTATAGACATTGATGGAACAACAACCAGTGTAGAATTTCAGGAAGAAGGAATTTACAAGGCCCAAATCCCTGTATCGGTGGGGCAGACGGCAACCTTGTCGGTTGATGATGGAGGTGCCATTTACACAGCAATATCAGAAGTCCCAGGTCTTGTAGAACTCGATTCTCTGACCAATGAATTTGTTGAATCCAACTCATTATTTGAAGGCGGTTGGTTTGTCACACTTCATTGGGTAGACCCAGCAAGGGTTCCTAACAATTACCGTGTAAAAATCTCCAAAAATGACAGTAGTTATAATTCACCCTCTGATCTTCAGGTGTTCGAAGATGAGTTTTTTGATGGCTTAGAGTTCGAAGGGTCATTGTTCTACTTTTTTGAAGGAGCAGACTCTGTTGCCGGTACTCCAGCTGACCGGGTCAAGGTTGAATTGATTTCCATTTCAGCAGCAAGCTATAAGTATTATAACTCCCTTTCTGACATTATTGTCAACCAGGGGGGAGGATCTGTCGCAGCACCGGCTAATCCTGTTACCAATCTTACAGGGGGGGCACTTGGCCTCTTTAACGTTTTTCAGGCCGATACCATGGAGCTTATGATTGGAGAATAACTGTTAAGTTGTTAGCCGCATTGTTAAAGTTGTTAAAGTTCTAATGAGTAGACACATGCCCTTGGCACTTACTTCTGATGGTTGAGTGGGATCCTAGACAGTACAGATGCATATAATGTCCATCTAAAAGGACAATCTTTCCTAAGAATACTGGTCAAGTTCTTATACCTAAGATAGGCCTCTGGTTGGTCACAAAATTGTTTTTGTCTATTTTCGGAGAAGAAGATAACAGTTGTATCTGACATACTTCTTGTCCTGAACAATTCCTGTTACTTGATCGTATTATATATACATCGTTTTGTGAAGTGTCGTTTCTTTGACAGTCCGTTGACAGGCAACCACTTCCTGCGATTGAAAATACTGGCACGTGTCTTGCCTCCAGCTACTGAACACCGACGAAGTTAAAATACCACGAAAATGAAAAAGACCTACAATATCCAGTGGTCACAGACCAATCTGGACAGGCTCAAAGACGAACACTACGCGCATTTATTCATGCTTGTTCACAATGGACGCATCGTTTACATTGGGAACTCCCTTCACCGCTGTATTATGGAATTCATCCCGGCAACCATTGAGGCTGCTGGTCTCAATTCGGGACAAACCGATATCTTTCTTGGGCGGGTTCGTGAAATGAATGGCCTGAAGTTCCCTGAGGTTAATGAAATTCAGGAGCTTTTGGCCTACGCCCGTAAGCCCTTTTACAATGTCCGTGGAAAGATGGATCTCCAATCGAAGAACTATCTTGCACTGAATAATTTTGGATGCAGTTTACTTCCCAGTACTTTGAAATCCAATCGATGGGGCGTATACCAAAGTCAACGTCCTGCCTCCGAAGGTTACGCCGTTGCATGAAAGAAAGGAGATGTAGAAAGCGTTCAGTCAATTTAGGTCACTCTGTTCACAAGATTGTTATTCACAAAGATTACCTTTAACCTTTTAACGCACTTTAACGCAATTCTCTATGCATTTTCTCCAAGCCGATCCGGAAGCAGTTGTTACAATGTTGCAGCAGGATACCCCGGAAGAAGTGAAGAAGACGATCTTCGATTATCTGGTAGCGGGTGGACTGACCATGATTCCGATCACTATCTTATTCATTTTGGCCATTTACCTGTTCATTGAGCGTTATATGAGCATCAAGAGGGCAGATAAAGATCCCCAACAATTCATGCAAACAGTCCGGTCTTATATTCTGAGCGGCAATATCGATGAAGCCAAAACCTTCTGCACTAAGGAAGATTCGCCGTTTTCCAGAATGATCCTAAAGGGAATTAACCGTCTGGGTTCCCCTCTGCGAGACATTGCTTCCGCAATTGAAGCGGTAGGAAACCTGGAGATTCTCCAACTGGAGAAACGTCTAGGTATTTTAGCCACCATTGCTGGTGCGGCACCCATGCTGGGCTTTTTTGGAACGGTGTTGGGTATGATTCAGGCATTTTCAACAATTGCTGAACTGAAGGGCTCAGTAAGTCCTGAGAAACTGGCTGGACCGATCTCTACTGCAATGGTAACGACTGCTGCAGGACTTGCCGTAGGGGTTGTAGCATACCTTGGTTACAACTACCTCGTCAATCTGGTAGGTAGAGTTATCTACAAGATGGAATCAACTTCAACCGAATTTGTCGATCTCCTACAAGAACCTGTATAAGACATGGGATTTAAAAGAAGACTTCAACCAAATGCAGAGTTTAGTACTTCGTCCATAGCCGACATTGTGTTCCTGTTGCTGATATTTTTCTTGTTGACTTCCCAATTTGTTACCCAGAGTGCCGTGAAAGTTGACCTTCCTAAGAGTGCCTCTGAGAAACCTGCTGAAGGCGAAGCAACTGTAACCATTGCTTCTGATGGAACGTATCAATGGAGAGGGTCGATGATAGGAGAGGGGCAAACCCGGTCGGAGAAGGAAGCTTTGCTGGTCGAGGAGATTAAAGCTTATCTTTCAGACTCCACTGTTAAAAATCGAACCATCAATCTGCGGGGAGATACAGCTATCAGCTACGGTTCAGCTGCTTTGGTTATCGCTGCAGTTTCGGAAATGGGAGGCGCAGTCGCCATCCAAACCCAGCAGTAAAAATGGAAAAAACGCAAGACATCAGGAACAAGTTCAAGGAGATGGACCAAGCGCGGGTGCGTAAGGAGAAGCAAGACAAGCAGAGGGCTGCCGCAATCACCCTTGGAATTTCAGCGACCCTGTTATTTTCTTTTATGTTTTGGGTTGGCCTTAGCGGGATGGTCCCACCTCCCGACGAACCACAGTGGAAGACAGTAGGTCGAATTGATTTTGGTACCGACGCACTGGGAGCCATGGATGTAAATAATTTCCAGGAGCCTTCTCCAATGCCCTCTGAAAATCTTAAATCAGACCCTAAACCGGAACCATTCGAAACTAACCCACAGCCCAAATCTCCTGATCCACCTCCTAAACAGGACAAGTCTATGACCAATTCGGAGAATACAGTTGTAGAATCTCAAAACCCTGCTCCTCCCAACACCAAACCAAAGAATAATCCTAAACCGAAGGCAGATAATGCCAACATGCACGAAACAAGTGATCCGAATAAATCCGATAGTCAATCCAACAACAATCCTAAAAGTGATGGGGGTTCGAACCAGGGAGATACGGATCAAACTGGCAACAAGGGCAACCCGGAAGCCAAAGTACTGGACCAAAATGGGGCTTTCCAATTTGGAGATGGCATTGGTGGAGAGGGTGGTCGTGCGCCTCTGGCTTTGCCTTTAGAAGATTACAATATTCAAAAAGAGGGAAGGATCACATTTGACTTCATCATCTCACCAACCGGAGAGGTAGTTTACGTAAAGGCTCGCTCCAACACCCAGCCAGAATTGGCTGATATTGGGAAACGTAATATCAAGAAATGGAGATTCCAGGAAGTAGATCCGGGTCAGGGACGTCTAAAAACTTCGGTTACTATTACCTTCCGTTTGCGCTGAACCCAGATGGACTTTCGAGAAACTCTTGATTACCTCTATCTTCACTTGCCTATGTTCCAGAGGGTTGGGCAAGTAGCCTTCAAAAAAGACCTTAAAAATATCCTGCGTTTATCTGCCGCCCTGGGAAACCCTCAAGATCGTTTCAATTCCATTCACATTGCTGGTACCAATGGAAAAGGCTCTGTCTCTCATATTCTGGCTTCTGTGCTCCAGGAGTCCGGATTGAAGGTCGGTTTATATACCTCACCCCATCTTAGAAGCTTTACTGAGCGCGTAAGAGTCGATGGAAAACCCATCTCCGAGGCAGAGGTAATTCAATTTGTTGCATCACAACGATCATTGATCGAAGACATCCAACCTAGCTTTTTTGAGGTGACGGTGGCCATGGCTTTGGACCATTTTCGAAACCAGAAAGTGGACATCGCGGTGATAGAAGTAGGTCTGGGAGGGAGGCTGGATTCAACGAATATCATTCGGCCGATCTTGGGAGCCATTACCAATATATCTCTTGACCACACTGATTTGCTAGGTGATACCCTGGCGCTTATTGCTGGCGAAAAAGCTGGAATTATCAAACCTGGGGTCAGTTTCGTGATTGGAGAGGTGGTGGAGGAGACCCGTCCTGTATTTGAAGAAAAAGCCTTACAGGAAGGAGCAAAATTGATCTATGCCCAGGAAATTTATGCCCTTGGATGCCAGAAGCAGGGAATTGATTCTCAAAGGTTGGGGTTCCATAAATACTTGGAGCCTGTTCGTTGCTACCAGCTTGGCCTGGGAGGAGATTACCAATATCACAATGTCAGAACTGTAATCTGCATGATCGATGAGTTAAGAAATATCGGTTTTGAAATTGCGGAATTACATATTGAAAACGGATTGAAGAATGTTGTGGCAAACACCGGTTTTCTTGGACGGATGACCATTCTGAACAGGAATCCATTGGTTCTGGTGGATACGGGACACAACCTGGCAGGTGTAAAGGAGGCTTTGAAGGCTTTCGGGCGGATCGAGTTTGATGCCCTGCATATGGTATGGGGTACAGTTTCTGATAAAGACCCTCTGCCCGTGCTCGAGTTGCTGCCCACTCATGCCAGTTATTATTTTGTCCGGCCGGATGTACCCCGCGGAATGGATGCCCACGAACTTTCGGAGATTGCAAACAATATTGGTTTGCAGGGATCAGCTTGGCCTTCGGTAGAGGCAGGGCTGGAAGCTGCCCGAAAAGCTGCCGGTCAATATGATCTCATATTTGTAGGTGGAAGTACCTTTGTCGTAGCAGAGGTGGTCTGAGGAGACATCTCCAGTGAGTACAGTTCTAAGCTTAAATTAGTGTCTTGCAGGGGATAACTCTGGTGGGGAAATTGATCCAGATAGGAGTTCATCATGTCCCGTATAGGGCCTATGAGAATCACTGCCAGGTACTCTGCTCCCTCTTCTCTGAGTTTTTCGACTATTTCAGGGGTGAGGTCAGCCTGAGGGATTGACCAACCGTATCGCCTGGCGCGATAAAGGATCATGGGTGCACGGCAGTCAAATCCTCCGTAGGAGATAATTATCAATGATCTGTCCGGTGTATGCTCTCTGATTGCCTGACCTCCTGCAATGGAAACCGTTTGGAGTTGGTAATAGTATTGAAAGTAGGGTTTCTCAGTCTCGTTAAGCCTTCTCTGTTCAGTAAGTTCCCATGCCCTCCACGCGAAAAGTACGATGGGGATCAGCATCACCCGGACAGCCCAATTGGATATGAACCGCTGAATTTGCTCCTGAATACTCTGGCAAAAAAGTGCCATACAAAGTGCCAGGGGAGCCATTAGGGGAATTTGGTAGTAGTTGTGGACAAAATTTAGGTTGAAGAAGACCAAGACATAGATACAGGCTCCCAATAACCACAACCGGATCATGTTTCCTTTTAGAGAAAAGGGTTTGCAGACAATACCTATTATAGCCGCCCAAAGACCCCAATAGGCCAGGATCTCATATCGGATATGGTTGAAGATCACCATCCAATTGGATCCAACCTCTCTCATCTCCCATACACCGAAATACCATCCCCACATGTCAACAAATTTCTTGTAGCGAGGAATAAAATCCCAGTCAGGAGCTTTAGCATTTACTTGATTAACATGCATTTGCCATGGAATGAAAAGAACAATTGGAAGTATGAAAAAGACCGCAGTGCGAAGGGTAAATTTCCATTTTCTATGGTGGTGGATCCACGCAACCAAAGGGAGGTAGAGGAAGAAGAGGTAGGGAGACTTGATCATAAATCCGATACCTCCGAGCAATCCTCCTGTAAGAATATGCCACCATTGCTCCCGCTGAGTTCCGATCAGGAAATGGTAAAGCATGGCATGGGCAAAAAAGATTGCTGTAAAGTCAATGTGAATGGCTCTGGAATAATAGATCCCTAATGGAAATGCCAAATAAAAGATGCAGGCAAACTCAGCGAGTCCCTTTCCTCCGAAGAGCTTTACGATCAGATAAAAATACCTGACCGCGCCCAAGAAAAAGGTAAGAAAGACGATTCGGGCCCAGATCAGGCTGGGGCCAAAGATTTTGTAAAATATGGATATGATGGCCTCCGGGAGAGGAAATTCCATAATGGTGGTCTTGTGTCCACCCATCCAGCACACCGAGGGGTGCAGGAGGTCGATCCCATCAAGGTAAAAGGACCAGATATAGTTAGCAGTATCACACTGCCTCCAGGCATGAGGTTCATCTACGAATTCACCCAAATGGACAAACCGAATTCCGACCAGAACCAGGAGAAGCACGGGAAACCAGGAGTCACGAACAGAACCGATGGATAAATGTCCCAACTTCATCAACGCAATTTCGTTAATTTATCGGCACACAAAAATCAAACAAGACAAAGTAGTCTGAGGTTATCCAAGTGCAAAACAATCGAAATCCCTCTACAGGCAAATTTACTACAGGCAAATTTTGAGAATACTACTTACAGGAGCAACAGGATATATTGGACAGCATTTACTTAAAAAACTGCTGGTTCAGGGCCATGAGTTGATTTGCTGTGTTCGTTCCCCTGATCGTTTTCACATACCCGAGAAGTACAAAGGCCAGTTGAAGGTTTTGAAGGTTGACTTTGTGGAAATGGAGAAAGGTTTTGAACTGCCAGTCAAAATTGATGTCGCTTACTACCTCATCCATTCGATGTCTGCCTCAATGCAGAATTTTGACAACCTTGAGCTAAAGGCAGCAGGTAATTTCCGCTCGCTTCTTGATAGCACAGAATGCCAGCAAATCATTTATTTGAGTGGTATAAGTAATGAAAAGACGCTTTCCAAGCACCTGAATTCCCGCTTTCAAGTTGAGGAAGAACTGAGAAAAGGTACTGTTCCTGTCACTGTATTGAGGGCGGGGATCATAGTGGGTGCTGGCAGTGCTTCCTTTGAATTGATCCGAGATCTGGTTGAGAAATTGCCGATCATGATCACTCCCAAATGGGTCCACACAAGATGTCAACCCATTGCGATTGAAAATGTACTGGATTTTTTACTACTCATCGCACTCAGGCCCGAGTACTATCACCAGTCTTTTGATATCGGCCAAGAAGGAATTTTTACCTACAAAGAGATGCTGCAAGTTTATGCAAAGGTCCGCAATCTCCCCCGAAGAATTATCGTACTTCCCTTAATGACCCCAAGGCTATCCTCCTATTGGCTTTATTTCGTAACCTCTGTTTCCTATCCCCTTGCGGTTAATCTTGTAGACAGTATGAAGATCGAAGTGGTATGCAGGCCCAACAATCTCGCAGACGAACTTGGTATTCAATTGATCTCCTATGTAGATGCTGTAAGGTCTGCCATTGATAACTACCAGCAAAGACGGGTATTTGCAAGTTGGAAGGATGCTTTGAGTTCAAGTTATACGGGAAAGGGACTCGGACAATATTATGATGTACCTAAGTATGGGGTGCTTAGTGATAAGAAGGAGATGGAAGTAACTGAGTCTCCGGAGGAGGTATTAAATAACATTTGGTCAATTGGCGGTAAACGGGGATGGTACTATGCGGACTGGCTCTGGCGGATAAGAGGAATTATAGACAAGTTTGTAGGAGGTGTAGGACTGCGCCGAGGACGTACGAATGAAGAAACGATTCAGGCAGGAGATTCTCTGGATTTCTGGAGGGTCTTGTCTGCAGATAGGATAATTGACCCCAAAGACGGTAAGATCACAGCTCGCCTATTGTTGTTTGCTGAAATGAAGCTCCCCGGAGAAGCATGGTTGGAGTTCAAGCTGGTTCCGAAGGACAGCGGGCATCACATTTATCAAACAGCGACTTTTCGTCCCAAGGGTCTTTGGGGAAGGATCTATTGGTACGTGGTTAGCCCCCTCCATGCTCTCATCTTCAAGGGAATGCTACGTAGGTTGGTGAGTTTCCGCTCCAAGGCAGATCAAGGTTCCAAAACAGACAAAGATTCCAAGGCAGATCAAGCTACTGTTTGAGCACAATCCTTCGACCAGGAGACCTGGCACAGAAAATCAAGCATCAGTGCGTTGAACTGATTTGCTCTTTCGATATTGCAGACGTGACCGCATCCCGGGAGGATTTTAATCTGGGCAAGTTCATGAAGGTTAGAATACTTTTTGGCTGGAGGCAGAAAAACGTAATCCTGTGTCCCCATTACTACCAGCATAGGTACCTCTAGTCTTTTTATAAAAAAGTTATCTAATTCTGCCCCTACAGTCTTAAAAGTGTGCATCCACTTCTTGAAAGCATTGGGATCTATTCTGTCAGCTTCCCGCAGAAATATTCCACGGGCCTTCTTATGGTTCTTCCGTGGCATGATCAGAAGAGAAAGAAAACGACTTAATTTGTGCCAGGGTAAGATCTTGGCTGCTAAAACTCCTATTTTGACCCCTGCATTGAGGGTAAAGTTCAGCCGAAATATTCCACCTGCAAATACGATCGATTGTATCCGTTCCGGATAGAGGTGCTCAATCCAACGGATCACAATTGTACCCATAGATACACCAACAAAATGAGCGTTTCGGATTCCCTTACTATCCAGAAGTAATCCTATGTCCCTTGCCATTAGCTCAAAGGAATACTCCTCAATAGGTAGGTCGGGCAAATCTTGAGAATTGCCATGGTCCCTTAAGTCCATTACCAGAACATTGAAATGTAACTTCAATACTTCCAATTGGTATTTCCAGGTCCGAACTGAACCACTTGCACCATGTACCAGAACTACCCAATCTCTGTCTTGACCTGCCAGGAAGGTTTCAGAGTACAGGACGTCCTTATCCCTACCTTCAGGTAATTGGACAGCTTGGTCAGGAAAGGTCATTGCAGGAAGAAGCGTTTTCATTGCCATCTAATTAATCGTCAATAGAACATTTCTTTGGAACACATTGTTTAACTATTTACTTTGATAGCTAAACAGTTCTACATAAAGCATTGATCACCAAAGAAAATAAGGAATGAATAAGAAATACATTATTGTTGGGGGAAGCCATGGAATTGGTAAGTCGTTGGCAGAGCAGATGCAGGGAGAGGGTGCTATCCAAATCCTTTCCCGTACCGATCCGGAAATAGATACCGCACAGTGGACCGAAATAAATGTGCTTGAGGATACCTTACCTAAGGCACCTGCTTACCTGAACGGGTTGGTTTATGCTCCTGGGAGTATCAATTTGAAACCCTTCGGAAGGTTGAAAGAGTCGGATTTCTTAGATGACCTCAAAATCAACTATTTGGGAGCCGTCCGGGTACTTCAGCATTATGAGAAGGCCTTGAAGGCAGGACAAGGAGCGGTTGTACTTTTCAGCACTGTTGCAGTACAGACAGGTATGGCTTTCCACACCAGTATTGCAGGTGCGAAAGGGGCAGTAGAGGGGTTAGTTCGTTCTTTGGCGGCAGAATGGGCGCCAACAGTTCGCGTAAATGGCATTGCTCCGTCTCTCACGGATACACCCTTGGCCAACAGACTTCTTCGCAATGATAAAATGAGAGAGGCGTCTGCACAGCGACATCCGCTTCAGCGGATCGGAGATCCGGGAGAAATTGCCAGAGCAGCTAGTTTCCTGCTGCATGACACAGGAGCCTGGATTACGGGTCAGATATTAAAGGTTGACGGAGGGATATCCAGTATCAGGTAGTGTGAGACAAGAGGTCAACAACTTGCTCAACAGTACTACCGTTACTATAGCCGCGATCAGCGGACCACATTGGCTTGTCCTGGCGGTCGAAGACCTGCCATTCGGGTACTTTGTATGAACTGCCGCTCCCTGAGAGATTAAATGGCTACTCTGGCCTTGAACTTTGAACTGAATTTTCTCCTGACCCTCTTTATTCTCATCGGGTCTAATAACCCCCGATTACTGAAGGTATTTGTAATAAATCCAGGTTAGACTATCCGGAGTACTGCAGCTCACTCTGTCGGTAAATAAGTAAAAATTATTTTATGAATTGGAGGACTTGACCTAGCTTTGCAATCCTGATGGTGCAAATTACAATGGCGTAATGGTACGATATGGCGCAATAGTACAATGGATAGTACACAGGCCTCCGGAGCTTGGGATCTAGGTTCGATTCCTAGTTGCGCTACTGCTAAAAAACGGGTTGGTATTTCTGCCGGTTCGTTTATTGTTTACACCCTCGTTATCCACTAACTCTTAGTATTTTGTGGATTTTTTCACCAGACTTGGGTGGGCCTCCAGTCTTTTTCTTTGGATGTCTTGTCAATAGTTGGCGTAATGAAGAACGTTGTTTTCTTCTTTTTTAAATTTCATTCCCACAGACTCTGCAATCTTAACCGATCCTGTATTGCCACTTTTAATTTCAGCACGAACTCTCGAATTCAATTTTTCAACGAGTATTTTCACCATCATTTTTCCTATACCTTTACCGCGAAAATCAGGTGCAACCGTCCAGGACAATTCGTAATCATTGGTAACTTCACTGAAGTCTGCCCTCACAGTTCCAACTAAAGAACCATCGATACAACCTACGTATAGCTGTCTGTTTTCGTTTGCTAGAGCTGATCTAAGCCATGCTTTATGGCTCTCCTCCCGGACAAATTCCCTATTGTGGGAGTTTTTCCTGGTCTCTAACTCATTTCTCCATGCTAGAAGGACTTCCCAATCGTCAAATGTTACTTTCCTTATTATCATTGTTGTTTCGGTTCGATTTATCTATTGAAAAGAGTTGAAAAAAGTCCCGAGATACCATGTATTCGATATGCAACTTTTTGAGTTAGTATGCTTTAGCTCGATTGTTTACTTGTCAGTTACTGATAAATTAGAAAATCGTCATCATTCCTGTTCTTGCCAAACTCCACCCTTCTTCATCTCATCCCGTAATGCCGGAAGCCGTGGTTGAACATGAAAGGCTTTGTTCAAAACGTTTCGGGCCTCTCTTTCCCATCCCTTGATTCTCATCATTAATTGCATCCACCCCACCATTTGTTGATAGGCAGATCTTCCTCGGTTATTTTCCAAGGAATGCAGGATCTTATCCTCAAGGATGTCGTAACATTCACGAGGATAAATATTCAAAATAGGACTGAGGAGTGGATCAATTGAGGAATACCAATCCCACTGGTCGAAGCTTCGCGCCAGCTCCAGAATTTCGGGAAATCGTTGTTCAACTTCCAGGATCTGGACCAAAAACCCCGTATTACCTTTTTCTGAGGCGATGAACTCCTCCTTTTCTTTCTCATTTAACAACTCCCGTAATTCTTTGTAATGGGAAATATTCTTTTCCAGGTGTGTTTGCTGTTTTAGTACCTGTTTATAGAAGGAAGTCGACTTCTTTGTCTCCGGTTGATGGAGTAAGTATTTCCCAAAATCGTTAGGATAAACGGAAAAAATACGTGCTGCGGCTCCCAGAAATAAATCTGCCCTCACCCCTTGATAGTGATCGAGCAATTTTTTACCTACTTCCCGGTTTTTGTCACAGAATTCCTCGGCATATTCCAGCCACTTTTCCGGTAGACCTAAAATTTCTGTGATCTTAAGTAAAAGTTGAGGAAGATGGGAACTCAGGTCCTCTGCTGAGCGGATAATCCTATGAAAATGATTGGCAACCTCTGGTTTTTGTACCAGAGAGATCAAAATGGGTTCCAAGGTCCGCAACATGTTATTCATCCCCCTGTATCGTTCAAATAGGTCATCCCCTAATCGAAGGGCCTGCTTGGAACTGATCACCACATTTTTAAGTTGTATGGAGAGGGATTCCGAATATTTATCTACCGTCCACTCGGCAAAAGAGTTAGGTTCCTGGATCTCATAATCAACCAGAAATTCTGCTTCCTGACTGGCTTCATACATGGCGGCTATGGTGATAACCGCATCGTACACCTGACCGGAACGGGCTGCATGCACAACGAAACTTCCAAATGGAGATAATGCGTCTTCAATTAACCCTTGCGACATGGATTCCGTTGCCTCCCACTCAGGTATATACCCGCTATGTTCTGGAACATAATTTTCCCAATCCGGGGTAAAGTCAATTTCTTCAAGCGATATCTTTACCTGCATCACCCTTTCCGAAAGCAATTCAAACTTCTCTTGTAAGAACTCTTCATCAGTCTGTGATCCATCGATTTCCGGTATAAACGCATTAATGAACTGCCCCTTTACCTCAGGATTTCGCTCCAAGAGTTCGTGTAAAAAAGCGAGTTGTTTTTCGTTCGGGATTTTTGTGATAAGGGTGCTAATTTCCATTTGAAATTTATTATGAGGGTGTACTTGGGGTTAAGACAATATCATTTTTGTTTCGGTTCGATTTACCATTGAAAAGAGATGTGAAAAGTCTCAATGTTCTATGTATTGCATTCCATCTCTGCTAGCCTCCTAGAGCAATGCTTTGATTTTCTCATAGAACCCGGGCAAATTACTTTGTCCACCCGAATGTATCAGCAAAATATTTCCCGACAATCCCGCAGCTTTGATGATTCTTTCTGCTTCATAAAATAGCTTTCCGCTGTAAATAGGGTCAGTAAGGATACCATTTTCCCGGGCGTAGCGGATTATACTTTCCAATACGGTGCGGTTGACAGACCCAAAGGACTTCGCATTGTGGGGAATGTGCAGGTGAAAGGAGGGAAGGGAAGTAGGAAAGTGGTTTGGCAGTTTAGCGGCCGCCCAGTCAACTGCTTCTTCCAATCGTTCCCGGAATCCTGTCTCGTCCATGGCCATGAGTAAGATATGCACCACAGGGAGTTGACCGGGCTTAAGATAGGTGGGTAACGCCAAGAGCAACCCGATCGCACTCAAAGCAGTCCCTGCTTCTATAAAAATGTGATCCGGAAGGGGTGTGGTGGTGCCGTGAGCCGTTTGATCCGCAATATCCCTTGCGAGTGAAAAGGTCCCGGGAAGGGCTTCCGCGCACCAGGCTCCTTCCGGCTGAACATAGCTTGGAACACTTGCTCCCTGTGCGAGGTCGGAAGCGATTTGTTCAACCCTGGGCCAATTGGAACTGCTTACCTTGATCCATTCCGAGGATGGAACCAGGATCTCTGTGAGAAAAGAATTCCCAGGGCCATCAAAATGGCCTTCCTTGACCACCAGTTGAAAATCAATTCCTTCTTGCCGCAGGATCTGAGCTGAAGCCAGCACCTGGTTGGACTGGCTTCCCCCGATCACAAAGACCTTTTTGGTCCCAGTACTTTTCCAATAAGGGACCAGGCTGGCAAATTTTCGCATTTTACCCCCGGACACTGCATACCCCGCCTCGTCTTCCCTTTTGAGGAATACTTGCCCGCCATTCGGAACAGTTAATGAAATGGGGTGAATGCGTGTACGGGGAAGGAGTTGCTCTTCCCACAGGCCATCTGGCAAAGGATGTCTCACTTGCCTCTGTAGACAGGAGTCCTTTTTTCATTGAAGGCAAGTACTCCTTCTTTGTAGTCGTCGGTCCGGCCTGCGATCTCCTGCCCATGCTTCTCCATTTCGAGTATGTCATCGATAGAGGAGTTGAAGCTACGGTTAAGCGTACGCTTGATCAGACCGATGGCTTTGGTTGGTGCCTTGGCATACCGCTCTGCAATGACTTGAACTGCATTGTCAAGTTCTTCGGGTGCAACTACCTGGTTGACGAGGCCGAGTTCAAAGGCCTGGTGTGAAGTGATCTTATCTCCAAGGGTAGCAAGTTCGAAGGCTTTTTGTCGACCAACCAGTCGTGGAAGAAAGTAGGAGGAACCAGAATCCAGGACCAGGCCTATGTTGGCAAAAGCCCAGACCATTTTAGCTGTAGATGAGGCGATTACATAATCGCATGCCAAAGCAATGGAAGCGCCAGCTCCGGCAGCAACCCCATTCATCCGACAAATAAAAGGTTTTTCGATCCCGGTGATAAGGCGCACCGTTGGATTGTACCTTTTCTCCACAGATTCGCCTAAAGACCGTTTTTTCCCTTGGACATCCTTCAGATCCTGGCCGGAGCAAAATGCCTTTCCAGCACCCGTAAGGACAATTACCCGGACAGCGGGATCTTTTCGAACCTGTTTAAGCACATCAATGAACTGAAAGCTCAAGGCATCGTTGAAAGCATTGTATGTATCGGGGCGATTGAGAGTGATGGTGGCGATGCCATTTGTCACGTCATAGAGGAGTATATCAGACATGGTGAATTTATTATTAAACCAGGATGAAATGCGTCTTTGTGGATCATACCTCTTTGCGAAGTCTTGCAACGGGAAGATTGAGCTGTTCCCGGTATTTCGCAACCGTGCGCCGGGCTATTGCATACCCTCTGGCTTTGAGAAGATCAGAGAGCTTGTCGTCAGAAAGAGGCTTTTTCTTGTTTTCATTTCGAATAAGTTCCTCGAGGATAGACTTGACCTCCCGGTTGGAGACTTCTTCACCGCTTTGGGTAGTGATACCTTCAGTGAAAAAGTATTTCAGAGAATAAATACCAAAATCAGTCTGGACGTATTTGCTGTTTGCAACCCTTGAAATGGTGGAAATATCCATGCCTACGATCTCTGCAATGTCTTTGAGGATCATGGGGCGCAGCTTCCTTTCGTCTCCGGAGGAAAGGAAGAACTCCCGCTGCTGGTCTGCAATCACCATCATGGTATTCAGAAGGGTCACTGAACGTTGACGCAAAGCATCGATAAACCACTGGGCAGATTCGATCTTGGATTTGACAAAATCAAGGGTTTCCTTATTCGAACTGGTCTTTTCTTTTTTCTGCGCGGCTTTGTACTCTTTGAACATTTTGAGGTAACTGTTGCTTACGCTCAGTTCAGGTGCATTGCGGCGGTTGAGTTTGATATCGATCTCATTGTTATCGACAGTCAAAATGAAGTCAGGAATGATATACTCCAGTTTGTTGGTGGCCTTTGAACCACCCGGCTTGGGGTTGAGCTTGGTAATTTCAGCGTATGCCTCTTTCAATTCCTCCTCTGTGATTCCCAGAACTGACTGTAGCTTCTTGAAATGCTTTTTGGTGAACTCTTCAAAATACTGGTCCACAATGGTAAATGCATTCCGGGTAACTCCGGTAGGTTGACGCCGTGCCAGTTGTAGCATCAGGCACTCCCTGAGGTTGCGGGCAGCAATCCCGGGAGGATCGAATTGCTGGATCTTCTTAAGGACAGACTCTACTTCCTCGGCTGATTTTCTGATGTTGTACCGGAAAGCCATATCATTAACAATTGCCGGGATAGGGCGCCGGATATATCCATCTTCATCAATGCTTCCGATCAGGTGGTGGGCGATGATCTCTTCCTCTTCACTTAGGTCCAGCATGGAAAGCTGTTCCTCCAATTGCTCCAAAGAGGACTGGACAGAGACGATAGGAGCTTTGTAATCATCATCATCGTCAGTGGAAGAGGGGAGTTTTTCCCGGTAGGAAAAGTCTTCCTGCAAGTAATCATCAAGATTAAAGTCATTTTCCCCATCGGTATCGTTTTCGCTTCTTTCGTGGTCGAGGTCCGCATATTCCTGGGTAGATTCAGTCGAAGACTCAAGCGATGTACTCTGGTCTTCGAGTGCAGGGTTGCTTTCGAGCTCCTCTTTGATCCTGGCTTCCAGGGTAGCAGTAGGTATTTGCAGCAGCTTGATAAACTGGATCTGCTGTGGAGAGATGAGGGTTTTAAGCTTTAATTGCTGTCTTTGGCTGAGCATCGAAGAATAAAAATGATCTGTTCGCTGGAATTTACATATATTCTTGTAAATCGGAGGAATAAACTATCTCTCCTCCGAGTATGGTCTTGGTCACTTGAATGTACGGCAGCTCTTCCAGAGGAGCATAGAGAATATTATTTTCCAGTACCACCAAGTCAGCCAGCTTTCCTACTTCTATGCTCCCTTTTTCTTTTTCTTCAAAGTTTTCAGTGGCGGGCCAGATAGTCATAGCTTTGAACGCAGTATCTCGCCCGAGTGCTTGTCCCAACATAAAACCACCATAAGGGAAATTTTCCAGGTCAACCCTGGCTACAGCTGCATAGTATTGAATGAGTGGGCTGATATCCTCAACCGGAAAATCTGTGCCGAAGGCAATGAAATTGTTTTGTTCGAAAAGCTTTTTGTATGCATAAGCACCTGTCATACGTTCCCCACCAATTCTATCTTCAGCCCAATACATATCTGAAGTCGCATGGGAAGGCTGTACGGAAGGCCAAATTTTGTAGCGTTTGAACTTTTCAAAATCTGCAGGATCCACTATCTGACCGTGTTCGATCCGCCAGCGGTCGTCATTTTCTTCGCCTAAAATTTCTCCATACAAGCGTAGGATCATCCTGTTGGCAGAATCTCCAGCACAATGGGTATTCATCTGAAAGCCAGCATCGTAAATTCTCCGGGCTACTCTCTTATAAAATTCCAGAGGTTCCAACAGATAACCTTGTAGGCCCGGTTCGTCTTTGTACGGTTGCAGCAAGCAAGCTCCATGGGAGCCCAGGGCCCCATCTGCATAGACCTTAAAAGAGCGGACATGGAGGCGGTCAGTTTTGTAGGGGCCAGAATTCAGGAAACGATCGAAATTTTCTTCTGTGGGGTTGGCCATTGCATATACCCTGATCCTGAGGTCGCCTGTCTTATGCAGTGAATCTATCAGGTCAATGATTTCCAAATCCAATCCGGCATCATCTACGGTCGTAATGCCGGATTTGATCAAATCTTGCTCTGCAATTTTAAGCGCCTTTGAGATCTTAGCATGAGAAGGTTTGGGAATAATTTCATCAATGAGATCGACCGCACTGTCAACCAATACCCCGGTTAACCTTCCCCGTATTTTCAAAATTCTGCCACCCTGGACTTTGGTTGTAGCTGTAATGCCTGCGGCATCTAAGGCAGTCTGGTTTGCGATAGCAGCATGACCGTCCACCCTCCTAAGGAGTACAGGCCGATCTGGAAACCGTTCGTCTAACTCTGCCTTGGTGGGCAAATTCCGAACCTGCCATGCATTCTGATCCCAGCCCCACCCTTCGATCCATCCGTCGGGATTTTGCATCGCAAAAGTATCTGTCAAGGTCAA
>JBFGVE010000048.1:0-19965 GCA_041565275.1 Bacteroidia bacterium
AAATCTGTAACCTCAAAACGAATAGTTTTGTGGACAGCGAAGTTTTGACGTGCACCCCCTTGCCCATCTGGAATTTTATGTCTTTTGGAATTGCCTATATTTAGGCAACCGAAAAAGACTCAGGCTCCCACCCCTTGGGTAAGGCAGCCTTTGACTTTGATCATAAGTTGGCTGGGAAACTGTTTTAGGACAAGTATTGTAATCCACTGATGTTCATATCAATTCGTCGAGAATTTATTTCTCACTGAATTGCTGAGGGGGATTGCATTCCGATAGATATCCTTCATAAATTAAGAATAAATCGCGTTAGATAGACAAAATGGAATTGACTACACGAGACGGTACTGGCATTTTTGTTCAGTCCTGGGTTCCTGAAGGAGAGCCAAGAGCTGTGATCATCCTGATACATGGACAAGGAGAACATACCGAACGCTACCAGCACGTTGCAGACTATTTCAATCTCAAAGGATTTGCACTCATGGGATTTGATCACCGCGGACATGGGCGTTCCGAAGGTCCTCGGGGGCACATTCCCACTTTTGAATCCCTCATAGAGGATTTGGACATAGTTCTGGCCAAAGCGGAAGAATTATATTGCGGTTTACCGATTGTTCTCTACGGCCACAGTTGGGGCGGCAATATCGCAGCCAACTTCCTGATCAGGAGGCAATCCAAAGTACGAGGAGCAATCTTAACCGGCTCTTGGTTTAAATTACCGGACACTCAAAAACCTTCAGCATTTATGGCCACCATGGCCTGGATCATGAATATGATCTATCCTGCATTCACAGAAGAGAATAAAATTGACATCAACAATCTGTCGACTGATGAAGAAGTCGGGAAAAAATACGCCATGGATCCATTGGTTCATGGCAAGATCTCTGCAGGTACCTATGTAAAAAGTACCCGCGCTGCTAAATATGCCCTTGCAAATGCGCACACAGTCAACGTTCCAGTATTAATTCTGCATGGAAAGGCCGACCAGATTACTGACCCAGCAGGATCATGGGAGTTTGCCAAGGCGATTGGTGATGCTGCGAAATTGAAGATCTACCCCGGCATGCGCCATGAAATCCATAATGAAACCGGAAAAGAAATGGTCCTCCGTGATATGTATAACTTCATCAGGACACTTCTTTCATAGCTGAACTGATCCATAGCTGAACTGGCTCGCTCATCCGCAAGGAGATCCAGTCCTCGTATGAAGGACACCCCATGGGATGGGGTCAGAAAATATTTGTAACATTGTCAAAAAACTGAAGGATCAATGAGTCGATACAATGACATCAGTGACAAGCACCTGGCGCGTATCATGGATGCCTATCCAGCTGTTTCAGATTTAGCGAAGAAAGCGAAAAAGCGTATTCCCAATGTGGCTTGGCAGTACCTGGAGTCGGGAACAGGTTACGATACAGCCATGCACCGCAACCGCGATGCATTTGACAGGATCACCTTCCATCCCCGGTTCATCCGGGGAAAACTTGATGTCAATCTGGAGACCACCTTATTTGGCAGGACTTACGATGCTCCTTTTGGAATTGCTCCCATGGGCCTTTCTGGGTTAATTTGGCCCAAATGTGAATCTATTCTTGCCCGTTCTGCCCGTTCCAGTAAAATTCCTTACACACTGAGTACTGTTGCTACCCAGACCCCTGAAACTATAGGTCCGGAAGTCGGGGAAATGGGTTGGTTTCAATTGTATCCGCCCAAGGTACCGGAAGTCCGGGCAGCCATGCTAAAACGGGTTGCGGATGCAGGGTTCCATACTCTGCTCATTACTGCGGATGTTCCCACCCCTGGCCGCCGGGAAGCCTCCCGCAAAGCGGGCCTGACCATTCCGCCCAAAATCAACCTAAAGATGATCTGGGAAGGAATGACCCATCCTAGATGGAGTCTGGAGGTCTTCAAGAAAGGGTTGCCACGCCTCCGTTTTGTGGAATCCTTCAGTCCCAAGAAAGACCTGGCAGCAGCAGCAAATTATGCGCGGTTCGAGTTCAGGGGGGACCTGGACTGGAATTATATCGAGGAAGTCCGCAAAATCTGGAAAGGGAAGATCCTTTTGAAAGGATTGCTACACCCTGAAGATGCAGCCCTGTCCCTAGCTCACGGGTTGGATGGAATCGTCGTCTCCAACCACGGCGGACGCCAGTTTGACGGAGCGCCAGCTGCCATTGAAGTTCTGCCGATGGTGGCTTCAGTTATAGATAATAAGATTCCAATCGTATTTGATAGCGGTATTCGGTCTGGCCTGGATATCCTGAGGGCAATGGCCCTGGGAGCAGATTTTGTCCTGATTGGCCGGCCCTACCTCTATGGGGTCGCTGCCCTGGATAAAAGAGGGGCAGACCATGTCACTAATATTTTTACAGAAGATCTGACCAACAATATGAAGCAGTTAGGTATTGTAAAACCAGCAGAGGCCAGGTCTTTACTAGCTGACCAACGAACGATATAACTTCCTGGTCATTGAGGAAAAGGTATCTGCTCGTGGATTATACCTATCTTGAAGCGAATGAAAAACATTCCCAGCGTCCCTAAAATCTACAAATCTTCTGCCGGTTCGGGCAAGACCTTTACGCTGGTCAAGGAGTACCTCAGCATAGTGCTCAGGTATCCCGAACAGTACCGTAACATCCTTGCCATCACCTTTACCAACAAAGCCGCGGGTGAAATGAAGGATAGGATCATTCGAAACTTAAAGCAGATTGCATCAGGGAAGCCTAGTTCCATGCGAGACCTGCTGAAAGAGATCACCCACCTTCCGGACACCACCCTTTCCACCAACGCTCGCCATACCCTTTCCTTCATACTGCATAACTATACCAGCTTTGCGGTATCTACAATTGATGCATTCACCTACCGCATCATCCGCAACTTTTCCCACGATCTTGACCTGCCGGGCAAGTTTGATGTAGAAACAGAAACCAAAGTTTTGACCCAACGAATGGTGGATCAATTGATGGATTCGATCGGCCGGAATGACTATATAACGCGGATCCTGGTTCATTTTGCAGAGGAAAAACTCAAAGACGAGAGTGGTTGGAAGATCGACAATGACATTGCACACGTCGCGAATGAATTATTCAAAGAAGGTTCTAAAGCTCCCTTGCAAACCCTTCATGACTTAGAACCGGATAAATTCATTGAATTCATTGAGTTTATGAAGGTCAGGCGGGATACCTATCCTGAGAAGATGGCGGAATTTGGAGTGCGGGCCATGGAAATGATCTATGCAGCGAACCTGGGCGTGAATGATTTCAAGGGAAAATCCCGGGGGGGAGTTGCAACCGTATTTAAAAAGATCCAGGAGAAACGATCTCCGGGAGTTTACGATGAAATCCTCAAAGGCAGGTATTTTATCCGTGCTGTTGGATCTGGCGAGTGGTCCAGCGACAAATCTAAAGGCCCTGAGATAGAAGCACTATTGGCCAATGGATTACAGACCCTGGTTGATGAGATGATGGATTACCACTCCACCCATTTCGACCCCTACATGACGGCCTACCACGCCTATCAGAATATCCACTCCCTAGCGGTGTTGCGAGAGATCGAGGAATTGCTGACCCAGTACAAAAAGCAGCATAACCTTGTGCATATTTCAGAATTTCAAAACCGTATCTCTGAGTTTATCCAATCCGAAGAGACCGATTATATTTTTTGGCGATTGGGAGAACGGTACCAGCATTTCCTGCTTGATGAATTTCAGGATACCTCTGTCCTGCAGTGGCTAAATCTGTCACCCCTTTTCAAGAATATATTGTCAGGCTCTAAAAATGGCAATTTACTGTTGGTAGGCGACTCCAAGCAAGCAATCTACCGTTGGAGGGGTGGAGAAATCGAGTTGATGGAACAAATTGCACCTGCGCAGTTGAACGTAGAACCCCATGTCCTGGAACAAAACTTCCGTTCCATGGAGTTCGTAGTTGATTTTAACAACCGTTTTTTTGGTGCGGTTCAAAATGTTCTCCACTCAAACGATCATGTCAAGCAGATCTATACCGACTTTGAACAACAGGTTCGCCCGGAACATAAGGGAGGTGGATTGGTCCAATTGGCACTTCTGGAAGGAAAGAACAAAAGTGAATTCCAAGAGACAGCGCTAGACCGCACTGAAACTTTGATCAAGAGCCTGATTGTACAAGGCTACCAGTACCGGGACATTGCGATCCTGGTACGTGTCAACAGCGATGGAAGCAGAATTGCACAATTCCTCAATGAAAAGGGGGTCAAGGTCATTTCTTCTGAAGCCATCCTTCTAAGTCGCGCTCCGGTTATCAATTTCATCACTTCCCTGTTTAAGTTCCTGGTCACCCCACGTGACCGGATTGCCCAGGTAGAAGTACTCCAATACTATTTCAGCTATTTAGAAGTCAAAGCGAGTCCTGGGTTGGAAGAAAGTAATCTGAATGCCTTGGTGGATTTTTTTGAAGAGCCACAGCCTCACTCAAGGGTGCGGGAAATTCTACAGTCTGAAAAGCCTATTACCGCTATTTTCAATGCTTTGCCTGCTGAGTTCAAGCAACTTTCTTACCAACTGGAACGCTTGCCATTGTATGAATTGGCTGAACAGATATTGCAAATATTTGAACTTAACAAACGCTCACAGGCCTATTTACAACATTTTCTTGATCTCATTCTCCAATACTCTGAACGAAGCAAACCCGATCTGGCCGGCTTTCTTGAATTCTGGGAGGAGCAAAAAGGGAAGGCCAGCGTGACGGTTCCCGAAGGAGAAAATGCAGTTGAAATAATGACCATCCATAAAGCAAAAGGGCTGGAGTTTCCGGTGGTGCTCCTACCCTTTTGCAATTGGGAGATGGCTCTTCGTTCCCGGCATACTTTCTGGGCAACAGCAGTGGATGGATTCGAAGAATTTCCGGATACTTATCTGATCTCTCCTAAAAAAGAGCTCTCCAACAGTCAGTTCCGGAAGGACTACCAAACCGAATCAGAGCTGACGATATTAGACCATGTAAACCTCCTGTACGTTGCTTTTACCCGCCCTCGGGAACGGTTATATATCTATGCACCTGTCTGGGACCGCAAACGCAAAAAGTCTGCTCCTGAGATCGAAGACATCACAGATGTTGGTCGATTACTGAATCTGGTAATGGAAGAACCTGGGTTTGATGAGGCTGGAAACCTTATTTATGAAACAGGAATTCCGGGACCTCCTCGCAGAGATGAGGATATTTCTATTCCCATTTTGGCTGAGGAGTTCATAAGTGAGTCCTGGCGAGAACGAATTCGTATTAACAGGAGATTCCGAAAATTTTGGGGGAGTGATAGCAGTACAAAGCGGAAAAATATAACGACTGGTACTTTGATGGCGGAGGTTTTGCGGAGATTGACGAAAGAAAATGAGGTACCCCTGATTCTGAATAGCATACAGGAAGAGGGATTGATTGACGAAACACATAAATCTACCCTGAGAAAACTTATCGATGGACTGATGAAAGAAACTCCCTTCAAAGAATGGTTTGCTCAAGAAACGTCTATTCGCCACAACCGGGAAATCATTTTACCCAACGGAGGGGCTTACCGTCCGGATCGTCTGATCCTGAATGATAAAGATGCTACTGTCATCAACTTTGTAGATGTGGATATCAGCCCAACTTCCTTGGAATCCATGGGATCATATGCCAAAGCTCTCGAATCCATGGGATATGGGCCTGTACGGGCTTTCGTTGTTTTTTTACCTGGAGGGAATATGCAATTGGTTGCCGGACACTGAGAACCTTTTCACAATAGGAACTGTACGGTTTTCCTATGAGAAGCCGGAATACCTGAGAGGAACCGGGACATCCGAAATTAGGATTCCTGAATCCCGGCAAAAGCCTTAAATTGACCGGTTCATGCAGCATAACGAAGAAAATATTCTGGAGGTTCGCGGTCTTGTAACCCGGTTTCACACAGAAGCAGGGATAGTCGAGGCGGTGAAAGGATCTGGTTTTGACCTTAAAAGGGGTGAAACGCTTGGAATTGTTGGTGAATCGGGATCGGGTAAATCGGTCTCAGCCCTGTCCATCATTAATCTGATCCCACAACCTCCCGGTGAGATATCTTCCGGTGAGATCTGGTTCAACTCTCCAACCCACGGATGGATTGATCTGCTCCAACTGGATTCGAACCGCCTACGGAGTATCCGTGGCAACGAAATTTCCATGATCTTCCAGGAACCGATGACTTCCCTCAATCCAGTATTTACCTGTGGTTCGCAAGTTGTCGAAGCCCTGGTCCTCCATCAGAAGTTATCGAAAGGCGATGCCAGGAAGAGAACAATTGAATTGTTCAGGCAGGTTCAACTTCCCCGCCCAGATGGGATCTTTCGTTCCTACCCCCATGAAATCTCGGGTGGCCAAAAGCAGCGGGTGATGATCGCGATGGCAATGGCCTGTAATCCATCCATTTTGATTGCTGACGAACCGACTACTGCACTTGATGTAACGGTTCAGAAGACGATTCTCGAGCTAATACAGGAACTGCAGGTCAGACGGGAAATGGCTACGATGTTCATTACCCATGATCTTGGCGTTGTTGCTGAAATTGCCGATCGGGTGCTGGTGATGTACAAAGGGAATATTGTGGAGCATGGACCGGTTTGGGATATTTTTAACAATCCACAACATCCGTACACGAAAGGCTTGCTGGCTTGTAGACCGCGTATGGATGTGCGAATGCGCGTTCTGCCTACCATCAATGATTTTATGATTGAGGAAAACGGGAAAGTGAAAGAAATCGCCGGAAGTGTTGAAGAAGTAGTGCAAGCAGCCATTGTTTCTGATTCACAGACCCTGGAAAGGATAAAAGAACTTCAAACCCAGGAACCAATCCTAGAAGTAAAAAATCTACAGACCTGGTTCCCGATCCGGTTGGGTTTCCTAAATCGGAAACGCCAGTATGTGAAAGCGGTAGATGATGTCAGTTTCAAGGTCTATCCCGGCGAAACTATGGGCCTAGTCGGTGAATCCGGATGTGGCAAAACAACTCTGGGCAGGACCATTCTTCGCTTAGTGGAACCAACTGGTGGCAAGGTCATATTTGAGGGAAATGACCTGACAGCGTTTTCCGAAAAGCAGCTCCGCTCTATACGTAAGGATATCCAAATTATTTTTCAAGATCCGTACAGTTCCCTCAATCCCCGCATTACAGTTGGAAATGCAATTTTGGAGCCAATGAAAGTGCACAAATTGTACGGCAACAACGAAAACCGTAAGAAAAAGGTGTATGAACTTCTGGACAGAGTTAACCTTTCCCGGAAATATTTCAACCGTTTTCCACATGAGTTTTCAGGGGGACAAAGGCAACGGATCTGCATTGCGAGAGCTATTGCGGTCAATCCTAAATTCATCATCTGTGATGAATCTGTCTCTGCTCTTGATGTTTCCGTACAGGCACAGGTACTCAACCTGCTGCTCGAACTCCGCCGGGAATTTGGTTTTACTTACATCTTCATCTCTCACGACCTGTCTGTGGTTAAGTTCATGAGTGACCGCATGATTGTAATGAACAAAGGTAAGATCGAAGAGATGGGTATTGCCGATGCCATTTATGCCAATCCTCAAATGGAGTATACCCGTACCCTGATCAACTCCATTCCAAAGGGTAAGCTGACAAAACTATGAGTTTAAGCCTCTTTTGGCAGAGAGCAGGGTAAAATCAACACTACAAAATACTGCAAACCAACTACTTAAACATCTATAGTGAATATATATTCACTATAGATGTTCTCGTTTAAACAACTTGAGCCTTCTTTTACGGTCTTTCCATCTTAATCAGGATATACAATTATAAATTACTAAAAACCAGTATTTTATATAGCTATAAATGAAGCAACAGTTAATGTCTTGTGAACAGGAAGTTCACGGTGCTTTTTGGCAAGCAGCGCCTGTGCCTCAATCCTCACACATGAAACTTTTTTCATATATATGTGTTCACCCTAACAACGACATCAAAATCAAGTTTAAATCAAATGGAAAATGAAAACTTCGACTTCTCTGCAGATGTAATCTCTCGCAGTCAGGAAGTACCCGTGTTGGTTGATTTCTGGTCCCCTACTTGTGGCCCTTGTCTCTTCCTCGGTCCAGTGCTTGAGAAACTGGCTGCAGAGGCCAATGGCAAATGGGAGCTTGTAAAAGTAAATACCATGTTCAACCAGGAATTGGCCATGAAATATAATATCACCTCTATCCCGGCTGTAAAACTTTTCCACAAAGGAGAGATCGTCAACGAATTTGTAGGCGCTTTGCCGGAAGGGACCCTCCGCAAATGGTTGAATGAATTTCTCCCCGATGAAAGGAAAGATGAACTGGCCGCAATCGTGGATGGCCTTCAACAAGACCGCACCCTGGGTTTGGCCAAGCTGCGTGGCTTCGTCAATGACAACCCAGATCTTCATATTGCCAAGCTGACTTTGGCCGGTGAATTGTTATTCGAGTCTCCTGAGGATGCCAGGGACTTGGTAAATGAAATTCCCCGCGAGCATTTACTCTACAACAATGCCGAGAGCGTAAGAATCCTGACAGATATCCT
Organism: Bacteroidia bacterium; assembly: GCA_041565275.1. Taxonomy (GTDB): domain Bacteria; phylum Bacteroidota; class Bacteroidia; order J057; family JADKCL01; genus CAWUKT01. The sequence goes on from JBFGVE010000048.1 coordinate 8,533, forward strand.
GGTTTTTGAAACCGATCAGGAAGGCCCTGTCTATGATAAGCTGAAAGCAACCAGAGAAGCCCTTTACAACAAGGATTTTGAATTGGCTATTGAAATGATCGTTAAAGCTGTGGAAGATGATAAAAATGCTGCAGACGAGTTACCTCGAAGAGGAACAATAGCCCTCTTTCGATATTTCGGAATGAATCATCCGCTGACACAGAAATTCAAAAGAAAGTTTGAGATGGCTCTTTATTAGAGCTTTTGAATAACGATCTCGATCGAATTTCACATTCATAAATTATTCGCTACTTTTGAAATCGTTTAATCACTTAATGAACTGAGATTAATGTATTCCAGTGAATTTGAAAAATATGCCGTTAAGCACATGGGCATCAGCAGCATGTCGCTGCACAGGTATTCCAGTGCTTACCAGAACCCAATGAACCTGACGCCGAATATCATAGAAGAACGCCAATTGAACGCTGTTTCAATGGACGTATTTTCACGGCTGATGATGGACCGCATCATCTTCATGGGAACCCAAGTCTATGATACCGTTGCGAACATTGTTGTTGCCCAGTTGCTTTTCCTTGAGTCGACCGACGCCAAAAAGGACATATACATTTACCTGAATTCACCAGGTGGCTCTGTGTACGACGGTTTGGCGATTTACGATGCTATGCAGTATGTCAATCCCGATGTAGGAACCATTTGTACAGGTATGGCTGCCTCTATGGGAGCTGTCCTTCTGTGTGCTGGTGCGAAAGGTAAACGTACAGGATTGCCTCACTCCAGAGTTATGATGCACCAGCCCCTTGGCGGAGCTCAGGGACAGGCTTCAGACATTGCTATTGTTCACCAGCAAATGGAAAAGATCAAGAAAGATCTATACACCATCATTTCTGATCACTCCGGGCAAGATTACGACAAGGTCCAGCAGGATTCTGATCGCGACTACTGGATGACAGCAGCCGAGGCCAAAGAATACGGATTGATAGATGAAGTCTTAATTAAGAAATAATTGTCATGCCCGAGAAAAAACAGCAATCCTCATGCTCTTTTTGCGGACGTTTAAAGAAAGAAGTAGACGTTCTGCTAGCAGGATATGGTGGTGCTCATATTTGTAATATTTGTGTTGACCAAGCCTATCAGATCATTCGCGAAGAATTCAAAAAGAAAACATCTTTTAAAGAACTCAATGTACTGAAACCTTCTGAGATCAAGGCCCACCTCGACCAATATGTAATTGGCCAGGAAGAAGCTAAGAAGGTTATCTCAGTCGCTGTCTACAACCATTTCAAAAGGATCAATGCAAGCAGCAAACCATCCAAGGATGACGTGGAACTAGAGAAAAGTAATGTCCTGCTGCTAGGGCCTACCGGAACTGGAAAGACCCTCCTGGCGAGAACCATCGCAAAGGTATTGAATGTCCCATTCTGCATTGCAGATGCCACTGTGCTTACAGAAGCAGGGTACGTAGGAGAGGACGTGGAGAGCATTCTTGTTCGGTTGTTGCAGGCTGCCGATTATGACGTTGAAGCAGCTCAAAGAGGAATTATTTATATAGATGAGATCGATAAGATTTCCAGGAGATCTGACAATCCGTCCATTACCAGGGATGTTAGCGGAGAAGGTGTCCAACAAGCGCTGTTAAAGTTGCTGGAAGGAACTGTGGCCAATGTCCCGCCAAAAGGTGGTAGAAAACACCCAGAGCAAAGCATGGTCCAAGTGGATACCAGCAATATCCTCTTTATTTGCGGAGGTGCCTTTGATGGATTGGACAAAATAATATCTAACCGTATTTCTGTTCAGACAGTAGGGTTTAAGAACAAAGATACCCGAGCCGAAATTGATGCGGATAAGATTTTCCGCTATGCACAACCTTCTGACTTGAGACGCTATGGTCTCATCCCTGAAATCATTGGCCGTGTACCCGTCTTTACTTACCTTAAAAAGTTAGATAAGGTCGCACTCAGGCAAATTATTACTGAACCTAAAAATGCCTTGGTGAAGCAGTACAAGCGGCTCTTTGAGTTGGAAAACAAAAATCTAACCTTCTCTGACGGTGCCATTGACTTTATCGTAGATATGGCAGATGAACTTGATTTGGGGGCACGGGGTCTGCGTTCCATTATGGAATCGATCATGATAGATGGAATGTATGAACTTCCTGACAGTAAGGTCAAATCATTTGAGGTGACCGAAGAATATGCCCGTAAAAAATTTAATGTAGACGACGCCCTTAATCTCAAGATTGCAAGTTGACAATGTTGGGAGATTCCAAAGGTTGACAAATGGAATCTCCCAACGGTTGACAAATGGGAGGTTCCATCGACTGCCGAATAGGCAATTCATATTTGCCTCGTATTTTCCTGTAACGTGTTTTGTGATCTCAACCAGAACCAACCAAGAAATTCTACAATCTCTATTTTCTCAATGCTTGTACAACTGCAATTCCAGCTGCCTTAGCGCTGGGATAAATCCCGGCCAGAATTGCCAGCCCTACAATGGTGACGAACATAAGGATGAAATCTTTTGCTAACATGATGTGGGGGAAGAACTCCACCTGTGAAGTAAAAGACTCCCCTCCCCCCATGAGTACGAGGCCACCTTTTTCCTGAAGGTTACCGATGATGACTGCGGTAAACATACCGGCAAATCCTCCAATACAACCCACCAGTAAGCTTTCCTGCAAAAATATCGAACGGATCATGCCTTTGCTGGCACCCATGGATTTCAGAATACCGATGTCCCTTGTCTTCTCAACGATGATCATGGACAAACTGCCTACAACATTTACAGCAGCGATGATAAGCATCAGTGTGAGGATCAAATAGGCTACAAACTTCTCATTTTTCATTACGTTGAAAAGGGATTCATGCATTCCATACCAAGTCTCAACCTTGTAAGTTGAGCCCAATTGCTTCTGCAGACTCTCCCTGACATCTTCGGCATCATCAAAATCATCCAGTCGAATGTCATAAGATGATATCTTACCCTTCATTCCAAAAAGCTGATCGGCTATTTCAAAGTCTACCAAGATATAGCGGGTATCGTACTCCATCTGCACCTTAAAATAGCCCGCTGTAAACAGGTCGATGGACCGGACAGCATCTTCCGGATTCGTCAAAGACTTTTTGACATCTCCGGCTGCCCATAGTCGCATTGGCTGAATCCGGTCGCTGATCCGTGCATTGATAAAATAGGCAACAGATCCTCCAAGAACTGCCATTGGCCTTCCTCCTTCACTTATAAACTCATAATTCCCCTCGTAGATGAGTTCATCCAGACGATTCAATTCTAAATAGTCTGGTCTGACTCCTTTCACCTCTACCATATACTGTTTGTCATAACAAGTCAGCATGGCTTTGTCCTGGATAGTCGGACTGACATGAGCAATCCCTTCATGAGATGCAATCGTAGATAGCAGGGAATCGGAACCTACAAAGCTTTTTCCACGGGCAGCTACAACCCTTAAATCAGGGTCGAAAGAGGTATACATATTCTCGACAAGATCCTGAAAACCATTAAAAATAGATAACACCGTGATCAGGGCTGCCGTGACGTAGGTGATTCCTACCACTGCGATGAAAGTGATGATATTGATGGCATTGCGATGGGTACGAGAGAATAGGTAACGCCCGGATATGAAAAAAGAAGTCCACCCGGTCAATGGATACAGAACGTGGCGGACGAACAACTTGAATAAAAAGAAGAACAAGGCAATTGCCGCAAAAGGAAGGATAAAGCCCAGCAATATGATCTGAAGCGCAAGGGGAAGGTCTACAACAGTATCAATGATAGTTTCCAAGTGATGGCTTATGGATCAAGAATTGGCCGGGCCGCTTGATTTGGGATTAATGGCTGGGGAATCACTTGGCAAGGGATCACTTGACATGGGATCACCTGTCACTTGGTCATCATCCGTCCCCTCACCTTCGTGAAGCAGGGAAGAGAGTAACTGGTCCATTTTGTCTACCTCCATCAGGGTATCATCCAAATAAAACTGAAGCTCAGGAATGTGCCTGACCTGCTGGCGAATCCTTTGGGCAACCAGACGTCTGAGCTTTCCCTTGTTTTCACTTAGGAAATCGATCGCTTCCCGCCCCCTGGCATCAGGAAATACGGAAATATACAATCTGGCAATTCCCAAATCTCCAGTTACCCGGACTTGATGAATGGTCAACATTGATCCATTTATAACAAGAAAGTCCCTTTGAAGGATCTCACTCATTTCCTTCAAGATCAATTTCCCCATCTTCTTCTGCCTATTCGATTCCTTCATATTTCATACCTTTGACCAAAGCTAGGAAATGAAGCTCTATTTACGAATTCTCGGATATGGAAAACCCTACCTTACTCAAGGAATTCTTGGTTTTCTTTTCCTCTTCCTTTACAATTTTTTCAGTATTTTCTCAATCGCACTGATCATTCCCTTTCTCCAAATTCTATTTCGACAGCCTCAAAGCCAGGCATTGATCGACGCTGCCCAAGCCACAGCTGATCCAACTTTGATGGAGCAACTCTACCTGGAGATCGACCAATTCGTGTTTACAGTGGGTAAATGGCATGCCCTCGTTTTTCTAAGCGTCGCCCTGGGAAGTTCTATATTTCTCAAGAGCCTTTTCCGTTACGCCAGTTCTTATTTCATTGCACCATTTGAACAAGGAGTCATTTATAACCTCAGGACAAAGCTTTTTGACCACCTCTGTATCCTGTCCATGCCCTTCTATACTGGTAACCGGAAAGGGAATGTGATCAATGTAATGGTTTCTGACGTGCAGATCGTGCAGCAATCAGTGATCGGTACAGTTCAGAATTTAATTAGCGACCCGATCCAGATGCTCATGATTCTGATTTCTCTCTTTTTTATTTCCTGGCAGTTGACCTTATTTACGCTGATCATCCTTCCTGTTACAGGTCTGTTCATCAGTTTTATCTCTAAGTCTCTAAAACGTCATGCACGCCGGGGTCAGGAGAGATTGGGTGCCTTGATCGCTGTAATGGACGAATTTATCTCTGGTATCAGAATTGTCAAGGCGTTTGGAGCGGAAGGCTTTGAACGGGGAAAATACCAGAAAATGAACGAAGAGTATCAAAATTTTATGGTTTCATTGAAACGTCGTAGTGACCTGGCAAGTCCTGTGACAGAGCTTTTGTCCATTTTCGTTGTGATTACTATCATCTTGTATGGTGGCAGTCTTATTCTGGAAGGTACCAATACTTTGCAGGCTGAATCCTTTATTGGCTTCGTCGCTCTGTTTGGTTCATTCATTCAACCTATCAAGACGCTTTCCTCTGCTTTGTCGCGCATCCAAAAGGGAATTGTATCTTTCCAGCGGATCGAGGAGTTCCTGGAGACTGAAGAAGAAGTAAAGGAAAGCACCAATCCCTTGCCAGTCCAATCTGTAAAAGAGGGAATTCAATATCAAAATATCTGGTTCAAATACGAAGATGAAACAGTCTTAAATGGAGTGAATTTGGAGCTGCGCAAAGGTGAAACAGTAGCTCTGGTAGGCCCATCTGGTGGAGGTAAGTCGACCTTAGCTGACCTGTTGCCACGTTTCTATGATCCCTATCAGGGGCACATCATGCTTGATGGGGTCGATATCAAAGAATTGAAGGTTACCGATTTGCGTAACCTGATCGGAGTGGTTGCTCAGGAAGGAATATTGTTCAATGATTCTGTGATCAGGAATATTGCTTACGGAGATAATGACCCCGACCTGGATCGGGTAAAAGCAGCCGCAGAGGCTGCACATGCAGATGGATTTATCCTGAGTTTGCCGAATGGCTACCAAACACCAATTGGTGAGCGGGGGACAAAACTCAGTGGAGGACAACGGCAGCGGCTTACCATTGCCAGGGCCATTTATAAAAATGCTCCTTTGCTAATTCTGGACGAAGCAACCTCAGCTTTAGATTCAGAGTCGGAAAGACTTGTTCAAGAGGCCCTCGATAAATTAACCCGGGGCAGAACTTCACTGGTGATCGCTCACCGTCTTTCCACCATCATGAAAGCGGATCGTATCTATGTAATTGATAAAGGTAGGGTGCTAGAACAAGGTTCTCACCGGGAACTCTTGCGAAATGGTGCTATGTACAAACAATTGTTTGACCTTCAGTTTGATGCAGGAAAACCCTGATCAAAAGGAAAGGTTCTCAGAAATACCAGGGAGGTCCTCAGAAATCTGATGTGCACTTTATGTCCCAATTGGTGAATGCAGCTATTGTGTGACAGGAAACAAGGGTCAATAAAAAACGCCTGCCCTCAACGGTTTTGCTGAGTGACAGGCGGCAAACTAACTAACCATAACAAACAAACCTCTGCGAATATAACAATTATTACAATAAGCAAATTGATATCGGAATTATTTTTTATGCCTTTCCGCAACTTTGACACGAATATTGACACAAAACGTCGATACTGGGTCTGATATTCGAGCAAAAGCATGAATATCAGACGAATTTATTCAATTTTCTTCAAATCAATATTCCAATTCAAGAAATGCCGTTTTCGGACCTCCCTCCGCAGCGGAACGGTCAGGGGGGATGCAAGAGAGGAATTGCAGGGTTGGGTAGAACTGGACGAGGGCTTTTTTGAAGTTCGGATCGATAAGAAGGAGAAAAGGTCACTCAAACGTGGTCGGGGAAGCCAGCGACAGGCCACCGTGCTGGTCATGGCCGAGTCTGAGCTGAAGTCCCTATCCTCAGAAAACGAAAACCCAGCCAATCTGGACCAATCTCTAAAGCCAATTATCAAAACTTATTGGAACTCGGGTCAAGAGCTGCCCAAATTGTCCAGAGTATTAAAACTGAATATATCGGATAATTAATTCATTTTGGTTCGTAGAAATTTTCCTTATATTGAGTGCCGTTATATGCGTTTTTGGTTTTTATGGTAGAAGGTCGAGCGATCCAGTTAATTCATCATTAATTTTTGCTTACTCGTTGTTGTGGATTTTATGAATGCTCTTTAACGCAGGTTGGCGTATAATGAATTCCAAAAAATTAAATTGGGATGCAAAGTTGTAGAATCATTCGGTACTTATCTGACCCTTATCTCTGGATTGGATATTGTGATGAGTCCTACCCCATTGCACTAAATCGTGGGTATACTCTCCTTCTCTTTACCAATAATTATGCATGGAATGGGACGTCGAACCTCGTCATTGAAATTTGATGGTGAGACAGAAGTTAAGAAGATCCTACTTATCGAGTAATTTTATTGAACATACTTCAATCAACAGAAGGAGGGTTCCCAGAGATGGGGCCCTCACCTGTTTATGGGGTGATCAAAGGACAATTGAGGTGAGTCAAAGAAAATACATCTGGGCGAGTAAGGTCGTTTAGAATTCGGGCAAGTCCTCAGCAGAGAATTCGGCCAAGCTCACAAGCAGACCTTTTTACTCCTTATCTTTACCTCCATGGAAAAAATCTTTGTGAATATCCACACAGAAAAAGTTCCCAATCCGGATGCAATGAAGTTCAATATATCGAACTTATTTCTGACCAAGGGTGCCTATGAATACAATTCCCGCGAAGAAGCAAAAGTCTCTCCACTTGCCCACAAACTCTTCGGGTTTAATTATGTTGAGCGGGTATTTATCTCCAAGAATTTCATTACAGTAACCAAAAAGCCCGATTTGGATGTCTGGGAGTCTATGTTGATCGATATCCGCATTGTAATTAAAAAACACCTTGAAGATGGGAGGCCGCTCTTTAATTTTAAAGATTCTAGTACAGATCCTGTCTATACACCTGATAAAAGCATTTCGGATAAGATCAGAATGGTTCTTGATCAGGAAATCCGCCCCTCCACCTGGCAGGATGGAGGCGATATCTCTTTTGTAAGTTTCAAAGACGGGGTAGTAAAGGTATCCATGGCTGGCTCTTGTGTCCGCTGTCCTTTTGCTTCTCGTACCATTAAGGCTGGTGTGGAAGTCCTTTTGAAACGGCAGATTCCAGAAGTAGAATCGGTAACTACAGACAGTGTGGATTGGATGAATACTCAGCAGGAAGAAAACCCAAATTTCGATCGGGGATGAGCCAGGCGAAGGTATTCTTTCAAGACCTGGGATGTATGAGCTACCAGGAAGCCTGGGATCTTCAGGAGAAAGTGCTCAGGGCTGGAACCGATTTAAAGCTCCTCAACCGCAATCACCCCCAATCTAAAGTTCTTCCGGAAAACCATTTATTCTTTGTCGAGCATCCACATGTGTATACCATAGGCAAGAGTGGTTCCTTAGACAACCTATTGTTGACCAGGGAAGAGATGGAAGAGCGTGGAATTGAATTCTTTAAGATCAACCGGGGTGGAGACATTACCTACCATGGTCCTGGCCAATTAGTGGGTTATCCTATTTTGGATTTGGAACAATTCAAACCTGATTTGCATCTGTATTTGCGAAATATCGAAGAGGCTGCGATTCTGACGTTGGCGGATTATGGGATTGAGGCTGGCCGGATCGACGGATTCACTGGAGTTTGGATTGATGTAGCGGGGGATGATCCTCGGAAAATACTGGCCATAGGGGTGCGGTGCAGTCGCTGGATCACCATGCACGGATTTGCCTTCAATGTGAACTCAGACCTAAGCTACTTTGATAATATTATCCCCTGTGGTATCGGTGACAAAGGTGTGACCTCTATTCAGGCTGAGTTGGGAAGGTTCATTGAAATGGAGGAAGTCAAAGAAAAGATGAAGCGCCATCTTGCCGAACTCTTTGACTTTGAGTACGCAGTAAATTAACGCATTCCTGGATTCTAAAAATCAATAGTCAACTGGCGAGTTGGTATTGTAGAAGAGGAAGGACCACATATCGGCATATTCTTCTATAATCATGGAGGTTGGTTTCCCAGCCCCATGACCTGCTTTAGTATCAATTCGGATTAAAACCGGATTATTACCTGAATGAACCTCTTGAAGCCGTGCCGCAAACTTAAAGGAGTGGGCAGGAACGACCCGATCATCATGGTCTGCAGTTGTTACCATAGTGGCCGGATATTCAACATTCTTTTTCAAGTTGTGAAGAGGGGAATAAGAATACAAGTTGTCAAAATGTACATCTTCATCACTGGACCCGTACTCCACCGCCCACGCGTGGCCTATAGTAAATTTGTGATATCTCAACATATCCAATACGCCTACGGCTGGTATGGCCACCTGAAAAAGGTCTGGACGCTGAGTCATTGCTGCTCCCACCAAGAGTCCTCCATTACTACGACCGTAGATCCCCAGCTTTTCCTTTGAGGTATATTTCTCAGTGATCAGGTATTCTGCCGCACTGATAAAATCATCAAATACATTTTGCTTTTTTTCCAGCATACCTGCCTTGTGCCAATCTTCACCATACTCTCCGCCCCCTCTTAAATTCACTGTCACATAGATACCGTTTTGTTCCAAAAGGGGGAGGATCGCAACACTGAAACCAGGAAGAATATTGATGTTAAATCCACCATATCCATAAAGAAGGCAGGGATTGGTTCCGTCGTATATCAGCCCTTTTTTATGGGTGATGAACATAGGGATCATAGTTCTGTCCTTGCTGGGATAAAATACCTGAGTGGTTTCATAATTTTCAATGTCAAAGTCAATTTGAGATTTACGAAACAGCTCTGACTTACCTTTTTCGATATCATACCTATAAATGGTAGAAGGATAGGTGAATGAGGTAAACACATAAAAGCCCTGCTTATCCTCTTTTCTGCCGCTTACTCCTTCTGTGGTTCCAATGCCGGGCAGTTTTACCTCACCAAGCCAGTTTCCTTCCAAATCATAGATGTACACCTTGCTACTGGCATCTTTCAGAAAAGTTGCAAACAATTTACCTCCAACAAAAGATACATTGGTCAATACTTCCTCCTGCTGGGGAATAATTTCTTTCCAGTTTTTACGATCTGGATTTCCGACATCAATACTGATCAGTTTCTTCCGTGGTGCTCCATCATTTGTCAAGACCAGAAGATTGCTCCCTATGTTGTCAACAAAGTCATAACTATGGTCAAATCCAGGAATGATAGAGATAAAGTCGCTTTCAGGCTGGGTAAGATCTTTGACTTTCATCGCATTGTCACTGGTGGCTCCTTCGTAAACGTAAATGATGAGAAAACGCTCGTCATCACTGGTGGCTGCATAAATACCTCTCCGGGGATGGTCCTTTTCCTGGTAGATAAGCTTATCTTCACTTTGATTGGTTCCCAGAAGATGGTAATAAATTTGCTTATTTTCGTTTTGAGAAGACAGTTCACTGCCCTCAACTGGTTCAGCATATCTTCCGTAGTAGAATCCATTCTCAAACCAGGCTGCACCTGAAAACTTAATCCACTTAAGTACATCTTCTGTATCCTCCCCAGTCTCAACATTTCTGACACGATACTCGTTCCAGTCTGAACCTCCCTCAGAAATACCATAAACAGCCCATTTCCCGTCTTTGGAGACTGAAAAAGTAGTCAGAGAAGCCGTCCCATCCTCAGAGAACTTATTAGGGTCCAGAAATTCGACAGGATTTCCGTCGAGTGCCTTCATTTTGTACAGAACCGACTGGTTCTGTAGTCCATCGTTTTTAAAGAAATAATAGTTGTCTCCTCTTTTAAACGGGGACGAATATTTAGGATAGTTCCAGAGATCTTCCATTCGCCGGCGAATTTTTTCCCTAAATGGAATTTGATCCAAGTATCCAAAAGTCACTCTGTTTTGTGCTTCAACCCAAGCGCTGGTCTCATCAGATTCAACGTCTTCAAGCCATCGAAAAGCATCAAGGACATCAATCCCATGGTAGTCATCGTAGTGATTAACTTTCTTGGTTTTAGGGTACGAAACTGGTATTGGGGGCATTTTAACAATCTGTTGGTCGTTTGAAAGTTCAGTATTTTGGTTGGTACAACCAATTATGATGACAATAAGGGAGCTAAGAATTGGTAAGTACTTGTTGATCATAATGTGAACTGAATTCCTATCGGTGAAAAAGAACAATAGATCTCCAGTCACCGAATAATGGTAAGGTGGCCCGACCTCTTTACTTTTAAACCTTTGGCATCCACTGCATTCAGAAGGAAAATATAAGTTCCCTGGGGAATGGCCCGGCCATTGGTTTCTCCAGACCACCGAAAATTAGGATTTTGAGTTTGATAAACTTTGTTCCCCCATTTGTCAAAAACGGAGAAGTCGAACTTGTTCAAATTCGCATTCGGAATGTAGTACTCGTCGTTGATACCATCTCCGTTGGGGGTAAATGCGTTGGGTATATAAACTGGCGTGGCTTCACCAGCTGCAGCACTTGTATTCTCTTGAACCTGATATCCTCTACTCTGAGAGTATCCCAGAATTGCTGTCAGTAACAATATTACAGGCAACAAAAATACCTTTTTCATAATGGGGAATTCTGAATTAACTTCGTAGTTATCCCACTGCACTTTGTAATGTACAAAATATACTGGCGAAGGTAAGCG
>JBFGVE010000049.1:0-19911 GCA_041565275.1 Bacteroidia bacterium
GGTCTTTTGTATCGAAAGAAAAAGGGGAAAGTGGAATACTACCTCCACATGCAGATTGGAATATAGTTGATGAGCATATGAGTGCCTCATTTAATCTCTGGATCCCATTGGTAGATACCTCCGTGGAAAATGGGGCTGTTTTTGTCATTCCGAAAAGTCACAAATGGCTTTTCACTTACAGGGGAGCAAATATTCCCAATTACCTGGAAAAGGTTCAGAATGAACTATGGGAATTTTTGGAACCACTGGAAATGAGAAAAGGAGAAGCTTTGCTGTACGATCACCGTCTGATCCACGCATCACCCCAGAACCAGACCAATGCTCCGCGAATTGCAGTGGTGGCAGGAGTAATTCCCCCGGACGCAGAATCGAAATATTACTACGCTGAAGGTAATCAGATTGCAGAATACAATGCTGGTGTGAATTTTCATTTTGAACAAAACCCTGCTGAAGGACCAGCAGGATTGACAAAGTCCAGGGTTATGGAATACAATTTCCATCAGATCTCAAATGAGGAACTGGGAAGATATATACGTAAACATACTCCCCACCTTTTTCAGAAAAAACATTTGGGGTCTTATACCAAGAAAGAAGGGAAGAGAATTTTATATTATCTGAAAAATATTTTCAGTATCAAGTGAGATGATGAGTGAAATACAAATCCTTCTGATCAGTGCAGGTGCTCCTCTTTTTATTTTCTTTATTTATTTGTGGAAGAAAGGGAGGCCACTTTACCCGGATAAATTTCGGCCAGTTCCTGGAAAAAGTCAGGAAGTCCCCAGTCTGCATACACCGTCTGATGTTGAAGAATTCTACGATAAACAGACAGATAATTTCTTGAAGGTATATGGGGAGGTCATCCAGGCTTTCCGGACAAAAGATATTGCAAACTTGCTGGATTACCAAATTGACTCGATAGGATTAAAAGGAGGAATGCAAGTGCTTGATGCAGGATGTGGGGTCTGTGGTCCTGCTGTTTATTTTGCTGAAAAGACAGGAGTACACATTGATGCTGTAACGATCTCTGGCGTTCAGGCAGAAATCGCAAAGAAAAAAATAGAGGCTAAAGGACTCTCCGGAAAAGTACATGTTCACCACGGAGATTACCACAGGTTACAAGACATATTTACTGATAACAAATTCGATGTTGTTTATTTCTTGGAATCATGGGGACATTCAACAGACAAGGCGAAGGCAATTGATTCGGCCTGGCAGGTTTTAAGACCAGGCGGACTTTTATATATCAAGGACCTATTCACAAAAGAACCGCTGACTCCTGTTCAAAAACCATTTATTGACCGGGAATTGACCAGGATCAATTCTGCGTATAGATACCAGGTTGCCGACCTCTATCCTGTGCTGGAATATCTGAGAAAAAAAGGATGGATATTATCGGAATTGAAAACCGTAGATATTCCACTGGATGATTTTGAAAATCTATCTATTTCCAATGACTTCCAGGAACTTACAGGTATAGGAAAAATCGATAATTGGGGTGATTACGTGTTTCCCGTTGAATTTTTTGAGCTCAAATGCACTAAGCCCGAACTGGATAATTTTACCGGGAACAGCAGATATTTTCTTCAGAATTTATTTTACAAAAGAGTAATGGGCCTATCGGCAGAAGAGATAAAGTTTAAAAAGATGGATCCCGGCTCACTGGGAAGATCAAATGGGTAAAAAAGTACTTAAAGTAGAAAGTATTTCAAAAGTTTACAGCAGGCCTGGTGCTTCTGGGATGGAGGAGGCTTACGCATTAAGAAATGTTTCATTTGAGATGGAGCGTGGGGAAGTGTTAGGTTTAGTGGGAAGAAATGGTGCAGGAAAAAGTACTTTGCTTAAAATCTTAAGTGAGATCGTATCGCCTTCCATTGGCAGGATCCTTTACAAAGGGGTTTATAGCGCTATTTTGGACATTGGGTCCGGATTTCACCCTGACCTGTCTGGCCGTGAAAATATTTTTGTGAAAGGCGAACTTCTGGGGCTGAAAAAAAGTGAGATCAGGGACCGATTTGATGAAATTGTCGCCTTTAGTGGTCTGGAGAATGTCCTTGATCAACAAGTAAAACAGTATTCCAGCGGAATGTTCCTGCGTCTTGCATTCTCAGTCGCCTTTCATTCAAGGGTAGACCTTTTGTACCTGGATGAGGTGATCTCAGTAGGTGATTCGGAATTTCAGATCAAGGCGCATCGCAGGGTCGAGGAAATGATCAAGAATGGAACTTCCATTGTACTTGTCAGCCATAACATTAACCAGATCACAGATATTTGCACCCGTGCGTTGATCCTCGAGTCGGGTCGAATTAGTTATTCCGGTTCTCCGATCAAAGTCGTGGAAGAATACCTGGCTGGTGTACTTTTTGGCATGAGAAATCCAGAGCAAAAGTTCACTTCTGAGGAGTTTGATTTGAAAGGCTACCAAGTGAGGGCAGCAGGAAAAAGTGAGCAAGAGGATATATATACTTCAGACCCAATAGAAATTTCAATTGAAATTGAAAAAAGAACAAGTGACTGTACCTTGGAACCTGTAATAAGTATTACAGATATCAACAGGGCAATATTGATCACTGATTCCAATGCTTTGAGATTGAATTATCAAAAAGATATTTCTGAAAAAGGTGTATACAATGTGGTAGCCACTGTTCCGGGTAACGTTCTCAACAAGGGTATATTTCGAGTTCACCTTACTTTCGCAAAGAACGGTATCGAAGTAATCGAGACAATTCGAGACTTTTCAGCATTCCAGGTCAAACCATCTCCGGAAGGACATGATCATCCCATATCCAGAAGACTCAACTCATTGTTGAGACTCAAACTTGACTGGTGCATCCAAAGAAGAAGTTAGAGATTTTTAAATAGCTGTGCTTAATGTCTATACGATATTATGACCAGTATACAACAGCTTGATTGTCCCTGGAGAATGATAAAAAGCCACCCAAAGTGATCCTTTCTTTGTCGCCCAACACGTCTTCTACCCTGTGCCAGATCTGCCCTCCTGCAAATATGATCATGTCACCTTCCATAGGGTGGATCATCATTTTTCTTCTGTTCTTAAGTTTTATCTCCTCTCCATTGGCCATTTTTACACTTGTGTTCTCATGGTTGGAGGCTTTTGACTGGCCCTCTTCCCATTCAAAATCATAGAGTGAAAGTTCTCCCCCACTTTCAGGTTTTTGAAGAAGAAAAAAATAACTCAATTGGTCAAATACATTCACCTGGGCTTCAAGATGCCCATAGAATTGTTTCCAGACAGTCTGGAACCAGTTGCCACAGTGAACACTGATATTCCCTTTTCCATGTCCTCTATAACTTCTCAATGTGTGGCCAATGTATTCGCCCTCGTTGTCATATCCCTTTGCTCTCTGGATTGGTAATCCTCCACTGAATTTTGTAAGCCATGACTCGATCAACTCATTCACATTTAATCCATAATAGTTCTCTGAATTATCATGGATTTCCTTGCATTTCAGGAAATAATCTTTCATCCTTTGCTTTCCCGATTCTTCTCCTTCTCGAAAAACTGTATTGATAAGTTCAGCGAATATCAATGGAAAAGCCCATCCAACAGGCATCTCAGCACCCTTGTCTTTCAAAAGATCATCAGCATTTCTTAATAGAATATTACACTGCTTTTCGTTTAAAGCATTCTTGATCAGTAATCCGTCATATTTTCTTTCCTGAAGATCGTGAATTGCATTAGAATAGCTCGAAACATCATCCCTGTCAATGACCCTGTAATCATAAACAGGTTTACCTTTAATCCTGGCACTAACATCTTCTTTCGATTTACGCCTAAATATTTTAAACATCGACTTAGTTTGTTTTCAAGAATTGTGATTCTTACCTCCTAATAAGCGACGAAATAACCTCTTTTTCTTCTTTCCCCAATAAAGTTTGTCAAATAATTCCGGAGTATAAACAAACTGCTCAAGGGGTTTTCTCTCCTCGATCAGTTTTCCAGAAGGAGGTATAGCCGCTGTGTGATCCCTGACATTTATATACTTATAAATGAAATCATCTGGTGGTTCATACTTTTGTAGGGGAGATGTCTTATCTTTCTGGAAAAAGATAGTAAGTGGAACTTTTACAGGGAGCAAGCTGAAGCTGACCACAACACGTGGGGTCTCACATTGATTGGGGGGGGAGCCGTGAATGATCCTGTGGTAGAAGATCATAGCATCACCGGCTTCCATGTCCATAGGTTCCATCAGAGGTTTTACATGGTTCTCAATGTCATTCAATCTCGGGAACAATAGACCTGGACCCCTGACAGGTAGAGGTAGACAATGGCTTCCTTTTACCACCCAGAGCGCCCCCTGCTCTGCTTTCACATTGTGCAAAGGCACCCAGATGTTGAATGCCTTGTGGCGGGTTTCATCTACTACGCTCCAGTCCTGGTGAATGGGAAAAGTTGTATCTGCTCCCTTTCTCTTGACGATGAATACAGGACTGACAATCCTAAAATCCTTAAAAAGTCGTTCACAGGCTCTTTTCAGGATACCCTCGAGTTTATTCTTGATACATAATTTGTATTCCGGGTCAGAACACCAAGTAGTCATATGAATCCCATCACGCATTTGCGGAGGGATCCCGTCCGGATGTAACTCATTATAGAAGTCAAATATCTCCTTTACATTCCCGGCAGACAAAAGAGGTCTGGTGAGGGCACCATCCTTGTCCAGAATTTTCTGGCATTGAGGATCTTTGAAAAGCTCTTCCATATTTTATCCAAAGATCCTGCTTAAGAAGCCTTTCTTAGATTTTCTAGGTTCTGTTTTCTCTATATCAGCTGTGGGCATCAGCAACTCTCGTTCAATGCCGTCGGGCTCGGAAACAGGGTTACAGCCCAATGTAACTTCTTCAGGGACCAGATTGACTTCCGGGATTAGGGCTTCAGCCATAAGGCTTTTGAAATCTAATTCACTGATTTGCGGATACAAGTCTTTAACCATGCCAATGACTTTTCCCGTCACGGGCCGGGTCATGCAATTGTGCATGAAATTGGGATATTTTAGAATAAAGTCATCTTCCTGACTATAAATCTCAATCATTTCTCCATTGCTGGCTTTATAACAGATTTGAAAATCAGCTACTTTAGGGAAAATTCCCGTTATAATTGCGACCCTGTTATTCTTTGTTTTGTTGGGCAAGGAGGCGTGGAGCACCCGGTTGTCAAAAATGAGCAACTCTCCGGCTTTTATATCCACCGGGACAAGATATTTTTTTGCCGTATGGCTTACTTTGTCAAAAGGGGTGCCAAACGAAATACCTCTGAAAGGGGAGAAAAGGCTTTGCGACTTTGGGATCATGCACATCGTGCCATTATCTTTATTGACGTCCCAAAGCGGATACCATAGACTCAATGCAGAGTATTTAAATTCATCCAGGCCAGTAGTATCCTGGTGAACACGAAATCCACTTTCCTTACCCGGTATCTTGATGGAAAAACCATTGAGAACCACTTTGTAATCCCAAAACAACTTATCAAGAGTCGAATTGATAACATTTCCGATTTGCTCATGCACCTTTTGCCTGTACTCAAGATCCTGTGAGTAGACGGAGTAGAACATTGCCCCTTCACCATTTGACAGAGAGTGATTGTCAGTATAAATCTTCCGGAGTGCATTTAATTGGTCCTCATTCAAAAAGGGGATCACTTTATAGCCTGTAGTACCAATCTCTTTTTGCAAAGACTTATCTTTGATGTAAGTGTGGGGAACTGGTTCCCAACGGTATGGATGCTTCATAAGAATTTGTTTCGCCTATAACGTACAATTTACAGAATCCTGTCCCAAAACCATAAATACGATCAAAAAATAGCTACTTTAGCCTCCTGGAATTGTTGAAATGAAGATTTCCCCCATCGGAATTATCAAGAAACTGAGGGTCAGTAATCCCTGGCGCTACAAAGCTCCTTTTCTTATCTCAGTTCCCTATTTCATGATCCTGGCATGTGACCTTCCTTTTCAAGATGCGCTATTGGGTGTCTTTTTTTCGTGTATGACCATTTTGGGCATAGCAGGCTTTGGTTATCTGGTGAATGATTATTCAGATCGGGAGGAAGATCAAAAGGCAGGCAAAAGCAATGTAATCTTGGAAATACCTAAGGGGACATTTATCCTGTTGTTGGGTATTCTGTTGTCCATGGCTGTCCTGCCTTGGGTGTTTTACTTTCCAATGGATACCTATTCATATTTCCTATTGGGAGTGGAGTTCCTGCTGTTCATACTTTATTCTTTATCTCCATTCAGATTGAAGGAAAGAGGTTTTGCCGGGGTGCTTTGTGATGCACTTTATGCACATGCCGTTCCGGCAGTTCTGGCTGCATATACATTTTGGCTGTTGGGAAAGAAATCTTATGAGGAAGCGATCATATTCATACTCATCCTAGGGACGTGGCAATCATTTCTTGGGCTGAGGAATATTTTACTGCATCAGATCGGTGACCATGACAAAGACAAAAAAGCAGGGATCAGAACCTTTGTTGTTGACACAGGAAAGGAAAAAGCATGGAAAATGACCAAGTATTTTTTCTTTCCTGGTGAATGTATAGCCTTTTTGGGGTACTGGATTTTTGTGGGACTAGAGTTTTGGTACTTCTTTTTACTATATCCTGTTTTTGCATTGCTGGTATTTTTCAGAAGAGGGTTCATTAGCAACCAAAGTATCCCGAAGGATCTGAAGAATGTGCTGTACGTTTTCTTTGACGATTTTTACGTGCTATGGATCGCGCTGTTTTTTCTGGTGCTGTGCTCAGTCAACAGGCCTGAATTTCTTGCTCTGATCGGCATTCATATATTGGTCTTCAGGAATGCTGTAACAACTATTCTTGGGGAAATTTCTTCCAAGTTGGGAATTAAATTGGGAGATACCTGAGGTTTGTAAGGACTCGATGGGGAGGCCTTTATCTTTAATGCTTTGTACCTTTGTTACGATACTTAAAAACCATGATGAAAAAGCTGGCAGTAGCATCTCCTAACAAATTTAAATATTCCGAAACTTTTATTCATATGCATGCAAATGAACTGCTTGCGGATACCATTCTATTACACGGAGGGTATTTTCCAGTGTACTGGAGCAATGGAATGAAAGGAGAAGATCATACGATCTCGTCCCTGGCTGGTCGCGGAAATTTTATGTCTCTTTTTAAAAATAAGTCGGGTTCAGAAGTTGGTGGAGGGTCTGGAAAAACCATGTTGGGCGAGTTTCTGAGTACTACAGGGATCAGTGTCGTATTGGCAGAATACGGGCCAACCGGTGTGGCCTTGATGGATGTCTGTACAGATGCAGGCATTCCTTTATGGGTGCATTTTCACGGTTATGATGCTTACAGACAGGATATTCTCGGGGAACAAGGAAAGCTTTATCCAAAGTTGTTTGCAAATGCAAAAGGAATGATCGTCGTCTCCAATAATATGAGAAAGCAGCTTATATCTCTGGGCGCAGACGAAAAGAAAGTACATTTGATTCCCTATGGGGTAGACCTGGAAAAATTCCCTTTCTACAACAAACAGACCAATAATTTACAATTGGTCTACATAGGAAGATTTGTCGACAAAAAGTCTCCTGAATTAGTCATTGCGGTGTTTGAAAAAGTCCTTGAGTATTTACCTCAGGCAACTTTGAAGATGGCCGGAGAGGGGCCACTGCTGAAGGGGTGCAAGGACTATGTCGAGAACAATGGCCTGGGAAGATCTGTGGTATTCTGCGGAAGGCTAAACCATGGAGAGGTGCTAGCATTGTTGAGAGAAGGTACTCTTTTGATCCAGCACTCTCGCGTAACTGCGGATGGAGACTCCGAAGGTTTACCACTTGTCATTCTAGAAGCTATGGCGTCAGGTACCCCTGTCGTTAGCACCATCCACGGTGGCATCCCGGATGCGATTATCCATGAAGAAACAGGGCTCCTTTCTCCTGAGAACAATATTGAAGCTATGGCCGGGAACATTCTCAGGCTACTGACCAGCAGCGAATTTTCCAGTATGATCTCAGAAAATGCAAGAAAAGTGGTTGAGGCCAACTATCGCAAAGAAAAATACCTTTCTGACCTGCGGAGCTTGATACAGATCTAACCAATCAAATGAAACCTTTTAAAACTCCCATCAATTCCAGATATTGGAGACAATTTGAATATTTCAGACTATGAAGAAGGCACTGGTATTGGGCGCGGGAGGGTTTATTGGTAGTCACCTTGTGACAAGGCTAAAGAAGGAAGACTTTTTTGTGCGGGGCGTGGATTTGAAATATCCTGAATTTTCTGAGACCAAAGCTGACCAATTTGTGATAGGAGATCTCAGAGAATTTGGTTTATGCCAGGAAGTAATGCTGGAGGATTATGACGAGATCTACCAGTTGGCAGCTGACATGGGGGGAGCCGGGTATATTTTTACAGGAGAGAACGATGCGGATGTTATGTACAATTCGGCACAGATAAATCTTCATATTGCTCAGCTGGCCTCAGGACGATCCCGGGTAAAAGTTTTCTACGCCTCCTCCGCTTGTATTTATCCTGAATACAACCAACTCGACCCTGCAAACCCAAAGTGCTCTGAAAATTCAGCTTACCCGGCAATGCCAGACAGTGAATACGGATGGGAAAAATTATTCTCGGAGAGATTGTTCCTTGCATTCCGCAAAAATCATCAGTTGGACGTTCGGATCGCTAGGTTCCACAATATTTTTGGGGAAGAAAGTTCTTGGAAAGGAGGAAGAGAAAAAGCGCCTACAGCCTTATGCCGGAAAATAGCCATGGCGGATGACGGGAGTGAAATAGAAATATGGGGAGACGGTTTTCAGACCCGCTCTTTCCTATATATTCAAGACTGTCTTGATGCGGTCAGGTTGTTAATGGACAGTGATTTCTATGGACCTGTCAATATAGGCTCTGAAGAAATGGTCTCAATCAATGATTTTGCAGATATGATCATTGGAATATCAGGTAAAAATTTGGCCCTGAGACATATAAAAGGACCCGTAGGGGTAAGGGGCAGGAGATCAGACAACGCACTGATCGAGCGGAAATTGGCCTGGAAGCCTAGATACTCACTGGACCAGGGAATTGAAAAAGTATTCTATTGGGTACATGAACAGGTAGTCAGCGAAAAAATAAAATCTTGAATCCTTCCTCTTTAAATCCTTCTGGTCAATCGGTGAGTTCGTTTTATTATTCCATAGTAGTGACTTCAAGGAATGATGATCACGGTGGGGACATGCTTAAGCGAATGACTCTGTTTGTCAACGGACTACTGCATCAAACGAGAAAATTCCAATTGCCTGTAGAACTGATCTTTGTGGAATGGAATCCTCCGGCAGATAGACCTTTTTTATCAGAAATATTACCTGGTCCCAAGAGCGATGACTACCTGACCATAAAATATATCAGGGTCCCACGGGAAGTCCACGAACGCTCCGAGCGTTCCGATACGATTGTGATCCCCCAATTTACTGCTAAAAATGTAGGTATTCGCAGAGCAAACGGTGATTATGTGCTTGCCACCAATGTAGATCTGTTGTTTTCGGATCCCTTGATGGAAATCCTATCAAACAAAGATCTGGAGCCAGCTAAATTTTACCGCGCCAACAGGGTTGACGTTGATAATAAACTCTCTACAGAGTGGGCTTTTGAAAAACAAATAGCATACTGCAGGAAAAATGTATTGAGAGTTTTGGGATGGAATGCTAGATATAAACATATCAATTTAAGGGAGTATGGCCTGGACAGATCAAACTTTATATTAAAGAGTATTTACAATATCGGATTCAGTGTCTTTTCTAAAAAGGCGAACGATGCCTACATAAGGTTTTATAAACTCGATAAGTTCGCGTGTGGTGATTTTACCTTGATGTCAAAAGAAGCCTGGCTAAGGATCGGAGGACACGCAGAGCTTGAGGTATTTCCGGCACACGTCGACACCCTTGCCCTTGTTGCCGCCTCCGCGGCCGGGATGGAACAGGTAACCTTTAAGCCTGACGCCTGTATTTATCACTTGGAACACGACAATGGCTGGGTCAATACCGCTCCTATGAAGAAACTGAGGTCTTTTGAGTCGAACCCTTCTCTGGGATATGAGATCGT
Organism: Bacteroidia bacterium; assembly: GCA_041565275.1. Classification (GTDB taxonomy): domain Bacteria; phylum Bacteroidota; class Bacteroidia; order J057; family JADKCL01; genus CAWUKT01. The sequence goes on from JBFGVE010000049.1 coordinate 10,076, forward strand.
GCATGCAATTGCATTGGAATTATTTGAAAACAATATCCAGTTTGATTTCAACAATGATTATTGGGGGTTCAGGGATGAAGATTTTGAAGAAGTAGTATTCTCAACGAAAGCAATCGATGCAAAATAGATCGAAATATATATCGATAGTCGCTGCCAGTCGGAATGACTTTCACGGAGGGGAGATATTGAAGAGAATGCGTTTGTTTGTAAATGGATTGATAGAACAATGCAACAGACATGAATTAGACGCTGAATTGATACTGGTAGAGTGGAACCCACCACCGGAAGATCCGCCTTTGAGAGATGTGTTACCAAAACCTACAGAAAAAGACCGTCTAGCGATCAGGTATATTGTTGTTCCGCCAGAGCTGCATCAAAAGTACAAGAGAAGCCTGGAGATCCCTCTGTACCAGATGATCGCTAAGAATGTGGGGATCAGAAGGGCAAAGGGAGAATTCGTCCTATGCACAAATGTAGATCTCATCTTTTCAGATGAACTGATCCAGATGATCAGTCAGAAAAAACTGAAAAAAAACATGTTTTACAGGGCAAATCGTGTTGATATCAAGCCAGGCATTGATGAGCAGGCGGGTTTCGACGAGCAAATTGAATACTGCAAGTCAAATATTATCAGAAGGAATGGCCTGGATCAGCGATTTATCCATCTTAATCTGGATGATTCGGGCATGCACAGCGCTTTTTATTTTTCTAAATGGTGCTTCAATATTATTTCGTTCATTCTGATGCTCAGGTTTGAAAAGGTCAAAAGGATTTACAGTAGATTGGATAAAATGGCTTGTGGAGACTTTACTTTGATGCACAGGGACGTCTGGAATGATATTCAGGGATATGTGGAGCTGGACCTGTATTCAATACATGTTGATTCACTCGCACTTGCGGCTGCAAGGGCCTTGGGCTACAGCCAGTACATCTTCCCGGTCAAGGCTTGTTGCTACCATATTGATCATCCCCAGGGATGGTCCTCAATGAACCCTATAGAAAAAATGAAATTCATCGAAGAAAGACCCACGATCGGTTTTGGAGTCTTCTGGGAAACAGCTATTTACCTATTGAAGAATAAATGCAAAGTGAATATCAATAAAAAGGATTGGGGATTCACAGACGAAATATTTGAGGAATATGTATTCTAGATCTCATCAGCCATATTCAATGACCATCGGGGTAATAGGGATCGGAAAGTTGGGACTATGTTTTGCTTTGAACCTGGAGAGGGCTGGGTTCAGTGTTCGAGGGCTGGATGCAAATGAACAACATGTACTTCAAGTAAATAATAAAACCCTTAGGTCAACGGAGCCAAATGTCGAGGCATTGCTCTCAGAGTCAAAAGATTTTCATGCCACAGCTTCGTTCGATGAATTCATGTCATCCGGATGGGAAGTCGCATTCATAGTAGTTGCAACCCCATCATTGCCGCACGGTGGATATGATCATTCACAAGTGGATACAGTACTTTCTAAGATCGGGGAATATGGCAGATCGAAATTGCAAAAACATTTGGTCGTCATGTGTACAACGATGCCCGGTTACTGCGACAGAGTGGCAGGAGACATAGAGTCGCTGAATTATACCCTGAATTACAATCCTGAGTTCATTGCACAAGGCACCGTTATTCAGGACCAGCAGTTTCCCGACCAAGTGTTGATCGGTGAGAGCACCGAAGAGTCAGGTTTACTGGTCCAGAAGATCTATGAACAAATGTGTCAGAACGAACCTGTTTACTGCCGGATGTCCCGTATCAGCGCGGAACTCACCAAATTGGCGACCAATTGCTTCCTAACCACTAAGATCTCGTTCGCAAATTCAATCGGTGACCTGGCAACAATGGTCGGGGCCGAAGCGGATAAGGTCTTGTCTGCGATAGGCTCAGACAGCAGGATCGGAAATAAGTATTTGGGATATGGATTCGGATACGGAGGCCCCTGCTTTCCCAGGGACAATCGCGCGCTAATGAAATTTGGGAGGGAAAACGATTTTGAGGTCCTCATCAGTGAAGTGACTGACAAAGTGAACCGCAGGCACCTTGAATTCCAGTTCCGGCAGTATATGGAGAAATATATACCTGGTGAGGTGATCGAATTCGACCATGTCACCTACAAAGCAGGAACAACTATACTGGAAGAATCTCAGCAGCTGGCCCTGGCGGTGAAACTTGCCAATGCAGGAAGAAAGGTCTCAGTCCGAGAGTATCCTGACACCATTAAGGAGCTAAAACAATTGTATGGGGATTTGTTCATCTATATTTCCAGGCGTTGACTATTTCAGGGAAAATAAATAATGGGCCGGTAATCGTAATTCCGGCCTATAACCGGCCCGGATCACTACAAAGGCTACTGAATTCATTGATACGGTCTGATTTTGCTGGCTTTAATCCCTTGTTGCATATCAGCATCGATGGACCTGGCGATCCTGGAGTGATCGAAGTTGCTACAAACCTGGATTGGCCTTTTGGTGAAAAGGTTATTGATGTTCAAGTGCAGCACATGGGTTTGAAAGACCATATCCTGAAGTGCGGTGGGCTTTCATCTAGATATGGATCGATCATTATGCTGGAAGATGACCTCATCGTTTCACCAGCGTTCTACCAATTTGGTGTGAATGCATTGAGGTTCTATGAACATGACCCCAAAGTCGCTGGGATCTCTTTATACAGCTACCGTGTAGCTGAAAGCTGTTTCTTTCCCTTTGAACCATTAAATGACGGAAATGCTGTTTTTTTTATTCAGTTTGCTATTTCATGGGGTCAGGTATGGACGTCCGGGCAATGGGCAGCATTTCAGAATTGGTATGAAACAGGAAATGAACAAAATGTAAGACTACCTGAATTCCTCGATGACTGGCCTGATTCCAGTTGGAAAAAGGAATTTATAAAGTTCTTGCTGAGTAAGGACCTCTATTTTTCTGTTCCATACGTTTCATATACCTCCAATTTTCATGAAAAAGGAACAAGTGCAGATACTCCCGGATTGTTCCAGGTACCTCTTGCTTTGACCTCAAAGGCGAATTCATTTGTCCCTTTCGATGAATCCCGTTCCGTTTACAATGTATTTTTTGAACCCACCGAGAGTACCATTAAAAGCAGCGCCAGACAGTTTCAGGAATACAATTTTGATGTAGACCTATATGGTACTACTGATCTTGATTTTCTAAAGTCTGAATTTATTCTCACCCGGAGAAAGGTGAACAAAAGTATCAAATCGTACTCTGCCTCTATGAATCCACCTATTTGGGACATCATCCAGGACCTGGCTGGATCGGAACTTTTCTTTGCCGAGCGCAAAGAACTACTCCCCGCCAAGGTATCTCCTGCAAAGTATTTTGCAAAACAAAGAGGACCTCTCCAGAATTTTTTGTCTACCAATTCCCTAACGAATATTCCCAAGATCAGTATCGTAGTTCTGGATTTTGGGAATTTCTCATTCGACCGGACTTTTCAATCTATTCAGCAAAATGTAGATGCAAGTGTACAGGTAATCAGGGTTAGAGATGGACATGCAGCGGACAAGGGATCAAGAGATGAGGTATTTGATATTCAGATGACTCAAGCAAGTTATATCAAAATGTTACTGGAGGGGCTTTCATCCGCTGACGGTGACATCGTAACATGGATGGAATCCGGCCAGGAGTTATTACCAAAGAGCCTGTGGAAGATCTCTGAAATGTTTGGGAAACTCTCTGTCGTCCAGTGGGTCAATACAATTCCCCCTTCAATGAAGTCTTATAAAATCCGGGATCTAAGGATGTCAGCATACCTATTTAGTTCAAGGAAACCTGGATCGGTCCGAAATATAATGATGCCGGGTACTGTATTTTGGAGAACTTCATTGTTGAGAGATATAGATAATAACCACGATAAAGAACTTGTTTCCGACTTGGAGCTTTGGAGTAAGTTGTTTCAAGGAGCACAGTTGTACACCTTTGATCATAAAACTTTGAAGGACGTGGATCCTCAGAGGTATCGGAATATTCCGGCTGGAGACTACAAATTGGACCGAACCGGTCCCGGGACAATAACCACGTTAATTGCGAATTCTTTCAAATTCTTCTATAACAAAGACATTCCTTACTTACGAAGTATTTACCGGGAGCTATACAAATTCCCTGGCATCATACGTTACCAGGATGCTAAAAATTCGTATTACCTTTCTGATTATTGATGAGATCAATTGTAAATATTGCCAAAAGATATCCGGATAAGTTCGCTATGGGGCTGCTTTTTCTGCTGGCCGTATTGATCTATGCAAATACGTTTAACCACGATTACGCATGGGACGACATCTTGGTGATCACCGATAATGCCCGGGTCCAGAAAGGATTTGCGGGAATACCTGAACATTTTCAGAAAGACGTCAGGGTATTTGCTTCTGACTTTACAGGCTTTCGCCCGGTAACCCATACGACGTTTTCCATAGAATACGAGTTGTTTGGCCTGAACCCGATGACAGGACATGTGACAAATGTAATTTTATTTGCCCTGCTGTGTCTCGTCATATACAGGTCCATTAGATTGCTTTTGCCTGAATACCAGTATTATTTTCCATTCCTTGTGGTTTTGCTTTTTCTGGTCCATCCAATACATGTGGAGGTCGTTGCAAACATTAAAAGCCGGGATGAGATACTCGCGATGCTCTTTGGGATGCTTATGCTGAATCAATTCCTGATCTTTCACAAAAAAGGTACATGGACCTCTCTCGTTTTCAGTCTGATCTTCATGGGGCTCGCCTCGCTTTCTAAAGAGAACGGTATCGTTTTTGCCTTTTTGCCTCTTGTCGTAATTCTAACCCTTTTTAATGATGACTGGAGACAAAAGGTAAAATTCCTTATGGTGACTCCTCTTCTACTGGTCATAGTTGTAGGAGTAAGTTTTATTTTAAATGGATCTGCTCCTTGGGTATTCTCCCCTGTAGAGCCCGCAGGAGTACTGGAAAGTACTTTTCTGGGGAATCCTTTTGTCGTAATTGATTCCTACTGGGAAAAGATAGGCAGTGCGGGAATGCTCATTTTTCGTTATCTGGGGAAGTTTTTCTGGCCGTACCCACTTACTTACTATTCAGGGTATAACCAGGTTCCTTACATCGACTGGAACCATGCCATAGTAGCGGTTGCTTTCATGGTAAACTTGGTGACAATCGTTTTTGCAATTGTCCAGACCTTCAGGAAAAAGACCAGAGTCCTGAATTTTTCGATACTATACTTCTATTTGTTTATCACCCTGTACCTGCAAATTTTGTTCCTCCTCTCCGATACGATGGCTGACCGGTTTATGTTCACTCCGTCATTAGGCCCCTCCATTTGGGTAGTCTGGGGTCTCTATACTGTCATGCGGGTAGAACCGGGTTCTGAGTTCAAAGTGACAAAGGAAAAGAAAATCAAATTTGGATCAGGAAAAGTGAAGCTGATGCTTGGGATGCTTGGAGCTATTTTTCTTATTCTTTCTGTCCTGACTGCAAATAGAAATATGGCATGGAAGGATACTTACACATTAATTGCAAACGATATTGTCCATCTTGAAGATTGTGCCAGGGCGCATTATTATCTAGCCAATGAACTAAGTAAAAAACTGGACCATGATCCCAACCAACCTAAGGTTAAGGACAGGATGTTTTCGGAATATGCAAAAGCCGTAAACATAACTGATAGCGCTTACTATGCATACATTGACTGGGGCATAAATTTAATGCGCTTCAGCATGTTTGAAAAAGCTGAAGATGTGTTGAAAAGAGCGGCTAGCGTGTATCCCCATTACCCGGATCCCTGGTTCCACCTTGGTAAAGCACAATTCTATCTGCAAAAATTTAATGAATCCGCGGTAAATCTTGAAAGATCCAGAATGCTGGATCCTCTACCGGATGAAACCTGGGAGTTGCTGGGCCGGTCTCTCGAAAGGTCAGGACAATTTGATAAAGCAACAAGCATCATTGATGAGGCAATAGCTCGGAATCCCGGTAACCTATTGTTCAGAGATGTCAAAGCTGATATCTACATGGACAAGGGAGAGTACAAAGCAAGCATAGAACATGTCTTGGATATAATAGACCGCGATCCCAATAATCCTGTCTGGTGGAGAAAGGTGATAGGCCTTCACCAACTGGCCGGAGACCAGGAAGGGGCAGACGAATACTACAGAACGGCTATCCACAAGAGGATTCTGAAAAGAAGCGGGCAGTAAATGACATTTCAGACAGTTCCGTCTACGGTCAAGTTTATTCCACCATAAATCGAACCATGCCCGTACGTCCCTTCTTATCCTCAATTTTGAGAAGGTACATTCCATTTGTAACATACGTGAGGTCAAGCACGAACACATCATCCAGGCGATCCAACCGGAATGTCTTGACCACGTGACCGTACATATCCATAACGGTCATATCGACATCCCAATCGATAGGCTCCAGGGTACGAACATTGAGAATACCACTGGTAGGGTTCGGATAAACTTGGATATCAAGTACACTTTCAGTAGGGCTTTCTGCACTTACGGATGAATTATAGTAGAAGTAATCGCTCACACCTCCACAACCAATGGCATCAATAATAGCTACGGAGTACCAATTGGCATTTCGAGGTATATAGAAAGATGAAATAGCCCCCGGGATCAGATTTGAATTCTCATACCACTGGTAGGAAATGTATGGGCTATCTACGAAAAGAGTATCATTTTGCCTGTATACCGTGGGGACCGGCAGTGGATGATCAGTCACAAATACCGTGTCAGATGTTCCGGTACATCCAAAACCATTTCTTACCGTCACCATATAATCCCCTGTACTGCTTACCATAATAAATTGTGTTGTATCACCTGTGTTCCAGTCATACCTGAAATAGCCATCCATAGCATCCAAAATCACCGTTTCTCCTCCACAAATATCTACCAAGGGACCGGGAGAGATAATCGGATTAGGCTTAGGGGTATTCCAGAATTCGACAAACACAGAATCCGATTTTTGACACCCATTCGTATCGGTTACCGATACACCTGCGAACCCGCCAAAACCCGTAACTGCAATTCTTTGTGCTGTATCCCCGGTATTCCAAAAGTATTGGACATACCCCGGATCAGCAGTCAGGTAGACGGTATCACCGATACACATGGGTGGAAGGATCCGGGGACTGATCAGAGTATCATCCAGATCGAAGTAAGATACTAGCAATGAATCCGAATTCGAACAACCGAATACATCCGTCGCGATGACTGCGTATAAACCGTCAGATCCTGCAATTATGGCTTGTGAAGTATCTCCGGTATTCCAGTCGTAAGCTGTATACTGAGATCCTGGACTGAGTGTGACCGGAGTTCCGCTACAAACGGTGGTATCATTACCAAGATCCACAACAGGGACAGGATACGTTGTGATCTCAACCGAATCACTGTTCGAGCAGGAATTTGAATCAACTACCGTAACAAATACAAAATTATTTCCCGTAAAGCAGTTTACTTGACTTGTACTGGAGTTCGACCACAAATACGATACAAAGCCACTCCCTGCATCAAGACAAAGAGTGTCGTATGTACAGATGGCAGTATCACTGCCCAACGAAACAATTGGAAGTGGGTTCACAGTAACCGTAAAAGCTTCTCTGGATGATCTGCAACCGGTAGAACCATCCTCTACATCAACATAGTAAGTCGTCGTCGTGGTGAGCGATCCTGTATTTAAAAGATTGGTGCTTGACAAGGTGCTTCCTCCGGATGGAGCATCCCACCAAGTATAACTTGGGCTGGAAGCACCACTGGACGCAGTGAGAATGGTCGAGTCTCCATAACAAATTTCAGTATCACCTGTAACAACCGGATTGACCGGTAGTGGATCCCTGGTTATAACAACTGTGTCCCTTGAGGGAGGACACGATCCATTTGAAATAGTCCAAACAAATACAGATGAGCCAACCCCAATAGCCGTAACAGTGGAGGTTGGATCACTCGGTGTTGTAATCGTGCCCGAACCACTGATCAAAGTCCATTGACCTGTCCCGATGGAAGGGGAATTCCCTGCAAGGGTATAGGATGAATCACAGATATCCTCGTCAGCACCTGCAGATGCCGGAGTAGGAACAGAGTCCCTGTTAATGACCACATCGTCAGTCGAAGGTGCGCAAACACCGCTCGAGATCGTCCATTGGAAAGTATTGCTCCCGACACCAAGACCTGTAACACTCGACGTTGGGCTAGATGGACTCGCAATTGTACCGGAACCACTGATCCGGGTCCACTGACCAGTCCCGACGGTCGGTGAATTTCCAGCAAGGGTAGCTGTTGTGGCACAAACTGTCTGATCGGCACCTGCATTGGAATTTGTCGGGACCGGGTCTCTTGTGATTACCACATCGTCAGTCGAAGGTGCGCAAACACCACTCGAGATCGTCCACTGGAAAGTATTGCTCCCGACACCAAGACCTGTAACACCGGATGTCGGACTCGCTGGATCTGTAATCGTACCGGAACCACTGACCAGCGTCCACTGACCTGTCCCGATGGTCGGTGAATTTCCAGCAAGGGTAGCTGTTGTGTCACAAACTGACTGATCGGTACCTGCATTGGAATTTGTCGGGACCGGGTCTCTTATGATTATAACCTCGTCGGTTGAAGGTGCACAAACACCACTCGAGATCGTCCACTGGAAAGTATTACTCCCTACACCAAGGCCAGTAACTCCGGATGTCGGATTCGTTGGATTCGCAATTGTACCAGTACCACTGACCAGCGTCCATTGACCTGTCCCGACGGTCGGTGAATTCCCAGCAAGAGTAGCTGTTGTGTCACAAACTGTCTGATCGGCACCTGCATTGGAATTTGTCGGGACCGGGTCTCTTGTGATTACCACATCGTCAGTTGAAGGTGTACAAACACCACTCGAGATCGTCCACTGGAAAGTATTGCTCCCGACACCAAGACCTGTAACACCGGATGTCGGACTCGCTGGATCCGTAATCGTACCGGAACCACTGACCAGCGTCCATTGACCTGTCCCGACAGTCGGTGTATTTCCGGCAAGGGTAGCTATTGTCGCACAAACTGTCTGATCGGCACCCGCATTGGAATTTGTCGGGACCGGGTCTCTTGTGATTACCACGTCGTCGGTTGAAGGTGCACAAGCACCACTCGAGATCGTCCACTGGAAAGTATTGCTCCCGACACCAAGACCTGTAACACTGGATGTTGGACTCGCTGGATCCGTAATCGTACCAGTACCACTGACCAGCGTCCATTGACCTGTCCCGACAGTCGGCGAATTCCCAGCAAGGGTAGCTGTTGTGGCACAAACTGTCTGATCGGTACCTGCATTGGAATTTGTCGGGTCTGGGTCTCTTGTGATTACCACCTCGTCAGTGGAAAGGGGACAGACACCACTTGTAATAGTCCACCGGAAGGTATTGCTCCCGACACCAAGACCTGATACACCGGATGTCGGACTCGCTGGACTCGTAATTGTACCAGAACCACTGACCAGCGTCCATTGACCTGTCCCGACAGACGGTGTATTCCCTGCAAGGGTAGCAGTTGTAGCACAAACTGTCTGATCGGCACCCGCATTGGAAGTAGTCGGGTCCGGATCTCTGGTGATGACCACCTCGTCAGTGGAAGGTGTACAAACACCACTCGAGATTGTCCACCGGAAAGTATTGTTGCCTACACCAAGGCCAGTAACGCCGGATGTCGGATTCGTTGGATTCGTAATTGTACCAGTACCACTGACCAGCGTCCATTGACCCGTCCCGACGGTCGGTGTATTTCCAGCAAGGGTTGCTGTTGTGTCACAAACTGCCTGATCGGCACCCGCATTGGAAGTAGTCGGGTCCGGATCTCTAGTGATGACCAC
>JBFGVE010000050.1:0-19036 GCA_041565275.1 Bacteroidia bacterium
CAGCCTCAAGGTCGATGCAAAAGTTGTTAACCAAGCTATCAGGATGCATTGGGGCGTCGAAAACTCACTTCACTGGGTACTAGACATCGCATTCAGAGAAGATGAGTGTCGAAAAAGAATTGGCAATCAACCTGAAAACTTCGCCATTGTCCGAAAGTTTGCCCTCAATCTACTCAAACAGGATCGATCCCTCAGATTAGGAGTCAAGAACAAGAGGATTAAAGCCGCGCGAAACAGGGAATATCTATTGGGATTGCTAATGTACAGAGAATGAGTTTGCCCTGAGTTGATCAAAGAGTAATGCGATCATTGGTCAAAAATTTTGCAAATTGCAACTCTATGAAGTTCGATGAGATCATTGGTCAGGATAGGGCGAAAGAGATTATTCGCGGAATGGTGGCAAAACAACGGCTGCCTCATGCCATCATCCTCAATGGGTCACCAGGGATTGGCAAACTTGCCTTTGCTAATTCAGTGGCCCAATTCATAAACTGCGAAAATCTCTCCGGAGTAGATAGCTGTGGAATTTGTGCAAGTTGTATAAAAATTCGCAAAGGAATCCACCCTGATGTCATGTTTGTTCTACCAACCGTAAGCGCACCTGGGATAGGTTCCAAAACGGTTACTGATGACTTTTTCCCTCTTTTCAGAGAGCATTTTTTTGAGAAGCCTTATTTCTCGATGAGTAGCTGGATTAGTTTAATGCAGGGCGAAAATAAACAACTTGGTATCCGAATTAATGAAATCCGGGAGTTGAAACGTAAAATGCAGCTCAAAGCCTTTGAAGCCACCTTCAAGGTAGTGATCATTTGGAATGCTGAGAAGGTCAACCGGGAAGCATCTAATGCTATGTTGAAGCTTTTGGAAGAACCACCAGTTAACACGGTTATGATCATGACGGTTTCAGATACGAATCAACTGCTGACCACGATTAATTCAAGGTGCCAGAGAGTGCGACTTCAGCGTATCCCAGACCAGGTGATGCAGACTTATCTCATGAGAGAATATGGCCTTACCTATGATAGGGCGCAACAGGTTGCTCAATTGGCGGAGGGTTCTGTAACTAAAGCGGTTGAACTTGTAAATGAGTCTAACAAGTCTTTCTCAGAATTATATATGCATTGGATGCGTATTTCTATGAAAGGTAAGTTTCCCTTGATACAGGGGTGGGTTGAAGGGGTCACAAAAGAAAACAAAGAGTTCCAGAAGCTTTTTCTGAGCTATGCCATTCAGAAAGTTCGAGATTCGCTTCTATTCGCTTTTGATTCTCCCCAATTGTCAGGGTCTACTGAGGCTGAAGTTGAATTTCAGAAGAAATTCAGCCGGTATATTCAACTCAATGGAATTGATAAATTAGCACGAATGATAGAAGATGGCCTTCATTTTATCTCAAGAAATGCCAATTCTCAAATGGTGTTGACAGTTCTCTCTCTCCGAATACATTCTATATTAAATGGAAAAGTATTAATTTGACGCTTGATCATCGTTCTTTTTAAAAGCAAGTATTTAGTTGAATGGAACGGTACCGAGGATTTCAAATTCTCGTTACCCAAATTTCTTTAAACATCTAAACCGATCGAGTATCGGCTTAAATATATGACAAGGAGGGGTTATGGGATGTACGTCATGCGGCACAGGCGCTAGTGGATGCGGAAAAAATGGTGGTTGTGCCACTGGAGGATGCAACAAGCTTAACACATACGACTGGTTTGGTAGTATGCAACAGCCGAATCTGCCGGAATTTGAAAATATTTACGAAGTTCGTTTTAAGAATACCCGCAAATGGTTCTTCAAAAATGCTAGCGGGGTTCCTGTAGTTACCGGTGACTACGTTGTCGTGGAAAGTGACCGTGGATTTGATCTTGGCCAAATTTCTCTTGGAGGTATTCTGGCAGAACTTCAAATGAAAAAGCGAAAGTTCAACAAGAATTCTGACCGGATACAGAAAATCTACCGGGTTGCGACTAAGGATGATCTTTTCAAGCTTCAAAAGGCACGAAGCAGAGAGCAAGAGACTTTGGTTAGAACCCGCGAAATTGTTCGTGAACTTGGTCTGGATATGAAAATTTCTGACGTTGAGTTTCAGGGAGACAATACGAAAGCAATCTTCTATTATATTTCTAACCAAAGAGTTGACTTTCGTGAACTGATCAAGCAACTGGCAACTGAATTCCGGATTCGGGTGGAAATGAAGCAGATTGGTCTGCGGCATGAATCCGGGTTGGTCGGCGGGATTGGATCTTGCGGTCGAGAATTGTGCTGTTCTACCTGGCTAACTGATTTCAAGTCAGTTTCCACTGCGGCAGCCCGTTTCCAGAATCTATCCCTTAATCCCATGAAGATTTCTGGCCAGTGTGGACGCCTTAAGTGCTGTCTGAACTTTGAATTGGAGACCTATATAGATGCTCTAGAGGACATCCCGAAAGTGGAGCGAATTGATACACAAGCGGGTTTAGCTTCTCGGCAAAAAACGGATATCTTCAAGCGTATTATGTGGTTTAGTTATGAACGGGAATCTACATGGATTCCCGTTTCTGTAGACCATGTGATTGAAATGGCCAGAATGAATCGCAGCGGTGAAAAGCCAGCCTCTCTGAGGGCTCTTGAATCTCCTGGAGATTTTGCCGCCGAAGAAAGCTTGGACTTTGTGGATGTCGTTGGGCAATCTACCTTACGTGAAGATCCCAAGCATCGTCCCAAGGGAAAAGGGCGCAGAAAAGGTAAACGCCGTACTGCTAGTGCAAAGGGTGGTAATGACAGGTCACATTCCAAGGGAAGTAAGGAGGGAATCATTAGCAAACCCAAAAATATTGGTTCCAAAAAGCGAGGAGAGAGTATGAGTTCCAAGGAAAACAATTCCCGTATATTAGGGAAATCAAAGGGCGAGGAAAATCGCGGAAGCAGAGGCCGCGGATCAAGTCAGAGAAGTGGTTATAAAAATGGGCAAAAAAGGAGAGGAGCTTTTGATGATAAGAAAGGCAGTAAAAATAGTAGCAAACCTTCTGGAAAAGACAAGGATCACAACGATCAAGGCTCTTTGGAAAAAGGCGACGGAACAAAGCCGGAAAAAGAGTAAAAAAAAGGCAATTACCTTGAAATTTTAGCCTTGTTAAAGCAAAAGAAGTCGCATAAGGCTAACCTGAACCCTGAATATCGAATGTTTTGACAGCAATAAGGCCTCCTATCCTCTCCATATTCCTGGCTTCAATTATGGCCTTATTTTCATGTAAGTTTTCATTTGCCGAAACAGAAAAAGAATTTGATGGAGACTGTTGGTCACTGAATGATACAGTTTCTTTGGAATTCGAAAATGCAGACACTTCTGCTATATTCAGGCTTTATTTCCCTATAACCTTTACAGAAGACTATTCATACAGTAATGTTTACCTGTACGCATTGGTAACCTCCCCTTCAGGAGATATAAATTTGCTTCCTGCAAGATTTGACCTGATAGACAACACCGGTCGATGGTTTAGTGAGCCTTCAGGAGAAGAATTTTATTTCAATCTCAGCGTTGAGGACGGCTTAAGCTTTAATCAATTTGGTAGCTATTCTGTAAAGCTCTTTCAATACATGCGTGATGAATCGCTATGTGGCATACGCAGTTCTGGAATCGTAGTGAGTAAAATTTCAAAATAGATTTATCCGGGAATCTTGATTTGGGTACAAATTTGGCGAGGTACATAGTGACTTTTCTATACCAACTCTACTATTTGGCGATACAAAAGTGCTGACTCCCTCAGACCCGAAAGCCGGCGACAGTGCCTACCAAAAGCGAAAGGCTCGAAAACGATTCCGACCAAGGACAGCCATCGAGCCAGTGATCGCCCATCTCAAACACCGCTTCCGGCTCACGCGCAACTGGCTTAAGAGCACTTTTGGAGATCAGGTTAACCTCCTGCTGAACACCGCTGTTTGGAACTTTATGAAATGAATCAACAAGGGTCCGCAACCGGATTTTTGTCCTATTTTTGCGTGGCTGAACCGGCTGCCCCTGGCGGTTAGGGGACCGGTTCAGGTGCTTCCGGCCAAGGTCGGCGCTGCAAGCAGCGGCAAGCTCCGCCTGGGTTTTTGATTGGTGGGGTTCTTCAAGACCGACTAGTTATGAACGATTTTTTCAAAGACGTAGATGAAGGATTAAAAAGTAATCCCAAATACATATCTTCTAAGTACTTCTATGATGAGAAAGGTGATGATTTATTCGTTGAGATAATGAAACTACCTGAATACTATCTCACAAAGTCTGAAATTGAAATCTTCAAAGAGTCTTCGGAAAAGGTTATTTCTAAACTTAGCATATCGAAGGATCAAAAATTTGAACTCATAGAGCTTGGAGCTGGTGATGGAACAAAAACTTATTTGTTCATAGCAGCCTTGATCAAAGAGGGGTATAATTTTAATTACGTACCCATCGATATTTCTAAAAATGCTCTGACGGGGTTAAGTGAAACTTTTAATCGAAGGTTCACAAGATTAAGTATTGAACCAATTCATGGAGATTATTTTAGCGTATTAAAAGATCTTAAAAAACGAAAGATTCCAAAGGTGTTGATGTTTCTAGGATCTAATCTTGGAAATCTTGACGATCAATTGGCTAGTAACTTTCTTAAACAACTTTCTTCAACTCTGGATTACGGGAATTCCCTTATTCTGGGACTGGATATGAAAAAGGATGGTTCTATCGTCTTGCCCGCTTATAATGACAGTAAAGGAATAACTAAAAAATTCAATCTAAATGTTTTGGATAGAATAAATAGAGAGTTAGAAGGTAACTTTAATGTCGAATTCTTTGATCATCAACCTGTATATGACGAATTGGAAGGCATAGCTTACAGCTATCTTGTCTCATTGAAAAATCAGAAGGTAATGTTGAGAGGTAAAGAAGAATATAGGTTTACAAAGGGAGAAAAGATTCTTACAGAAATTTCTAGAAAGTATGACGATGATATTTTGAATAAAATATTGATCAACACTTCTTTTCGAATCGTAAGTAAGATTACAGATAAGAAAGAATTCTTTGCGGATTATATCCTGACAATTGCGAAATAGATGAAGGAATTTCAAATAGTATACATGGAAATGGGATTTCACTCAACGAGGTACTTAGAAGCTGGGTTGAATGATCTCCTGACAAGGAATCGTTATAAAAGAAAATTACAGATCAGTAAAGTTGATTTTGACTTTGATAGGATCAACGAATTGCTTCCAGACGGAAAACAAGAAATAATGTGCGAGTTGAAGAGCATAGCTCGCACCAGAGAGGTAGTAAAGTCTGATTACTTTATTCTCCCCAACATAACATTGCAATTCTACGCTTATGATATTTTTAGAAAACTTAATCTTGTTAATGTTTATGATCTTCTCACAAACCACATATTATCATCAAACTTCAGAGAGATAAAATTGATTGGTTCTAAATTTACAATGACCAAAGGACCAATAAGTTGTTTTTTTGAGGAGCGTGGGATCAGAGTAAATTTTCCGGATAGAAAAACAATAGAAGAAATTGATGGTATTAGAAAAAGCATTTATGAATCCGGGTTAAAAGGTGATACAGTTGATAGATTCAGTGGTATTATTGAGAGAGTTTCAGGATCAGATTTGAAGGTAATTGCCTGTTCTGAACTTTCAGTTGCGTGGGATCACTGTTCAAAACTGGGAGTTGTTGATATGCTGGACCTACAAATAAATGATCTCGAAAAAACCTTCAAATAAAGTTTTCGCGAATTTTAAAATCCGATACGCCTCCAAGGTTAGAACTGTTCCTGTGTAATATCTTTGACACATCAGTGTTCGTGTCGATTTGCTTAACTTGCCAGCTTAAGAATCTGATAGTAGTCAATGGCACAGCGAAAATTTACGCGAACTCTGCTTTTGTTACTGACAACGGCTTTATTCGGTTGTTTAACAGGGCTGCGGGCACAGTTGATCTCACCGGTCGGGGTCTGGCATACCTACCTCAGCCATTTTAGCATTATTGATATTACCCACCGGGGTGAAGAAGTCTTTGCGATCACCCAAGGCGGAATGTTTTCCTACAACCCCAAGACGCGGGAATCAAAGAGTTTTTCTACCATCAATGGCATGAGTAACCTGATCCCAACCGCAATTTATTCTGACCAGGAGTCAGGTACCATTTTTATCGGTTATCAGGATGGAACCATCAATACCCTTGATTCAGCTGAACAGTTTGGTTATATCACTGATATTAGTCGCTCGGACCTTTTTACAACCCTCCGCATTAATAATTTCACCTCTCAGAATGGATTGTTATATGTCGCGACAGAATTTGGGGTAGTAGTCTATGATATCAAGCTGAAAGAAACGCGCTATTCTATCACCAAGTTCTCTGACAACCAAAGTGGAATTCCGGTAAATGATCTAGCCATTGCCCAGGGTCACCTCTGGGTCGGTCTGGGCAGTGAGGGGCTTTATTCCGCGTCTCTCAATGAACCCAATATAACGTTCCCCTCCGCCTGGGTTAAAGAATCCGGAAAGCTCGGTTTACCTGGCGGACGTATTCCTTTTGTTGCCAGTGCTTCTCATACCATCTATGTAAATGTTGCCGATACCATCTTCCAACTAGGCTCTACTGATACGTCCTGGACATATTCTCCCTTCCCATTCGAAGACTGGCAGTATATGGCGGCAACCGAAGACCAAGTATTTGCCTGTGTAGGATCCTTATCCTACCTTCTAAAAATGAATGGGACACTGGAATATACGGACAATTTTGGAACCGCCATCTCTTGTCATGCTACCGGAGACACAATCTGGGCTGGTGACTTAACAGAGGGATTACAGTGGTTTCCTCCAGGAAAGGACCGGCTCTTCGCTTCTCCCCCCGGCCCACTCAACAACTATGTGACTGCAGCTGCGGCAGGAAATGGTCAGCTATACATTGCACCCAGAGGCAAAAAAGGTTTCTCAGACCGCTTTTTTGACAAAAGTGGGATTCCCTATTTCAATTATCTGAATGGCGGCTGGAAAGTTATCTCACATCGGAATGGAATGCTCTCCCAGGATTCTGTTTGGCAAGACTTCGCACGAGCCTATTTTGATGAACTTAGCGGCAAATGCTATATTGGATCTTTTGCCGAAGGGATCGTTGTGTTGAAAGATGGAGAGGTTCAGCAGATTTACAACAATGATAACTCAGGTTTGGTTTCTAAAGAGGGCCGCAACAGGGTGAGCGGACTAGAGGTAGATGAATTCGGAAACTTGTGGGTGACGCAAATCGTCAATGACTGGCCCATCCATGCACTTACCCCAGAAGGGGAGTGGTACCGCTTTCGCCCCACTATCATGGATCCAATTGGAATTGAGATCGATAACTACAACAACAAATGGATCATTAACCAATCCCAAGGTTTGGTGGTCTTTTCCGACAATTATACACCGGAAGATCCTTCAGATGATCAGTACAAGCGGTTGACAACCGACTTCGGTCAGGGTGGCCTTCCCGACAATTCTGTCTTTGCTATCACACAGGACTTGGACGAACAAATGTGGATAGGAACCTCGGACGGAATTACCATTTTTTACGATCCTTCCGTCATCTGGACCAGCGATTTTCAGGATGCAGTTTGTCCAATTATCGACGGATTCTGCCTGTTAAGAGGGCAACAAGTCAACGATATTGTGGTTGATGCTGCCAATCGAAAATGGATTGCTACGGAAAACGGGGTCTACCAAGTCAACGAAGATGGCACTGAATTGCTCACCCACTTCACTGAGCAGAATTCGCCTCTTCCAGACGATGACGTCAAAGCATTAGCCCTTGATCAAAGTACTGGAGAAGTTTTTTTTGGAACCGCTAAGGGTACCGTCAGCTATATAGGTGAATCGATCCGAGGGTCGGAAGAATTAGCCAAAAAGTTATACGCATTTCCAAACCCTGTACGAGTGGATTACCCAGAGATCGTTATGATCAAAAACATGCAACAGGAATCCATTGTCAAGATTACCACAACTACAGGACTCGTGGTTCGGGAACTGACATCTTTGGGCGGTCAAGTACCTTGGGACATGACTGATACCTATGGTAACCGGGTTCCACCTGGTATCTACCTGATTATGGTAGCCACCGCTGATGGTCAAAGTACCGGAATTACCAAACTTGCTGTTATCGAAAAACCGAATTGAATAAAAAGTCCCATGAAAATTCAATTCAGAAATATCCTGATCTGCTTTGGCCTACAACTTCTTGCCAGTATCATGGTCCAGGCCCAACGACCTTACCCCATTGGCACTTGGACTTCTTATCTGAGCTATGAGTATATAAAGGACATCCTCCTCGATGATAATCTCTTCTACTTTAACACAAAAGGAGGATTCTTTACCTGGGACCCTTCCTCGATGGAGGTCAATACCTACTCCCCGGTTGATGGGCTGAGTGATGTTGACGCCAGCGCAATGTACATTGACACCTTTTCAAATACCGTTTTCCTGGGATACGGAGATGGCACAATTAACTACTTTACCAAGCCATTTTCCACCCCCCGGTTTCTGAATGACATCCAGCGCACCGATCTTTTTACCAGCAAGCGGATCAACGATTTTGAGTCACGGAACGGCCTCCTTTACATTGCCACGGAATTTGGACTGGTCATTTTTGACATTGAGAAAAAAGAGACCCGTACTTCAGTTTTCAAAATAGGAGATAACCCCTCTGGTACTCCAGTCAACGATCTGATGATCGTGGATGATACCATCTATCTCTGCCTCGGCAATGCAGGCTTGTATTACACTTATATAGATCAACTCAATATTACTCTGCCATTCGTTTGGGAAAAGGCTGATAACGGTACCAATGGAATGAGTCCCGGGGAAGCAGACCACATCGCTCATATTGGAAGCATTGTTTATGCCATGGTTGGTGACACCTGCTATACTAAATACCCGGGCCAGAACTGGATTCATGGACCTATGCCCCACACCCATAAATCCTTCTTTATGGCAATCGACAGTCAACTATACTGTGATGAAGGCAACTACATACGGGTTCAACCCCTGGACACCTCCCAATACCTCTTGTTACCGGATCAAAAACCCACTACTGCTTATATTGGATCCGATTATATCCTTTGGGGGAACCCAAGTAGCACTTTGCAGTGGTTAGTCGAAGATGATTCCCTTGTGGAATTGGGGCCAGATGGTCCCCAGGTTAATATTGTTACCGAAATAGGGGTTGGGAAAGGGCAAATTTACATTGCTCCCCGAGGCCAATCAGGTTCTACTTCTGCTCCCCTCAATATGCCTGATGGTTTTTTCCATTATACTCGTGGAAAAGGGTGGCATAATTTTAATGTTGAGGATGAGCTTTCCCGAGATTCCATCTACGAAGACTTTGCCCGACTCCACTTCAATCCCGAAGACAGTACCTGCTATCTTGGATCTTGGGGACAAGGTGTGCTAGCTGTTAAAAATGGGAAGGTTCTGCGCAATTATACTAGTCAGAATTCAGGACTGACAGCCAGCTTCAACCAGGGCCAGGGGACAGAAACCCGGGTTTCCGGCCTGGATATGGACAGCGATGGCAATCTCTGGGTCACAGCCATCTTGGGAGACTTTAACCTGAATGTAAAAACGCCGGAAGAAGAATGGCACAACTACAATCTAAGCAATACCTTCCCGGTAGACATCATGGTTGACGATCGGGGAAACAAATGGGTGATTAACAATCAACTTGGCTTGGTTGTGTTCAACGAAAACGGAACCCTTAACAACCCGGCTGATGATCAAGTCAAGCGCTTGACCACTGCCCGCGGACAAGGAGGATTACCCAATAATACAGTCAATGCTCTCGCCAAGGACCGTAACGGTAATGTTTGGATTGGTACCCTTGAAGGGATAGCTGTATTTGCAAATCCCAGCCGAGTTTTTCAGGACAATTTTCCCGATGCAAGTTGCCCGGTGATTGACGGATTCTGCTTATTGCGGGATCAAGAGGTGACGACTATTGCTGTAGATGGAAACAACCGGAAATGGATCGGAACCACCAATGGGATATACCTTGTCAACCCCCAGGGAAACCGCCTTTTAGAACACTACACCACTTATAATTCGCCATTGTTCACAGATGAGATCCGTGACATCACCATCGATCCCGAGACAGGTGAAATTTTTATTGGGACCAGTGAAGGACTCCTTTCTTTCATTGGTGATGCAATTCAGGGTAAAGAATCCAGCGAAGAACTCTATGTTTTTCCCAATCCATTCTATACTGATTACGATGGGTGGATTGCTATTAGCTGTGGGGTTACGGATTTCCAAGTTAGGATCACTACTATTTCGGGAATGCTCATCAGAGAATTGGAAGCTACTGGAGGTCAGGCGGTCTGGGATGGGCTGGACATTGCTGGCAACAAGCTCCGTCCGGGAATTTATTTGGCAATGGTCGCAGATGTTGATGGCAAAAATGCAGGAATAGCTAAGTTTGCTGTCATAGCCCGGGATTAAATGAAACTTTTCTACTTCACAAGCGATAACCTTCGAAACAGTTTTTTTATCAAAGAATTTGTTTCCGCCTACTACAAGGTGGAGGGAAAAGCTATTCTGGTGCATGCCCCTTTCAATTCGATGCATGACACCCGCTTTGTCACTAAACGGATTTCCTCTCTCCTCAGTGATGTACTGGTGGTGAACAATGCCATTTCAGGTGATCAGAAACGGATCCTTAGCCTTGAGGGCAAGGAAAATATCCTAGTGAGGAAAGGTGAACTTCAGCGACAACTTAAAATGGTAGACTTGCTGGTGATGAATACTATTGCTGCTGACGATAAGGAGCCAATTTGGATCAACAGTCTTCGATTGGTACAAAAACTGCAAGAAGTTTTCCAAGTAGAAACTCCTATGTTGTTCACCAAAAACAGTAAATCTCCCCTGGCACAGGAGTATGTAAGGATCAATCAAGCGAAAGATATTGAGTCCTTGCTCGCTGTGTATGAAGAAGAAAGAATAGCCTTGGAACATGCAGCTGCACTGGCGCCTTCAATAATTGGGTCTCCCAACCTCTTCGGAAATTCCTTACCTATCTCTGAATAATGATCCGCAAAACCGAAGCCATCGTACTGAATACGCATAAATTTCGAGATACTAGCCTGATCTGCACCATGTACACCAGACTCTATGGTCGACAGAGTTATTTGATCAAAGGTTATCGAAGTACAAAAGGTAAAAAGCGGCACGGCTATTTTCAACCAATGTCCATAATTGAGGTTGTATTTTTCTTTAAAGAGA
Source organism: Bacteroidia bacterium (assembly GCA_041565275.1). Taxonomy (GTDB): domain Bacteria; phylum Bacteroidota; class Bacteroidia; order J057; family JADKCL01; genus CAWUKT01. The sequence continues at coordinate 11,242 of JBFGVE010000050.1, forward strand.
CCCGGTCCTTACAAATAGTATCTGAAACCAGCAACGCCTATTTTTACCAAGACCTACAGACCAATCCTATCAAGATCACCCTTGGTATGGTCATTACAGAAGTATTTTACCATTCCGTCAAGGAAGAGGAACGCAACGATAAACTTTTTGTATTCTTACATCATATTCTGGTCGCACTTGATACCCATGACGAACACTTGATACATTATTTCATTTTTTTTCTCATACATCTCACACGGTATCTGGGTTTTTTCCCCCGAAGTCAAATAGAAAAGACAAACAGCTTTGTGTATTTCAATTTGGCAGAGGGCACGCTGGAAAATGCCTCGGGGATCTGCACAAGTGATTACTTGGTCGGTCATTTCTGTGAGGCCAACTTGGAAAACTGCCACTTGATCAAATTTGGGAACCATGAGAAGTCAGAGTTGATCAATTCACTGTTACAATATTATCAACTCCATGTAGAAGGCTTCAAGTATCCTGAGAGCATGAAGGTGCTTGCAGAGGTGTTTTCCTAATCCTGCATTATGGAACAAAGTCAACCAACTGTCAGTCTGCAACACACCAAATCATGAAACTTATCCAGGAGGACAGTTCTGCCACCAGCAAGGGAAGAACAGCATAGTACTGATCAACATGACAAAAGGCAATAACAGAAAAAAAGTTGGATAAGCAGCGCTAAATGCCCATTCCGGAACCTTTTCCTTCCTGGGGCTTTTACTGTCCCGTAGCAGCAGTAAGTAAACAGAAACCCCCAACAATAAAGTACTAAGTATGAAGATTATTCCTAATCCCCACGGAAAATCCATGGTCACTTCAGGCTTGTTATAAGGATTTATCAGGTCCATATTCAAAGCTCAGTCCCATTACACCGGAAATCAAGACATTCGGAGAAAAAAATCAACCGTTCAGACTAAATTAGGTTTGAAAACTGCATGTGAAGAAACTATATTGTTGACCATTGCTGTAGGACTCCAAAATCATTGCAATTGAACAAGCTATTTATTGTTTACATCACCTTTCTTTGCCTGGCTTCTTACACCTTTGCTACGGGTCACCCGCATATCCGGTCAGAGGAAGGGAAACAGGTTGTTAAATTCGTCGAGAACAAGCAACAATGGGATTCTTTTGTCCATTTCCGCGCGGACATCCCTGGGGGGAAGGTTTTCTTTGAAAATGACCGGGTTACTTATGCTTTGCTGGATCTTGTCGATCTCCACGACCGGTATGCACATTCACCGGAGGGTAAGGAAGTTCCCAAGGAAATCAGAGGACATGCTTTCCAGGTGCGCTTTGACGGAGCCAACCCAGAACCCATTATCACCGGTGGCAACAAGCAACCCGAATACCATAATTATTTCATTGGAAATGACCCTGCAAAATGGGCAGGACACGTCGGAGTGTATGGAGAAATACATTACAATGACATCTACCCCGGAATTGAGTTGGAGTTTCTCGGCAAAGAACAGTCACTGAAATATAACTTTCATCTGCGTCCAATGGCCAATCCGGGGCAAATAAAAATGGTGTATGAGCACTTGGAAGATTTGAAATTGGAGGATAATGGTAATTTGATCATGGTGACTTCGGTGGGAGAGATTATGGAATGGGCACCTTACGCCTATCAGGTAGTTAACGGGCAAGAAGTGGAGATCGATTGTAAGTTTGTAAAAGAAGGTAATACGATAAGGTTTGACCTCGGAAGATACGACCACAACCTAGCCCTAGTCATTGATCCCAGTTTGATATTCGCCTCATTTACGGGTTCTACTTCAAATAATTTTGGATATACTGCCACCTATGACAACGCTGGAAATGTTTATGGTGGGGGGATTTCTTTTGGCTTCGGTTACCCCCTGCTAGGTCCCTTTCAGGGTACCTTCGGCGGCGGAACCAGCCAACCTTATGGAGCTGGGTTCGACATCTCCATCTCCAAATTCAACGCTACTGGGAATTCCCTTATATATTCTACTTTTCTAGGTGGAAATGGTAATGAACAGCCCCATTCATTGATTACCACTCCAGCAGGAGAGTTGATTGTCTACGGCCGGACTTATTCCTCCAATTATCCTTTGGGAACTAATCCCTACCAGCCTTTTCGGGGAGGGGGTTCAGACATTATTCTCACCAAATTTGACGCAACTGGAGGTTCCCTCATCGGTTCTACTTATATCGGTGGTACCAGCAACGATGGCCTAAACATATGGACAACTTATAGCCCAAATTCCCTGTACATGAATTATGGAGATGATGCACGTGGAGAGGTGATGATCGACAATGCAGGAAATATCTATGTTGCTTCTTGTACCCAGTCAAATAACTTCCCAACCCAAAACCCAATCCAAAATACTTCAGGCGGAGGTATCCAGGATGGCGTCATTTTCAAAATGAACCCCGACCTCAGCAATATGATTTGGGGAACTTATCTCGGAGGCAGTGCTAACGATGCTGCTTACTCTCTCAAAATTGACAATCAGGGTAATACTTTTGTATCAGGAGGAACTCAAAGTTCGGATTTTCCAACGGTTGGCAATGTGATCAATCCATCTTTTTTGGGAGGGATCGACGGATTCATTACAAAAATTGATGCGGCAGGTGCCAGTATAACTGCTTCAACTTTCATGGGGACTCCACAAAACGACCAGTGCTATTTCCTTGAAATCAATCTCAATCAAGATATCTATGTTGTTGGTCAGTCTCTTGGAACCTATCCCGTCAGCCCGAATGTTTACAGTAATCCTGGTAGTAAACAATTCATTCACAAGTTAAACAATGACTTGAGCACCTCTTTTTATTCTACTGTATTTGGTTCGGGATCCGCTACAATCGACATATCTCCAACTGCTTTTCTGGTAGACCGTTGTGGGTTCATCTATGTCGCAGGCTGGGGAGGATCAGTCAATTTCTCGGGAAGTACTTTTGGCCTCCCTGTAACTTCTGACGCCTTTCAGTCATCTACCGATGGCAGTGATATTTACTTGATCGTGCTGACTCCCGATGCTTCTGCTCTGGAATATGCCACCTTTTTTGGGGGCTCGGTAAGTAGTGAGCACGTAGATGGAGGCACCAGCCGTTTCAATCCTGAGCTCGAGGTGTACCATTCCGTGTGTGCGGGATGTCAGGGGAACTCGGACTTCCCCGCCACCCCTGGAAGTTGGTCTACCACCAACAACAGCACTGGCTGCAACCTGGGTGTTTTCAAATTCGCATTTGATGCTCAGGATGTTTTTGCATCTTACACAGCGACCACTCTTAGTTCCTGTAGCCCGTTCCCCGTCAACTTTTCCAACAACAGTACCGGTGGAGCATTTTACATTTGGGATTATGGTGACGGCGACCGGGATACAGTACTGACAAACGCCGGACAGAACCACACATATACCACACCAGGCACCTACGATGTGGTCTTGATCGCGGTTGATTCTAACAGTTGCAATACCTCCGACACTGCTCTTTCCTCTGTGACTGTCTTTGCAAGGCCTATTGCCAATGTCAGCAATGTCGATACCATCTGCTCTGGCTTTGTCACTCAACTTAGCGCCCAAGGGGGACAATTCTATGACTGGTCACCGGGTGACTATCTGAGTGACTCTACCATCGCATCTCCATTTGCAAGTCCACCTGTCAGCATCACATATACGGTAATTGTATCTGACACAAATGGCTGTGTGGATACTGCCAGCGTTGACGTTAATGTCACCACTTATGAAGCTGAAGCAGGTCCTCCGGTCTCTTTTTGCGAGGGTTCAGGAGGCGCTCAACTTATAGCCGGACCCGTTACAGGCATCCCTGGTCCTTTTTGGTACCAATGGTGGTGTGATTCCACCAGTACCAATTGTGGCCTTGACTCTGTATTCGACGATGACCCGATTGCCCTGCCAACGGATACTACCACCTATTACCTCCAGATCACTGATGATAACGGATGTCTTAGTAAGATTGATTCCACTGTTGTCAATGTCCTGCCCGCTCCAATCGCAGATGCAGGGCCGGACGTCGCTATTTGCGCCCAGCCTGCTCCTGGCGTTGTCCTTAGTGGTAGCTTTAGCAATGCTCCGGGCCCATTTGATTTCTACTGGACCCCATCAACTGGTCTCAACGATTCCCTCCTACTAAATCCTTATTCTCGGCCAGATACCACCACTATTTATACTTTGGTCGGTGTCTCTGCTAACGGCTGTTCTTCATCCCCAACCACTGTCAACCCCCTGGCCACCATTATCGTCACCGTTAATCCTGAACCGATTGCCGATGCTGGGCCGGACATTGACATTTGTTATGGGGATACTGCCAGGCTTCAGGGTATTGCAAGTGGAGCCGGTCCGCTTTATGAATTTGAGTGGAGTCCCTACCGCGATCTTTCTGACTCTTCAGCGGCTAACCCTTATGCATTCCCCTCAACTACAACTGAATATATCCTCAATGTATTTTCTAATGGCTGTCCGAGTGTGGGAGATACAATAACCTTGACTATCCATACCATCCCCACGCCTGATCCAGGCAATACCATAGAGCTTTGTTTAGGTGAAACGGGCCAGTTGGATGCCTTTGCAAGCGGAGACAGCTCAGCAAGCTATACCTTTCAATGGTCACCTTTTTTAGGTCTGAATGATCCCACTCTAGAAAATCCCCTGGTCACTCCGGATACTGTGACTTGGTACACGGTCGTAGCGACATCTTCTTGGGGTTGTGCAAGTTCACCGGATTCAGTGCTGGTCAATGTGCTGCCCACCCCAATCGCCGAAGCTGGCCCTAACCAGCAAATCTGCTCTGGAGATACCCTGACTCTTCCAGGGTCATATTACTATACTACCACTGGCCCTGTGACCGATCCTTCATTGATCTATTTCAGTTGGAACCCGGCATCTACACTGAGTGACTCCACCCTAAATTCCCCAGATGCCTTCCCAGTGCAATCTACCATATATTATCTGGATGTCGCATACAACAATTGTAGGACTACCGACTCCATGATCATGGTGGTCATTCCTCCGATCAACCCAGAGTTGGTTGCCGATACCAATGTCATCTGCAGTGGTGACTCCATCCAGCTCCTGGCTTCCGGTGGTCTTGGCTCTGTCGACTATAATTGGATTCCCATCGATGGACTCAGCGATGCCAGTATTCCTAATCCCATGGCAGCACCCATTACTTCCACCCTCTATCAAGTGGTGCAAATGGAAAGTGGTTGTTACGATACTGCTGAGGTATTCATAGAGGTAATCCCCAGTCCGGTAGCTTCCTACCTGACCTCCACCCGTGAAGGATGCGCACCATTTCAGGTAAGTTTTCTTGACAACAGCTCGGATGTGATCAATTACATCTGGACCTTCGGTGACAGTTCCATTGTCTCTAACCAACCCAATGCCCTCCATACTTACGATACACCCGGCGAGTACTATGCCTCCCTGACAGTGGTTAATAGAGGCGCATGTTCAGATATACAGGATTCCATTTTGATCCGTGTCTTCGACCCGATTATTGCCGAATTCTCGGCTATTCCCGGTTGGCCTTCTCAATTGGATCTCCCAAATGGAGAGGTTGAGTTTACTGATCTCAGTGTCCAATCCTCTTATTGGTCGTGGGACTTCGGAGATGGGATCACCAGTGCCGAAATGAATCCGACCCATACCTACCAACAGCCTGGAACTTATTATGTGACCCTGCGTGTGTACAGCGAAGAAGGATGCCCCTCTGAAGTTGTTCACGGACCGTTTGTAGTAGTAACGCCCGACCTCTATATTCCAAATGTATTCAGCCCCAATGGGGACAATATCAATGACGAATTCCGAGTGGAGTACAGTGGATCGCAATCCTTCAAATTACAAATCTTTGACCGTTGGGGTTTAAAGCACTACGAAACCCAGAACAAGGAGGCGGGCTGGAAAGGAACCAATCTCAATGGAGTCCTGCTACCCGAAGGAGTCTATTATTATCGGATTTGGATAGGAGATAAAGACTTTGCCGGACCGCTGACGCTGGTAAGGTGAGTCCGTCTATCATAATTGTAGAAAACAACTTCCCATTTATCATCTCCTTCCGGTCAAGTGGATAGATAATTCAAAGAGCATAAATTTATGAACACTTTGATAGCTAGTCTCCTTACATTGATATTGGTCCTGATCAGCCAAGATGCTAACGCCACCAACGGAGAACTCCTGCTATTCCACAGCGGTACCGATCACTCTGTTACTCAAGATTTTCTGGTAAATTACGCTCCCCGGATTGAAGAAATGGCAAAGTCCCAGGACATTGAAGTGAGGCGGATAGATGTCAGCCGGGGAACAACCGATATGGTTTATTTTACTCCAGCCATAGTCTTCCAGAATTATTTAGGACGCTCGCTTTATTTAGGCCGGTATCACTGTATCGACAAGATTAAAACTTTTATTCGCACGGTAAGAAGGCTCCCTCACAAGGATGTCGTCAACCGGAAGGATGATGTGATGGTCTGGGGAAATGAATATGCTAAAATAATCTGTCCACTTAAGGTGACCCAATTGGCAGGAGTTTTACCAGATAGATTTGACCGGAGAGCCTTCAAAGAGAAGGCTCTCGCTGCAATTGCAGAAGGAACCAAAAATTACGAGTTCCTAAAACACTGCGATGCCAGGCGTGGAGACCGACTTATGTACGCGGCCTTATATCCCTATTGCTCCAGGGATGGTAAATTGTACATATCACTGGAAATTTATTCCCAATTTAATTGTGTTATCCCCGTTTATAAGCAATTCGAAGATCCCATCAGTGGATCCTTTAATTCATTGGAGAAGGTATTTCAAAAAGCAGGTGCACTGATCGAGGAGCAGATCCTTGAGCAACTGGAAAGCACTGAATATGGAGATGGTCTTTTGCCAATTGCTTCATCCACTCCGGTAAAGAGTTTTGATGAATTGGGGTATCCACTGCCTCCTGCGCCCCACCGGGAAAATAAAACTACTGTCTCACCCAACCTGACCATCCCTCGGAAATGGATCGTGGAAGGCCCGGTTGGAGAAGCCATTCCCCTGATTAATTTCAATTTTCCCGCTCCCCTGGAGTCTTATACTGGGGAGATCAAAAAAATGGAGGGAACCTTAGAGCTGGGTCCCGGGGCCACTATAAGCAAATCATTGGCTTCATTTTCCGCAGTGTTGGAAAGCATGACTATGGGCGACAAATCGCTAGATGAGCACGTCGCTGGTATGATCAGTTTGGTAGAATATCCTAAGAGTAGTTTTTCTTTTATAGAAGTAGAAGTCATTGACCAGCCCACGCTTTCCTTTGGATCCTTAACCCAAATCTTGGTCCGGGGAACTCTCGATTTCAAAGGTCTAAAGGCTTTGGTCTCCGTGACTTCCCAGATTGAACCGATACTCAACGAAGTTGGCGAACCTCGCCTGCAAGTCTACGCTTTCTTCAAAATGCCCCTGAAAGAAAAGTGGAATGTAGAAGGTCCGGAAGGACCAGAATCAGCCAGTAATTTCCTTGACTTCCACTTAAATTTTTTGCTTAAACCGAGTGCTAGGGGACGTCATTGAAAAAGAGGTCTCAGTATTTCCCGGTTACATCCCGAGTGTAACCGGGAAATACTTTGACTCCAACTTGGTTGGGGTCGGGAGACTATCCGGGTGGGGCTAGCCGACAACTCCGTTGGAGTCAGGCGACAACCCCGTTGGAGTCAGGCGACAACTCAGTTGGGGTCAGGAGACAACCCCGTTGGAGTCAGGAGTACAACCCCGTTGGGGTCAGGAGACAACCCCGTTGGGGTCAGGAGACAACTCCGTTGGGGTCAGGAGACAACTCAGTTGGGGTC
>JBFGVE010000051.1:0-18145 GCA_041565275.1 Bacteroidia bacterium
CCTGTAGAGGCAGCCTCCTTTCATTTAAGAGCAATGGATCCATCATTTCAAGATCACCTTTTTGGTCAGGTATCCTTTACTGGTCTCAACCCTGACAAAGTAGAGACCAGGAGCAATATCTTGATGATCAAAAATGTAATCAGTAGACATGATATCATCCCGAGAGAAGAAGGTACGACCTTGAAGATCAAACATCTTAACATTCCTAATCATGTTTCCGGCAATGGTAGAACTGATAGTCAAACGGTTATAAGAAGGATTTGGATATACCATAACTGAACCTAATTCGAGATCATTATCTATTACTGATATCACACTGCACTCAAAAAGGCCAAGACCACAAACGATCCTGGGAACCAGGTAATTCATCACTGAGTCGATGTAAGCCAAAGACTTGGTTTTGGACATATCAGGATTAGTAGGATTGGGTAAATTGCAAATTGTAGTGTCATAGTATTCCCAAGGAGCAGATTCAGGAGATTCACGTGGGAATGGAAACAACCCATCATAACCATCGTTTCTGGTATTTGCCACCAGAGTATAGGGGTCACTCAAACTAGCATTTACAAAGGGAGCGTTCAGATTGAGTCCGGAAATGATACGCTGAGCACCAAGGCTACCAGTTACATTGACAACGAAGTCACCTGTAGTGGGTACGACAACAGCTCCTGAATCATAAGGGGCGAAAGGATCGCTTGGAATGTGAAAGCTAACGTGAGGACGCCCATTGGTATCGATCCAAGAAGCATCACCTAAAGCACCACTAAGGTTAAAACCCATTGCGAAATCACTGCTGAAGCCAGGATTATTGGGAAGGTTCAGAGGGCGCTGAAGGGTTCCCTGGATGTCACCTGACAACGCGGTATCAACATAGTATTCATTGGTATTGAAATTGTAGAATTTGTCCAAGTAGATTTCAGAGATATCATCAAGAAAGTTACAACCGAAGCTGATATAACCACCAGTACCGATACCACCGACAACAATTTTGCTTTCGTCAATCCCATAAGTGTTGCTGTCGTTGACAACACTTGCACGCAGCCAGCGCACCAGTGAAAAGGCGTCTTGAATTCCACGATATGCAGCATTGATAAGAGTAGAAGTGCGAACATCCTGATCACTACTTGCAGGGTTCCATCCAAGGCGGTAGTTAAAGGCTAAAGCTACAAAACCACGGCGAGCTAGTCGCTCACACATCTCAACGACAACAGAGTCACTTTTAGAACCAGTACACTGCCCATTCACCTGTACGGGAAGGAAGCTCCCTGTATGGGAAACTATAACAACCGGGCGCTCGGTAATCGTATCACTTGAGGGAGGAGTGTAAATGTCACATTCCAAATTTTGAGAGGTAGGGGTTCCTGTCAGAACTGAAATGTTGTTGGCATAAATAACGTCATTTGTCACATCATGAGACGTGAAAATCTCTGTCAAGTAACGCTGAGCCTTTAAAGGAACAAACCCAAAGGCTAGGATAGCTAATAGTTGTACATGTTTTTTCATACTAAGTGGATTAAAATTGTTGTGATACACATAAAAGGAGGTAATTGGAGCATATTCAATGTAAATTATCTAAATCAACCCGTACAGACAAGTAAGCCATGCGGCCTATGTAGGGGCCTCCAAAGACTTGCATTTGTTGCCTGTTCAGAATGTTAGAAGCTCCAAGCTTAACAGTAGATTTAATATGCTTGAAATATTTATTGATCTGAGCATCCAGAAGATGGTAGGTCGGTACATAACCCGTGAATTGAGGAGAACCTACAAATTCAAATCCTTGTACCCACTTAAAATTGGTGTTGAAACCAATACCTCGGACAGCTTTATCACCAATATTGATAATGAGGTTTCGAGCACCAAGGCCGATGTTGAACTTATGCTCTGGGGTATTGAAGGCAGGAAGAATGGGATCTTCTTTTTCCAATTGGTTCAGCCTGTTCCAACTGTAATTGCCATTGAGAACCCATTTAGTTTTGAAGTAATAATTAAGCCCAATAGAGAATCCCTGGGTGGTTACTCTGGTAGTTGAATTTGCTGCAATACGATAAATTTTTTCTACTGTTCTCTGTTCTGTAATCGGATTGATCGGAGACACAACCGCTCCGATAGAGAATCCGATAAAGTCACGGTAGATACTGTAATAATAGCTTGCATCTATAAACAAATGTTCCTTGATACTGGAACGGTAACCTACTTCCAGAGACCTAACTTTCTCTGTACGGATTGGGTCAATGTTATACCAATCGAGAGTATCTTCATTTACTGCTGCTGTGACGAAGTAATCATTCAAAGATTCAATGGTAACCAAAGAATCAAAGCCGTTTACATTCCCTAAGAGAACGGCACGACCTACGTTGTAGAAGAGGTATTGTTCATTCAAGGTAGGGTTGCGAATACCAGATGAAAAAGAACCTCTCAGGATATTTTTCTCATCCAAATAATAGACCGCAGAGACTGCTGGTGATAAATTATAATCGAAGTTTTGGTTCTTATCTACCCGCAAAGTGGCATTTAATTTCAGGTCTTCCCCCATAAATCTTTTTTGTAGTCCTAGGTAACCTCCTGCTTCCTGATTGCGGATGACTACACCATTGGTATCGCTAAAAATCGTCCCTTGTGAATTAGGACGGTATTGGCGATAGCTACCACCGACAACGATGTCCATAAATGCAGGGGTGAATTTGTACTGAGCCTGAACATGGGCCAGGGCTGATTTATCAAAAAGCTTAGTTCCACCTTCATTAAAAGATGTTTTGGTGATAATTTCATTGAAGACCGAATCATAAGCAATCGTACCAGGCTCATAGCGAGACAGCGTTGCATCAACTGGGTTTCCAGAATTGGCTGCATCTCTTGTTTCTTGGTGCCATACTGCCAATGAGTCGGGGTTTGCACGCAAAACTGAATCTACTCCCGGAAAGAAAACCTCGGGGAACTGGACTGCACTTACAGAAGGATAACCAGGCAATTGCCTGACTTTAGGTACAATGGCTTGTTGCCAGTAATTTCTATAATCCCGGCTGAATTCGATATCAGACTTAGAGGCATCTTGCATCAAAAAGGCCGTAAATACCGCATCATAGGAATTACCAGAGTTTTCATGGGTATAATAAGAGCGAATAAACCATTTTTCAGCCTTCCTAGCCTCAATCCTGTGCTGGAAGAAGGTAATATCTTTCAGGCTGTAGCGGTTGTCACCTTGATAAACAGTGGTACCATAACCAAAATTGGATGACCCAATGAACTCAACACTGTCTTTAGTAAGGTAGTGAAGAGCACCACTTAATTTTGCATTGCGCGTGTCATAATTGACGACATCCTGATCACGATAACCATCCCTGTGCCAGATGCCAAGACCCGGAAAAGTAACGGTATCACTTTTACTAACGGCTCGGTTAATTCCACGGAGAAGGTTTTCGTCACCGTAGCGGTTTACTTGATCATAACCACCTGGATTTTCCTCAGAGACCTCTGACTGGGGGGTTGCATCAATATTATTTGCAATCCAGTCATCTGCTTTAAGGAAAAAAGCATTGAGCTTGAAAGCAAAGACATTACGGTCATTTTTATTCCTGAATGCCTTGGCGTAGCGCATGCCAATTTCAGCAAGGTTACGTTCACCAAGACGGGCCTGAATGGATAATCCCTGGTGAATGAATGGGCTTTTAGTGAGCATGCTGATAACCCCGTTGAAAGCATTGGGACCGTAGAAAGCAGAACTCGCACCAACGATCAGGTCAACTTTTTGTACATCCAGCTCAGAGGCACCCAGAAAGTTCCCTAGGGAAAAATTCAAGCCAGGGGCCTGGTTATCGATACCATCAATGATCTGCAAGGAACGGATAGGAGAGGTACTGTTAAACCCTCTGGTATTGATAACTTTGAAGCCTAGGCTGGCAGAGGTTATATCAACCCCCTTCATATTGCTTAGCGATGCATAAAAGTCAGCAGAGGCAACCTCCTTGATCGCAATACTGCCCATGGATTCTACAGTCAACGGAGCTTCATTTTCCTTTTCCGAAATGCTTCGGCCCGTGATCTCAACCACATCCATAGAAACGCTAGCCGACATACGTACTTCAATAGGTTTCTCAAGGGAAGAGACAAGAACATCTACTGTGTCATAGAAAAGGCAATACACAGTGATTTTGAAGGGAGGGGAAGTAGGAGGTTTGAAACTGAAATTTCCCATCCCATTTGTCAATGCACCTGCTTTTCCGTTTTCGTGCATGACGCGCACACCAGTCAGGGGCTCCCCTGACAACTCATCAATTACCACCCCGTTGACAGTTTGGGCAAGGATACTCGTCGAACCAATCCACCAAAGAAGTAAATACCCCAAGTAGATCTTTCTCATCTTAATATTTTTTGGACAGAACGGCAGAGAGATTTTCCCGTGGTTATCCGAATTATAATCTCAATCTACGTTTTATTTAGCCAAATGATAAAATTTGGAACGAGAATTTGTTAACCTACTGGAGATTTTCCAGCGAGTAAATAAAGAATCGCCATGCGAACAGCCACTCCATTTTCTACCTGATCAAGGATGATGGACTGCGCTGCATCAGCGACTTCTGATGAGATCTCCACTCCTCTGTTAATGGGTCCAGGATGCATAATGATCAAGTCTTCCGGTAATTCAGACAGGAGTTCTCCATCAAGTCCATACAGCATAGAATACTCCCGCAAGGAGGGGAAGTAGCGGATGTTCTGCCGCTCCAGTTGAATACGTAGCATATTTGCTACATCTGCCCACATTAGAGCTTCGCGGAGTCCATAAAACACTTTTACGCCCAATTCTGAAATATAGTGGGGAATCAAAGTTGGAGGGCCACAAACTGCTACCTCGGCCCCCAGTTTTTGTAGAGCAAAAATATTTGAAAGGGCAACCCGGCTGTGTAGGATATCACCCACAATGGCAACTTTTAAGCCCTTAAATTCTCCCAAACGTTCCAGGATGGAGAAGCAATCTAACAACGCTTGTGTAGGATGCTCATGGGCGCCATCACCGGCATTGATAATTTGTGCTGCGATGTGTCGACTGATAAAGACTGGAGCACCGGGATGCGGATGACGGATCACCACAATATCCACTTTCATAGCCAGAATGTTGTTGACTGTATCAAGCAAAGTTTCTCCTTTGTTAACAGAAGAAGCCCCCGCAGAGAAGTTGACAACATCCGCTGACAAGCGCTTTTCGGCCAATTCAAAAGAAATCCTGGTCCGAGTAGAATTTTCAAAAAAGAGGTTGGCGACAGTGACATCCCGGAGTGAAGGAACTCTTTTAATAGACCTTTGCAGAACCTCCTTGAAACCGCTAGCAGTCTGGAAAATAGTCCTTATATCTTCAGCCGTAATGTATTTGATTCCTAGCAGGTGCTTGGTACTCAGCATATTTTTGATTCTATTCTGATGGAATCTTCCTCTCCACCTTCACGAAGACGAACAATTACCTTTTCTGAATCTAGGGTATCTATCCTGATACCCACGTAAATAGCTTCAATGGGAAGTTCCCTTTTACGATTTCTGTCCACCAAAGACAGCAACTCCACCGAATCCGGCCTTCCAAAAGACAGCATAGCATCTAACGCTGCCCGTACAGTTCGGCCTGTATATAATACATCATCTACCAGAATGACTTTCTTCCCTTCGATTAGAAAGTCAATATGGGTCTGATTGGGAATCAATGGGTCGCCGTGACGACGGAAATCATCTCTCTGAAATGTGACATCCAAATCCCCATAAAGAAGTTTGAGTCCGGGGAGAAGATTTTGGAGCATATCTCGCATTCTTCGGCCGAGGTGAACTCCTCTTGGCTGGATGGCAAGCATCACAGAATTGCTGAAGTCGATATGATTTTCGATCAACTGATGGCACAACCTCAAGAGAACCACCTCTAGTTTCCCAGGGCTGAACAATTCTAACCGTTTTTTCTCATCCATACAATTGAACTTCCTGTAAAATGTATCCTGATCTTGTGCCAGTATCGCATTTAGAATTTCTAAGGAGCTAAAATTCAGAAATTAATCCTCTCACTAAAACATTATTTTATCAACGAATTGAAAACTCTTACCCTCTTTGTGATATCGGAATTTATCCAAGGAAGCTATTTTTCGAAGATGGAAAAGCTGCTGCTGCCGTATTTTCTCTGCTCACTAAAACACTCGAGATGTGTGTAACTTTCCTGAGTTGGGTGCTCTAAAATGACTGTACCGTACTCGGGGATTAAATCCCGCTCAAAGATTTTACCAACCATTCGGTCCAATCCGCACATACCATAGGGAGGATCCATAAAGATAATATCCCACTTTTCTTCTGTATTCACTAAAAACACACTCGCCTCTGCCTTTCTTACCTCGCCCTCAATCTCCATTTCACGATACTGCTTTTTGATAAAATTTATACAATCAGGATGTTGATCCACTGAAGTCAAGTGGGAAACACCTCGGCTCCAAAATTCATAGCCCACGTTACCTGTACCTGCAAAAAGGTCGAGAACCCTCAATCCCTCAAAATCAAACCAGTTATGCAGAATATTGAATAGTCCTTCTTTTGCCTGATCAGTTGTAGGCCGTACTGGTAATTTTTGAGGGACTCTTAAGACTCGGCCTTTGAAGCGACCGGAGATAATACGCATTATCAAAAAGAAAGAAAGGCAAATCTATGGAAAGGGAAACCATCAACAGGAGAATCGAAGCGGCTTTGGAAAAATTCTACAGGTATCTCAACACGGGGGACCATCTCTTTGAGTTGGGTAAACAACCCATCACCAGGATCGATGTCACCATTAACCAGGATATTCGCGGTATTGCCCAACTCCAATATATCAGAAATGAGTTGAATAAAATAGACTAAGTCTGCTGCGGAACGGTACTCATAAGAGTTGCAAAGCATCAGACGCCCATTCTTCATACCAGTTACAACAAACTGATTCGAAAATAAAGTAGTTATGAGCAGATCTTTACCATAATCCGTTAATCCCACCGCCATCTTAATCAGGGGTTCGCAAGATGGGATGTATTCAGGACCCTCGAACCAATCATCACATTCTTTTTTAAGATTACCAGAAACAGTAAAAATTGCAGTTGCACCTGCCTTGTCCATCCTGAGATATTCAAGGTGATCAGGTGACTTGTCAGGATCTGTGGTTTCACGAACCAAAGTCCCAGCAAATTCCTTGACCCGTTCAGATACAAAAAATTGGTTTGGAATTAGAGAAAAGGCTAGGGTACCACTCACAACCTGAGACACACCATAGTCTTCTTTGAGGAAGTAATCCTGTTCTTTCACTTCGTTCAGGAAATTCTCCATTTCCAGAAGGGATCTAGAATGGTATTCCCTGGCAGCAATGATTCTGCAATCCTTGTCCAACACCACATAGACCAGTGTTTGATCCCGGATTAGGATTCTTAAGCGATAGTTCTTCAGCCAATTGGGGCTAAAGGATTGACTTTGGTATCGATATGTTGGGTAGACTAAAGACAAATCTCAATGTGTTAAAGCGTATCCCAAAGCTAGTAAAATATTTGAATTTGCAAACTTTGGCAGCATTTTACTCCATACTCATATGCCATTGATTGTCAGATAAATACACAATTATTAATCCCTTCTTCCTACCAGATAAAAATCTGATGAAATTCTTTTGTTTATTGTATATTTCCACGTTGAAGCATGATCGGGAGCTCTCCAATGTGAGAAATAGCAAGTCTTAGGTCACGTTAATATTTGTCATTATTTGATGATTTACAATGGTTAGAAAATACGGATTGTTGATACCCTTGATTACTGCTCTAAGTTTGATCTCAAAGGCTCAACTGACTGACAAAGCTATATTTTTTGGGGGTTTTAACTATCAATTTGTATCACTGACCCCTCAGGGTAGCCCCTCCCCTGACCTCTTGCCATTCTATGGTTTCGGTTTGGGAATGGATTATGTACTGCTGCATTCTAATGACCAGATCAGCCTTGGCATTAATCCAAATACAAATTTCTCATTTGTCTTTTCCAGCACATTTGGACTGAGCTTAATGTCCGAAACGCCCGTTTACCTTTTGGCTCGCTTGGGGGCAAATGCCACCCCTTTCAATGAACAGAAATTCGGTATAGGTGCCGGAATTGGTGCTTCCTATTCTTATATGTTGTTGCGGAGGACCTTCATTAACCAAAATGGGAACGCAACCGGTACTCTC
This sequence comes from Bacteroidia bacterium, assembly GCA_041565275.1. Taxonomy (GTDB): domain Bacteria; phylum Bacteroidota; class Bacteroidia; order J057; family JADKCL01; genus CAWUKT01. Next base: position 8,190 of record JBFGVE010000051.1, read on the forward strand.
AAATTGGATGAAGGTTGGGTAAATCCCAGCGCCATTGTTGAAGTAAACTTAAAAACCCGGTTTTCGGATTATCTCTTCCGATTCCACTGGAGCTTGGCACAACCTACACGCGAAGTGGAAGAATTAGATAATTATCCATATCGATTCGGAGTTGCAGGGCTGAGTATCTTTTACACTTTCTAATTTAGAAATCCTAGTTAAAGCGAAGTTCTGCGAGCGATTGCGCATCCATAGAATCAAACGATTCATTGTAAACTTCAAAGCGTTTACATTGAATGATGAGTCGGGCGCCGGTTGACACTCCTTTGTGTGCACAGAAAACCTTTATCCGATCACCATCCACACTTGCCTCGTGAATCTCAGGGGCTAAACTTTCCACCTGATCCAGTCTGGTCATCACCACATTCTCATTTCGAAAAGGCTGCAGGAAGAATTCTTTGCATTCCATCAGTGAAGCGTAGAAAAAAGAATAGTCGGGGTTCTCCTTTGAGGCTACCTCTTTTAGTATAATTTTGAATCGGATGATACCTCCCTCACTGCTCAGTTGTTGAATGATCCCCCCCCGGAGTGCAGTAAACAAGTCTGCTATTTGTTCTTTTTTCATAGCCCGATTCTAATTAACTCTCAGTTGCCAAGGTAAGGCGACAAAAATAGTAGCCTTCATCAGCTTCAAGTAAGACTTCCACCTCGTAATCTAGCTTTTCTGCTATATTTCTAAGTGTCTCAGGGTCAACGTACAACCACTGATATGGCTTTCCGTGAATACCCTTGTATTCCAAAGAATATTCAACTTCTCCGTAATAATCTCCAGGCCCCCCTCTGAGGTCAGCATCACCAATATCGGCAAATTTCAAATCAGAGCTGTCAAATAGTATTTGGCCACCTGGTGCAAGTAGTGATTTCACGTAAACCAGAAATCGTTCTAAACCTACCAGGTTACCCACAAATCCGATCCCGTTCATCAACATCAGAACCGTATCGAATTGCTCTTTCTTAATTCCAAATACATCTCCTTCCCGGACATCTTTAACTCCAATCGCCTTCATGATCTCTACACAGTACTTTGAAATGTCAATGGCAGTTACTTCCATATTTAGTTCCTCTTGAAGGAAAATACTAACGCATCCTGCACCCGCACCAACATCCAAAATCTTTCCCCTTGCCAGTAGACATCCCAACTCATCCATAACACTAAATTCATCGTATTCCCGGAAGAAAAGGTCAGCCGGGTAGGGTGTGATCTCTCCGTCCACGGTGTACACACGAACCGGGATATTTTCCCCGGATTCGTAGTAATCTCTCAGGGCAAGCCCTAATGGGAGCCAGGATGCAAAAGCCATATTTTGATAAAAGATAAAACTGGATCAGGTTTCGTCCACACCTACAAGGTATTGGAAATGGTTGATAAGAACGAAACCGGCTAATGTAACTACAGTCATGAGGAGGAGCCCCCAAAAAAAGGCCATCATAATCTCTCTCTTTTTATCTACATAGAATCCCACAAAACCCAAAAGATTAAATGCAGATTGAAAACCAGAAAAGAGTGGTATTAACTCTGGTCTTCCCAATACCAAGGAAAAGAATAACCCACTCGCGATAAAAAGCGTGCAGTTGATATTTAGGACGATTTGATTTGGGTTCATATGGCAGGGATAGTAATTTACTCAAGCATAAAATTTTGAGGTTTTAGGTCGGGATGGCGCTTTCTCAGGACCTCTCTAATATTTGTCCAGGCCCCACGACGATACTGCAGAACAAAGGTGTCCTCGCTGGGAATGACCTTAGCTCCTTTATCCTGGTAAGGACGCTCTTCCGAACGTGAAAGGAAGATAAACCTGAAAGACCGGTATTTGATTATCCCAAAGTGCCGAACCTCTGAAATCTGTATCTCGCGCCTTACCCTCGGAGTTATCCATTCTACTTTTTCCTCATCAATCCTGATCCGACGCAGAAAACTCATAAATACGATCAGAGAGGTAAACAATAAGGTAATTGCAATTACGATTACAACCGCAATTTTGACCTCTTGTGTCAACCCATAGATCAACATCACTAGAAGGAACAGTGGTGGGATAAGTATCAGTGAATACACTGGTCTGTTAAAGGTGTACAGCGCTGTCATCCGACAAATATAGGAAAGAAGGCCTGTACCAATTAGCTGAAAAATATTCTTGCAAAAAAGATAGAAACAAACAATCTATACTTTCATCAGTTTTTGAAACATCAAAAGATAATTTATATTTCAGAATGCAATTCCAAGAAGCAAAAGAAAGATTTATTCAGTGTTGGGGCACGTTGGGGTCCTCTTGGGGAATCAACCGAACTATGGCTCAAATCCATTCCCTTTTATTGATCAATAATGAACCTCTTTCGGCAGAGGAGATAATGTCTTCACTCAACATCTCCAGAGGAAACGCCAACATGAACCTTCGTGCCCTTATTGATTGGGGGCTGGTTTATAAAGAGCACAAACCAGGAGAGCGAAAAGAATTCTTTGTTGCTGAAAAAGATATTTGGGAAGTCACCCGAAGAATTATGGCCGAACGCAAAAAGCGGGAATTAGAGCCCGTCATCCGTGTGCTCGATGAGGTAAGTCGGGTTGAAGGTGATTTCAATAATCAAAAAGTGCAGGAATTCAAGGAAGTGGTAATGACCATCAAGGAATTTGTGGCAAAACTCGACCGTCTTTCAGATCTTGTCTCCCGTTCAGATCGCAACTGGTTTTACAGAACTTTGATGAAAGTTCTAGGGTAGACGGAATATCTACTCACCTCTAATTAATGAAGTTTGTCTGAACTTCATTAGCTTTAAACCTGAATGATATTTAATACTAGTTATGAAAGTAGAACAGATTTATACAGGATGTCTCGCCCAAGGATCTTATTACATTGAAAGCAATGGAGAGGCAGCGATCATCGATCCTCTTCGTGAAACCAAGCCATATATTGAGAGAGCGGAAGCAGAAGGAACTAAGATCAAGTATATCTTTGAGACTCACTTTCATGCTGACTTTGTTTCAGGGCACGTAGATTTGGCCCAAAAAACAGGCGCGACAATTGTCTTTGGCCCTACTGCCCAAACCGGATTCAAAACCCTGACTGCTGTTGACAATCAGGAATTCAGACTGGGTAATGTGACTATACGAGCACTTCACACTCCCGGCCACACCCTGGAGTCGACTACCTACTTGTTACTGGATGAGAAAGGTAAAGAGTACGCTATTTTCTCGGGTGATACCCTCTTCATAGGTGATGTCGGGCGTCCTGACTTAGCTGTCAAATCTGGCCTTACACAAGAAGATCTTGCTGAACATCTCTTCGACAGTTTGCGAAATAAGATCATGCCCCTTCCCGATGACGTATTGGTCTACCCAGCTCACGGTGCAGGGTCTGCTTGTGGCAAAAATATGAGTAAAGAAACTTTTGACACCCTCGGAAATCAAAAGAAAGTTAATTACGCCTTGCGCATGGATATGACCAAAGAAGAGTTCGTTAAAGAAGTTACTGAAGGCATCATGCCTCCCCCTCAGTACTTTCCCAAAAATGTTATGATGAATAAAATGGGGTATGAGTCTCTTGATTCCGTGATGAAAAAGGGAATGGCCCCTTTGGATCCACATGCCTTTAAATCACTTGCAAATACCACAGATGCCTTAATCCTTGATACCAGGTCCCCCAGTGATTTTGCCGCTGGCCATATTCCTAAATCTATTTTCATTGGTATTGACGGTGGATTCGCTCCCTGGGTAGGCACCCTAATTATCGATTTGCAGCAGCCAATATTGATTGTTGCTTATCCCGGTCGGGAAGAGGAAGTTATCACCCGCTTGGCCAGGGTAGGTTATGACAATACCCTCGGGTATCTGGATGGTGGGTTTGACTCCTGGGAGCAGGCAGACAGGGAAACAAACTCCATTGAATCTATAACTGCAGAGGAATTCAAAAACCGTCTGGTCGAAGGTCATGCTGAAGTACTCGACGTCCGGAAACCCAGTGAATACAATGCTGAACACATGATCGAAGCTACCAATTTCCCCCTTGACTTTATCAACGGGCGGTTTGAGAGACTCGATCCGCACCAACCTTACTTTCTTCATTGTCAGGGTGGATATAGATCAATGATCGCCGCCTCTATTCTCAAAGCAAACGGGTTCCACCATCTTGTCGATGTCCAAAAAGGCTTTCGAGCCATCAAAGGAGCCGGTATACCTGTTACCGCTTATGCCTGTCCATCAACTGCTTGACCACAGCTTTTATCATTTCCAGCACGGGAGCGGACTACCCAACTGGTGTTTACATTTTTTTTGGAATCTCAATGCCCAACAATGCCAAACCCCGGCTCTCAACTTTCCAAATTACCTCTAGCAACGCCATTCGAGTATTTTTCAACACAGAGTCTTCGGTGTCCTTAATGTTAACATCATTGTAAAAGACATTTAGCGACTTACTCAAATCATACAAATAATTTGTAACCTGATTGGGTTGATATTTCTGAGTTGCGCTCAACATTGCATCATTGAATCCAGATACCTTTATCAGCAATTCAATCTCAGCGGGGTGAACCAGTAGACTCCAATCAATTTCACCATTTGGATCATAACCTTGTTTTTCCAAGAGCCGTGAGATACGGGCGCACACATATTGCTGATAAGGGCCGGAGTTACCACTGATCTTGATCCATTCTTCCAAATTGAAAATGATCTCCTTCTGAGTATCAATTTTCACCATACCGTACTTGATAGCCCCTTTGGCAACTACAGAGGCAATTTCTCTAGCCTCAGACTCCGAAATCTCACTATTATCTACTTGTGATTTCAGGTACTCTCCGTAAATCTCACCTTCCATCCGTGCGATGAGTTTCATGATAGGGATGATGGTTCCCTCCCTCGAAGACATTGGTCCTGTAGGTAGGCGGACAAAATCATATTTCAGGTGGAAGCAGTTCTTAGCCTGTTCAAAACCAAGCAGTTCCAGAATTTTAAATACTTGCTTGAAATGTCTTTCCTGTCGTTTATCTACGATATAGATATTCTTTTCAATTCCATAGTCTTGGAACTTCCGTCGAGCCAACTCTAGGTCTTTAGTCAAGTAGAGGCCACTGCCATCCCCTTTAAGCACCATGGCAAACCCCAGGTTGTATTTTTCCAGATCAATACCTACAGCACCCTTGGATTTCTTGAAAAATCCCTTGTTATAGTGTTCCAAGGCAAATTTCACACTATCGGCATCAACATCACTTTCCCAATACCAGACATCGAATTTTACCCCGGCCCAGTCATAGACTTGGTGCATCAAATCTACTGACCATTGCCTGGTTTCTTTCCAGATATCAAAATACTCTCCCTCCTTCACTTCCAATTGCTTCAGAATTTCCGTCATGATTTCTCTAGCTTCCGCCTCTTGCTCCGTTCCCTTGATATCATTAAGAAGTAGAGCACCATTCGAGTACATCTGCCCCAGCCACGCTCCTTTACCCTTTGTTGGGATCGGTTCAGTATTGACGTGCTTCATGTACCACAAGCACTTCGCCACATGAGTCCCAACATCTCCAGGAAAGGTAGAACTGACAATTTCATAGCCGCAATAACGGTGCATACGGATCAAGGCATCTCCTAGGGCTATATTCCGCATGTGGCCCACATGTAATTCTTTGTGAGTATTAGGTTGGGAATACTCGATCATGGTCCTGGGAGAATCCTGGATCATGGGCTTTTGAAAATAACTCCCTCCCAGAATCGGGTTACACACCAATCTTCCAAAGGCCTCAGTTTTCAGGCTAAAGTTCATATAAGGGCCTACTGTATTTATCTCAGCTATTAAATCATTTTCAGGAATCTTTTCAGCGATCATCTTCGCAATGACCGGTGGCCCTTTTCGCATCACCTTAGCCAGTGAAAAAGCAGGAAAAGCAAAGTGTCCAGACTCAATATTGGGAGTTCGGCCTATCGCATGGTAGATATCAGCCATAGAAATATTAAACCCTAGCTCTTCAATAGTCGATCGGATTATATCTCCCAGTTCAACCTTAATGTCATTGTGTAATAGGTTCATTCAACGTTCCTGCTCAGTGGTTTTCACAGTGTTGTACAAAATATCAAACGCGATCTCAGCAGTCTGGTTACCATGCTTATCAAGGAGTGGATTGATCTCCACCAGTTCCATGCAGCAAACCTTTTCATCTTTCGCAAACAGTTTGAGCAGCCCTTTGACTTCTTCAATGAAGAGGCCAGCTGCCACGGGGGTTCCAGTACCCGAAGAAATCGTACTGTCAATGCAATCGACATCAAAAGATATATATATCCGGTCGCAGGCAGACAAATACTCCACGGCCCGTACATAAGCTTTTTGGTATCCTTCTTCTCGCACCTCGCGAACTTGAATGGTCTTCATACCAAGTCGTCCGATCAGGTTCCTTTCCTCGACCTCCACACTCCGCAGCCCAATAAAGACAATATCTTCAGGATCAATCGCGGGGCCCCTTACACCAATACCCTTGATCTTTTCCCATAATTGCCCTGTCTGATCAGGCAATTCACGCCGTCTATTCTGGTAGTTGTCCTCCGCAAGTGCAACGCTCAAAGGCATACCGTGCATATTGCCCGAGGGAGAAGTATAAGGGGAATGGAGATCCGCATGTGCATCTAACCAAACTACTCCAATGCGATCCTCTGGAAAGGCTTTTTTAATTGCTTTGATCGTTGCTCCGGCAGTGCCATGGTCTCCAGCCAATACAAAAGGTAATGTATCTCCAATTAGTATCGACTGCATTTGACCGACCATTTTTTCATATACATAGATCAAACCTTCAATTCGCTTGGCCCACCGAAAACGGATAGGTTCATGCAAAACCTCATTCCTATTCTCAATGATGACCCGGTTCCGAAACCTGAAAAAGTTCCAGGGCATATCATGATCCTGGTATTTTTCCTCACGGTAGTTTACCTCTTCTTCTGTCCACTCATCTTCATGCCAATCTTTCTCACGGCGCAATTCTTCCTGAAGCTTGAGATTGAGAGACGCCATGATCATGGCGTCTATACCACAACTGGCACCACGAGTACCTGCACTGATCTCGGACCTGAGTTCAACCAACGTTACTTCCATGAACGAAAGAATACAATTACAAACTGAGTTGTCAAAGATAGACTTTTTCTGATGCTAGGAATAGAGGTTGTCAAGCCGAATGATCGCTTCCCGATGTGCATCATCGTCCAATACTCCTGCTGATAATAGCTCGACTAAGAAACCCCGATATTTCTCCTTCTCAGAACTAGCTAGTCCATCCTGGAGATCGGGTGAATCCGGATCGGTAAAGTCAGGCCTTTCAAAGGCAAGTTCATCCTTACGTTCGGAAAATTCATCATCTGTCAATCTACCGCTGGCATGCAAAGCCTTCAACTCTTTGTACATCTGCTGGGTCGAAATTTTAGGAGGAACATAGGTCTCGATTTCTAGAGCCATCCCTGGATTCTGCAATAAAGTTGTCAATCGCTGATCATATATCTTAGGAGTGATCCGTCCATGGCGGTAGCTCTTCTCGAGTTGCTCTATGATCCTAAGGAACTTATCTTCGTCCATATTCATTTTGAGGGCACCGGCAGGATTCTTTCTTTCGAAGTTCTGCCACGCAACCTGAGCTGCGGCTTTCTGATCGGGTCTAAGCATATCAAGTTCTCCTTATTGTTATTAGTCGGATTGTAAAATAGAACTTTTTACCGAATTATGAAGAACGATCATCACCATGAACTATCTACAATTTATTCCTATTTTCAGAACTTTCTGTAATCTTCTGGGTTAAATGGTCTGAACTTATCCCAATCACGGGAATAATGCGACTGGAAATATATTCTAAGCCTGCCACACCACCTCATCAAAGCGATTTTGAAAAAAGGATCATTATCGCTGGACCTTGTAGTGCGGAGACTGAAGAACAGGTAATGGAAACCGCCAAAGCTCTTCAGTCTGCTGATATTCAGTATTTCAGAGCGGGAATTTGGAAGCCTCGCACTTCCCCGGACTCATTTGAAGGCATAGGCAAACGTGGACTTCCCTGGTTACAAAGGGTCAAGAAAGAACTAGGGATGCGCACTGCGGTTGAGGTAGCGAACTCCAGACACGTAGAATTGGCCCTTGAACTTGATATAGATTTACTGTGGATAGGAGCACGCACCACTGTCAATCCATTTACGGTTCAGGAAATCGCAGATGTATTGAATGGAGTCCAGATACCAATTATGGTCAAAAACCCAATCAATCCTGATTTGGATTTATGGAAAGGGGCAATTGAGCGTATTTTGAGAGCTAATGTTTTACGTGTGATCGCCTGTCACCGTGGATTTGATGTATATGGTAAATCGACCTTACGCAATGCTCCTTTGTGGGAGATTCCCATCGAGTTGAAGCGAGAATTCCCGGAATTACCCATTATTTGTGATCCAAGTCATATTACTGGAAACAGAGACCTAGTGAAGGAAATCGCACAAAAAGCGGTCAATTTGGGCTACGAAGGTCTTATGATCGAAACCCACCGCGACCCTGACAATGCATGGTCAGATGCAGCCCAACAACTTAAACCGGAAGACGTCGTTGCTTTACTTGCGCATCTCAGGTTTAGAAAACGATACTCGGATGATGAGCAATATAAGGGTAAAATGTCCTTTCTAAGAGATGAAATAGACGATGTTGATACCCAATTAGTACAACTACTGGCCCGTCGACGTGATATTTCTAAGGAAATAGGTTTGATGAAGGAAATGAAAAATATCGCTTATTACCAGCACAACCGCTGGAATGATATTGTCCACCAAGTGAAGAAAGAGGCAGAAAGGCTACAACTCAACGAAGAGTACATTCTAAAATTATTTAGTCTGATACATTTGGAATCTATTAACACCCAAAGAGAGTAAATCACCGCAGTTCATCTTAAAAGATCACCTTTTACCCAGCCCGCATAAGCATAACCCTGTTTGTGCCGCAGTGAATAAATGTGGCCTTTTCGTGGAGGATCAAGTGCTATGCAAAAAGACCAAATCTCCTTTCTTTCATTTTCTGATACAAAAGTACAAACCGTACGGGTCCCTTTTTCAAGGATTCCGCAAACAGAAGCCTCTGCATCCATTTCTCCGTCCCCGTCTAGATCAACAGGAACCTTGGCTGTAGGTATCCTGGCTTCCCAACGGATCGGGCATGCATCTTCAATTATAACGGCCTCGCGGTCATACTGAGGGGGAATTTCACTAAAATAGGGAAACTCTAGGTGCCAGAAATCCTCTATCAAACCAGTTTGATAGTCATACCTATTCAGGGAAATGGTTGTTAGGTAATCCCGAGATCCCTCTTCATTGTTAAGTTCCCTGCCATCGCATCGTAAGACAAACGAAATCCCACTGGTGTCTGGCCAAAAATCATGAAAGTAACCGGGCCCTTCAAAAACCTTGGGCATACTGAGCAGAGAATCCCCGACCATCAAAATAGTATAAGCTCCTTTCTTAAGAACCAATTCACCGCTGAAAACTGCATCTAGATGGTCATCCCCATTCAGATCAAAAAAGTGAAAATCATCAATCCACTCCATGTCCTTTTGGGCATTGAAGAGGTGAGCCAATCCTTCCATCTGTACTATGTACATCACCAGATCTTTTTGGTTAAACCTGGGAGCGCCTTGCTCTTTCTTGAATGCTTCCCAGTCAAAAGCCCCTTCAACAATTCCAGGCAGACTATCAGGCTGAGCCACCAGCACGGTAGAAAAAGCTGTAAGGCAGAAGATGAGGAAGAATGTTCTCATACAGTGAAAATATGGAAGTAAAGATATAAGATTTAACCTAATCCCACTTGTGGCAAAAACTTTTACCTTTGCAATAAATGCTAAATGAAAGTCTTCCGCGTAAACAGAGTAGAAACACCACTACTACTCTACTCAGGTATGAAGAAATACGGCATATTCCTCTTGATAATTTA
>JBFGVE010000052.1:0-18073 GCA_041565275.1 Bacteroidia bacterium
CTGCCCTTGCTCTGGTCGAACACCTCCCTGATCAGGGTGGTGATCTTCTTGTTCTCCAGCGAACGCGCCGATTCGGGCCGCTTGCGCCAAGCATAGTAGCCACTCTTGCCGATTTTGAGGGCCTTGCAAGTTCCGCCTCTTCGGGTGTCATCGCCTTGTTCCCGTGACCGGGAAACCGTTTGGACTCCTCTTTCTGCATGGCGCCACGCCAGCGATAAAGCAATTCCGGACGTATCCCAAGCTCACTGACCAGGACTGCTATGCTTTCGGTCTCGTAACTCCGGCGAACCGCCCGAATCTTGAACTCCTTGTCGTAAACTTTTCTTTTAATTGACATAGGGTAATGATAATAGATCTTTGACTAAACCTAAAGTCCACACAAATATAGCAGCTCCACAAATTGGTTACATCCGAAGTAAAAACTCGGTATGGCTACAATAAAATCCGGTTGAAGCCAAAAATCCAACTCACTTGAAGCCAAAAGTACAATCCAGTTGAAATCACAGCACTACCCAATCGAGGCCGAAAGTACAATCAGATTGGGCTTCCGACCAAAACTTAGTTGTACCGTACTCCTCACCCAGTGGTACTTCTGACCACAATCGGTTCATGCCCTGTATGCAACCGGGATGTATCCGAAGGTATGATGGTCTGGCCCCTACTGGGGTATATAACTATTTCAGGGCGAGATATACCATGTGTCTCTCCATCCTATAATCGGAATTATCAGAATTCCCGAGTAACTTTGGCCCATGTACAAGGCCAGGGACTACGTTAGGCGAGGCGGGACGATGGTACACAACCGTTTGTTCCCAAAGAGACCGCGCATTTCTACCTTGATGGTCTACGCTACCGATCTCTGTGATTCGCGCTGCAGACATTGCCTTATCTGGGAGAAGCGCCCTGTGCAATATCTTTCTATGGAGTCCATTACCGGACTTATGGAAAACAAGTGCATCCACAAGCACACCCAAATTGGTCTTGAAGGCGGTGAATTTCTACTGCACCCCCAATCCCGGGAGATCATCCGTTGGTTTCATGAACACCACCCGAAGTTTGACCTCCTTTCCAACTGCCTGAAACCGGATAACTTGATCGAAGTAGCCCGAACAACTCCTCCTAGCCGGCTTTTTATTTCCCTGGACGGAACGGAAGAGACTTACACACACATGCGGGGCAAAGATGGATATAACAAGGTGATCAAGGTGCTGGAATCCTTACACAAGACTTTGCCTATCTCGGTCATGTTCTGTGTGTCTCCTTTCAATTCCATGGAGGACCTGGGCCATGTTGCTGAGGTTTGCAAACGGTTTGGCGTTGACCTGAGAGTAGGTGTCTACAGTAACATTCAGTTTTTCGACACCCGGGAAGAGGCTTATCAAACTGAGTCGCTTGGCAAGCCACCGGAGATCATCAAGGAATTTGAGGAGAATTATGATTATCTTCTACTTTATGACGAATGGAAAGCGGGCCGATTGGTACTTCCGTGCAATAGTATCCTGGACAGTGTGATTGTTCTGCCCAATGGGGATGTACCTATCTGTATGAACCTCGATAATAAGTTGGGAAATATTCATCAAAACACCATAGATGAGATCCTGGCCAAACAAACGGTGAGGAATACCCTCCAGGACCACCACGACAACTGCAATGCCTGCTGGATCAATTTCCACAGGAAATACGACATTATCCTCTACCGCAACCTGGAACGGTTTTTCCCCAAGTCAGCGATCAGGAAGATGTTCGGGTACTACCAATGGTCTGAAGACAAGGGAAAAGGGTACAAGAGAACGGTGGAGGAATTGTCCCTGCCTGACTGAGGCCGATCTTTCTGCCATTGGTACAGGTGAGCAATGGATCATCGGAAAAGGTTACTCATTCTGGTATTCACCGAGCATGTGCAGCAGACGCAGTACAATGGCAAGGAGCAAGGGCAAGAGGGCAGGATGAAAACCTTGGGGCAGAAAGATTGAAACGAGTCCAAACAAAGCCAGGCAGAACAGGTCCCAACGGGCTCCGTTGAATTGCCGGGTCCTGCTGCCAAAGAGCCTCAGACCTGCCAGGTAGAGGTACAGCGGATGGGCCCAGAGTATATTAAGATTGTTTTGGGTAGCATCATGGTCGGTTGCGAACCAGAGCAGAAGGATCAAGACCGAAAGCAAGCCAATTGTGAGGAAAAACAGGAGGTCAAAGATGCGCAATGGGAGGCTGTCAGCTGAGAGTAAGCTAGTCAGCAGCAGCACAATGGCGAAGAACCCCCACATAGCAACCGACGGCGTAAACCAACTATCCTCAGCTACGAAGGGACGGCCAGGCTTCACCAGCCAATACTCACGCTTCACCAGGGGTTTCCAGTTTTCACCATCGCGGATCACTGCTCTGTCAAATGCATCGTGAAGAAAATCGGGCAGGAAAGTAGACAAGTGCATATCAGCTTGCTGATCGGCCGGCAATCCCAGGACTAAATCAATGCCAAAGTCCGGCCAGGGCTGCTTGGCAAGGTAAATGTCGATCAACTCGCGCAGGCTCCCCAGGGAATCTGCCGGCCATGGACGCCAGTCCACGTTTTCCCCAAACACCTGCTCGATGACCTTCTTTTCCCGAGTAGCACAGTTGTCAAAAAAGAAGTCGTATTGGTATTCTCTGTTCTCTGGCTTGAGGTTATTTTCGAGGTATTCATAGATCTGCTGAACTTCCGACTGCTCCAGGTTCAGTACTTGAGCTTTTACATTCCGGCCTTCCGATTCGTATAAGTATACGAAATCCCAGACGCTTTCTCCGGCCAGGTAGTAGGGCAGCTTTCCCCGGGCAAACTTCATATAAAACCCCGGAGTGTTGAAACTGAAGGTGCCATAATTGTAGATATGATCGTAATTCCTGCCCGGATCTATCAGCCTGAAGGCGCTGTGTCCAAATGATGAATACAGCTCTGGGCCAGGATCGACAGTCAGCAAGTGAACTTCAGCTTCTGCTGACAGCTGATCGTACTGGGCACTCACCGAGGACGACCAGCCCAGCACGAACAGGAATAAGATCCAGTGTTTGATCGTCAACCAAACGCAGCAGTTACCAACCAGATGGGTGCGGCTCGGACAAGCCTGTCCGAAACCATCGGTCAGGGTCCGATCCATTTGTCTGGATTAGCGTATTGCATGGTCGTACTGGGTGATCTTGAAAGCTGTTTTAGGAACCTTGTAGCTGTGTTTGAGATCCTTGAGTGCTTCCACCTGATGCTGAAGGACGGCGTAAACCTCTTCATGGGTACCGTACCCTACATCCTTACCTGCAGCGCTAGCCACCAATGCAATAAGCTGCCAACTCGGCAATGCGTCCTGTACATTGTCCAGGTCACGCCAGCGATCGATCGCAACTGCTGCTTTGTCCAGGCGGCTCTTGGGAATCCGCATCCACATTCCGGGTGTCATCTGACGAATTGCCTTCGCCATTTTCGTCACCTGGGGGATGCCGTCAATGTTCATGTAGGTACCTTCCGCTTCGATCTCGGTCGCAGCCGGAAGAACAACCTCCGCTTTCTCTAACTCAGGATGGAAGTTGGTGGAATGTACAATAAAGGGGACCTTCTTGGTATGCTTGGACAAGGCAGAAAAAGTATTGTTATCCTCCAGCATGTAGACGAGTTTGACATCGCCTCCTTTCAAGCTGGTTTCGACGGCGTTAAGATCTATCATTTCCATACCGAGGGCGTCACAACCCTTGGAGTTGGGTGTGCGGTCGTCCTTGCGGAGGAACTTATCTCCCCAACCTGATTCCACCGTGGGAACGTAATGTATTATGTTATGTCCAAAAGCAGCGGCGAGTTCTTTCAAGGCGAGGTTGCTCTCCATGGATGCATAGGGAGAGCCAAGGAAAAGAATTTTTCCGGCATCAACATCCGCCAGCAATTTGGCGACCCGCCTGATCGCCTGACTGAATTCTACAGGAATATCGCCTTTGACCCGGGGGCCGGAAATGCGGCGTTCATTGTAGCGCTGGATGTTCAGGCGCCCTTCGTCACACATCCAGTATTGGTTGACATCCAGGTTTTCACGTGGGGTGAGCCGAAGAACGCGGTTGTCTCGTGTCCAAACATCGACATTACACCCCTTCGCACAGCCTGTGCAGATGGAAGGTGAGTAGGCCATCTCCCATACCCGTGCCCGGAATCGGAAGTCGCGGCTGGTCAATGCTCCCACAGGACAGATATCGATGGTATTCATCGAATATGCGTCATCGAACTGCTTTCCGGGAGCTGTACTTGGATAATTCCGGTCACCACGGCCCACGATAGACAACTGGCCTGTACCGGAGATCTCTTCTGTAAATCGCACACAACGGGTACAATTGATACAACGCTCGGCATCCATGACCACGTTCGGACCAAGGTCCACCCGCTTTGGCTTGTGAAGCTTGTTGGTCTCGAAGCGGGATCCTTCGGGACCGTATTTGTAGGTCCAGATCTGCAGTGGACACTCACCTGCCTGGTCACAGATCGGACAATCGAGCGGGTGATTGACCAACATGTATTCCAATACGCCCTCCTGCATTTTCTTTACCTCAGGCGAAGTCCGGTTAGTTCGAACGACCATACCAGGGCCTATTGGAGTATTGCAGGCAGTATTGGGTTTGCGCCCCCAATTGATGACAGGCTCTCCCTTGTCATCTAACTTGACCTCACCGGTTTTCCTGTCTTTGGCTGGCCAACCTACCTCTACCAAGCACATGCGGCAGTTGGTGGGAATGCTCATGGCCGGGTGGTAACAGAAATAAGGGATCTCAACCCCATTGTCAAGTGCGAACTGGAGAAGCATGTGCTGCCCCTCGTATTCATAAGATTTCCCGTCTATAGATATCTGTGGCATCCGTAAATCAAGTTGTATAGCGCTACAAGCGGCCTAAAGTTAAAGTTTTTTCCCAAGTTTGAAAACTCTAAACACCCCTTCCTATATTTGCCAGATGCTTTTCAGCGCCATCATTCCGACCTACAACAACCTGGATGAATTGAAGGCTTGTCTTTTAGCACTTGCTGCTCTCCCGGAAGGTGACTTGGAAGTGCACGTTTGTGTGGATGGTTCAACTGATGGTACCTCGGAATGGCTTGAAAATGCTCAGTTTCCCTACCCCCTGCTCATTCATCACCACCCCAACGAGGAAAACCGGGGCAGGTCCGCTACGCGAAACCTGGCCCTTCCCCACCTCTCCGGGAAGTATGTTCTTTTTCTCGATTCTGATATGGAAGCGCAAAAAGACCTTTTACAGCAACATCTGAGAGTACTTTCCCAAGGAGATGCCGTTTCTCTCGGAACAGTCCAATACCACAACCGCAAGCAGAATCTCTGGGTGAGATATATAAGCGAACGAGGTATCGCCAAATATCCAGCTGGTTCGGAAGTCCCTTTCAATTATTTTATTACGCCCAATACTGCCTTCCCAACCAGTTGGTTCCTCCGGGTCAATGGATTTGATGAAAAGATCAACCGCTACGGTGGTGAGGACATGGAGCTGGGATACCGGCTGGATCGTGAGGTATCTCCTCGTTTCATTTACAACCAGAGCGCAATGGTCAAGACTACTCAGCCCAAGACCCTGGACGAGGCACTTTCCCAATTAAGAGAATATGGAGCCACTGGCATTCCATATATCAAACAGAAATGGCCGGAACTTTCCAAGATCTATCTAGTGCATCTCTGTGGATCCGGGAAGCTAAAGGCGAGAATATTCAAAGTGTTGACTTACTTGCCTTTCCGTACCATTGTCCGGTGGTTGCTGCGAGTCATGCCTTTTATTATACAAAAACAGCTGATCAACTATCTTGTGATCAGCTACGTTCACGAAGGATACCGGAGAAGGGAATACTAACGTTTAGGGCAACTGCCACACTGCTTTTTACCCTTTTTGTACTTCTTGCAACACTTCTTTTTCTTACCGCCGACTTCACAGATATCACATTCGAACCGGGACCGTATGGCAGGTTTCTGTCCATAGTAGTCAGCAGCGAGGGAGTCCGGGTTTAGGATGTCTATCATCATTCACTCCAAATATGGGTCTTATTTAGAATGATTCCAAGGATTCAGCTCCCTAAAACAGAAACAAATGCCAGAAAATGTAGTTCCGCTCTCATGAGTGATAAGTCTAGGTCTTACCTGATGATCCATGCTGCTGTATTGCTTTTTGGGCTTACGGGGATTTTGGGTGATTTGATCAGCCTGGATGAGTTGACCCTGGTATGGTGGCGTATGGGATTGACCACACTCAGCTTGATGATGGTGCCCGGAGTGCTCAGGAGAGCACTGGCTATTCCTACAATTGAAAAGTGGCGCATGTTTGGGATCGGGGGGATCGTTGCCGCCCATTGGGTTACTTTCTTTGGAGCCATCAAACTGACAAACCCATCCGTTACCCTGGCTTGCCTTGCTTCTGCCGCCTTCTTTACCGCTGTTCTCGAACCCGTTCTGTCACGCCGCCGTTTCAAAGCCTATGAGTTGTTGCTGGGGATTGTCGTAGTGCCAGGAGTTGCTATCGTCTACCAGAGTTCCGATTTCGAATTACTCGGAATAATTGTGGCTTTGGTTTCAGCTGTCCTGGCTTCGACCTTCGCCATCCTGAACAAGAAATTGATCGAACGCAACAATGCGGTTTCAATGACGATGATCGAGCTTGGAAGCGGCTGGATACTGCTCAGCCTGGGGCTGCCATTCTACCATTATTTCCAGCCAAAACTTCCATTATTTCCTGTTGCTGATGACTGGCTCTGGATCTGTATTCTTGCATTTGGCTGTACTTCTTTGGCCTATGTAATCTCATTGGAAGCTCTAAGGCACCTCCCCACTTTTTCAGTAAACCTCACCATTAATCTCGAACCTGTCTACACCATCGTGATCGCCTTTATTTTCCTGAATGACGGACAAGAACTTGAACCCTCTTTCTTTGCCGGTGCAGCGACCATCATCCTAGCCATCTTTGCTTATCCCCTACTGAGTAGGTATTTGGGCTGAATTCATTGACTGGACCTCACCAACTTGCTTTCACCGAAAAGCTCTCTTCAACCGAATTTCATCGGTATACTTGTAATCATTTCATCGCTGTACTTGCAACTTCACCGGTATACTTGCTATTTTTCTCCGGTAATGACCGAGTACTGGAGCATAGGGTTACAAAGTTCTACTCACAATTGATCATTATCCATTTCTCCGCTTTAATGCCTGTATCTCCATCCTTGTCAAGCTTGACCACCCGTTTCCAATCTCTACAGGCACCGGAAAGATCACCCAATACACGTCTGGCCTCTCCCCGATTAAGGTAAGCCTCAGGAAAATCATTTCCCAAGGTAAAGTAATGGTCATATGCGCGAGTGGCCTCCTTGTAGTTACGTTTAAGGAACTCAATCTGCCCCAGCAGAAGCCAAGCTTCCGCATCACCTGGGTTGAGTTCGGTGACTTCGTATACATCCCGTAAACCCTCTTCCAGTCTATCTTCAGAAAGATTTAAAAGTGCCCGGTTCCACCATGCATCTGCAAGATCAGGATCTAGCATGATCGCCCTGTTCAAATCCTTACGAGCTTGGTCAAACAAACCTAGCAGTTGCAGGGATACAGCTCGCTCTTGGAAAAAAGATGCGCTGTCAGGCAAACGACTGATCACCTGACTCAAATCATTAACTGCATGTAAATAATCTCCTTGCTGGAAATTGGCCTTGGATCGCAGTAAATAGGCTTCTGCATTTTCAGGGTCCAGGTCTAGTGCAAACTCACACTCTGTCAATACATTCTGAAAGGCTTCCACTGCATACCATTCCCGGGCGCGATTCAGATAATTCTCCGGCCTGGTTGAATTGATATCATTGGACTTACCGTAGTACTCCGCAGCAGCCCAATGGTCACCAGCACCTGAGTAAATCTCCGCCAACCTATCCCAGGCAAGGGCATACTCAGGATCAATGTGGATGGTTTGAAAATAATATTTAACCGCTTTTTTGGATTTACCCCACTGTTGGTAAGCCAGTGCCTTGTGGTAATTAAATTCGTCATCTGTGGGTGTCAATTTCAATGCCTTGTTGTAGGATTTGACAGCTTTCCTGTACTCACCATCTTCACGGTAAGTCTGTCCCAGGAGGAACCAACTGTTTGGCGAACGCTTTTCAATCTTTAGGGATAGTTGAACGTGCTCTCGCGCCTGCTGGATCCTGCCATCCAGAAAGTGATTGGCGGCTTCATTGTAAAGAGACGTTCCACTCTGAGCTTCCAGAGAAACAGGAACCAACAATACCAACAACCCAAGCCAATAATTTCTCATAAATACACTTAGAAAATACCAGCAGCTCTGTAACCACCCAAGTCACGTGCTGGTATCCCTTCCAATTCGGGAGCGTTTATATCAACGACTCCCTCCCAGATAAAAGTATAAAAACTGTTACGGGCCAAACCTTTGAAAATCCTCCACTGGTCGACTTTCTCCATCAGTGGCCGTATCGTTTCTTCTGTTAAATCTTCTTCAATTCCCAGGTACACCCGGACTTGGTCAGAACTGGGTTCACTGGGATCACCTTTCTCATCCACCATGAAATAGCCGCCCGCCTGTTCGATCCGGGCGGACCCCATTGGCATGTGACCATTTTTGAAAATTTTGTAGAAGTCTTCAGTCTTCCACTTACTGATCGTCATGTAATCAAATCTTGAATTTCCTTCGATCTTTTGAAGCAATTGTGCAGGACCTGCTCCCATGGTCTGGTACTGGACCATGAATCGTTGGGTAGAGGCTACAAAAACATCCAAAGGTCGGTGGGAACGATACAGAACAAACTGGTACAGATAGAGGTCGGACATGAGACTGCAGTGTGTAGAAGCTAATACCTTTAATTAATCTCCTACAAGTTGGGGAAAAAAAAGGATATTAACCATTTTTATCCTGGGAAGCAGTTGTTGAAGGTTATTGCTGCTGGTCAGAAGTGCTAATCGACGCAATACCAGATTGTTACTTACTTAGAGTCAAGGGCGCTTCCGGCGATAGAGCTCAGTTCACCTTCTCAGCCACTGGATAATCAGTGTAACCAGCCTCACCTGGCGTATAAAAAGTAGAGTGATCCGGTGAGGCCAGCTCATTTCCATCCTTCATGCGCTTCACCAAATCGGGATTGGAGATATAAGGCCTTCCAAAATAGACCAGATGCCCCAGACCAGCTTGAAGCTGGGCTTCAGCTTTCTCTGCATTCAACCCGCCTCCTATGATAATAGGCCCACCAAATGTATCTCGGATACCTTCTTTGAGGCTCTCAGGTACCTCAGGCGTACCCATACTGGAGTGGTCAACTATATGGAGGTAAGCCAAGCCAAGTTCCCCGCATTTACCGGCTAAGTAGATGTAAAGTTCATCGATCCCATCGTATGGTACCATATCGTTAAAGATTCCGTAAGGAGACAAGCGCATGCCAGTACGTTCCGCACCAATGGCAGCTGCAACTTTCTCAGCTGTCTCAATAGCAAAACGAGCACGGTTTTCAAATGGACCACCATAGCTATCGGTTCGCTTGTTGGAAGCGGGATTGAGGAATTGTTCAACCAAATAGCCGTTTGCGCCGTGGATTTCGACACCATCGAATCCCGCCTGGATTGCATGGCGAGCGCAGTTGGCGTACTCCTCCTGGGCTTGGACAATGTCTTCGGCGGTCATTTCCTCATTGAGAGGATAAGGCTGTACTCCTTGCTGGTCTGTGTACATTTCACCGCTCAAAGGTACAGCCGAGGGTCCAACCACACGGGCTCCTTCAGGCATATTGAGAGGATGGGAAACGCGCCCCGTATGCATCATTTGGAGAAAAATCTTTCCTCCTTTGGCATGAACCGCATCGGTGATTTTCCTCCAGCCAGCCACCTGTTCAGCATTATAACACCCAGGAATTCGAGGATAACCTAACCCATTTTCAGAAGGGGCAGTACCTTCTGTAATGATCAAGCCTGCTCCAGCTCGTTGCTCGTAATACCTGGCCATAATATCGTTGGGGGTGTTTCCGATAGCACGGGATCTGGTCATGGGAGCCATCACTACGCGATTGGATAGCTCAAGGGATCCCAGTTGAAATGATTCAAAAAGTTTCATATCTAAAGATGTGACTAATGATTATTTCTTGTAGAAAGAAGATTAAGAGCAAAATGGTTTCGAATACTGACAAAATTATGCGTTCCTACAAGCATTTTTCCAGGCATATAGATACCAAAGAGATGGTACTACCGAGCTTGGCACTGCCGAGGCATAGCCTTTGCGGGCCTGGAAATGCGATGTTATAGCCTCTACGGACCTAATAATGTAAAATGTTCTTGAAAAACAGGATGACAACATTCCTGCGTACAAAAAGTTAACTTCAGTATGCAGGACTCTAAACCACTAATCATTCTTGGAAGTGCACGCAAAAATGGAGATACCTCCAAACTGGTTCAGCAAGTTTTTGGAAATACCGAACACGCGGTAATTAATTTGCTAGATTATAGGGTCTATCCTTACAATTACAGTGAGCGATATCCTGAAGATGACCAGTTCATGGAAATCGCAGAACAACTGTTCCACCACCGGATCCTGGTATTTGCCACCCCTGTGTATTGGTACTCGATGAGTGGGCAGTTGAAAGTATTTTTTGACAGAATGACCGATCTTATCCGTTCCAAAGAGGTAATGCGTCCGAGGTTCAAGGGGAGAAAAGTTTTTCTACTCACAGTGAGTGCCAGTGGGGAACTTCCTGTAGGATTTGAACTCCCTTTTTCGGAAACGGCCGAATACCTGGAAATGGAGTTCGGAGGATATTTTTTCAGTCCTGCTTTCAAACTTGACCAGCCTCTGGCTGGACGGAAAGAGTTCCTTCAAAAAGTCCGGCAAGCCGTTCCCTCATGACCGAGCTTCATTTGTATACCGATCTGTATTGTGTTTAATCCTCTGATATTTGCAACCCGTACTGCGTGTAACAGATGAGAAGGCATTGCATTCCAATACTGGCAACCTTAATTTGACGACTATGAACACCAAAAAATTACAGGATGAGATCATCGAGGATTTTAAATATTTGGAGAATTGGGAGGATAAATATCAATACATCATTGACCTGGGAAAGGAACTGGCTCCCTTCCCTGAGCAATTCAGGGATGAGGCACACAAGGTTAAGGGGTGTGTCAGCCAGGTTTGGCTCCGTGCAGAAGAAGATGGAAATATCATTCACTTCCAGGGAGACAGTGATGCACATATTCCCAAGGGTTTGATCTCTTTGCTTCTGCGTGTTTATTCAGGGCAAAACAGGGAAGAAATTGCTTCCACTCCTCCCTACTTCATCGAGGAGATCGGACTTGGCCAAAACCTTACACCATCCCGTACCAATGGCCTCTACAGCATGGTCAAGAGAATCCAAGCGATTGCAGCGGGTAACTAGTTCATATCAAAAATTCGCCCATGAGTAATCCGTGAGCTGTCTGCTTAGATAACCTACATTCAGGAGAAATTAGCTACAAAATCTGCCAGAGCATGGCGGATTCCTTGATTCAGGGAAGTCTTGTGCTTCCAGCCCAGGGCATGAATCCTGCTTACATCCATCCACTTCCTAGATGTTCCGTTTGGTTTTGAGTTGTCCCATTCCACCGGACCTGAGTAGCCTACCTCCGCAGCAACCATCTCCGCCAGATCTTTAATAGCAATGTCTTCACCCGTACCAATATTGAGAAACTGCCGGTCATCATAATGGTGCATCAGGAAAATGCAAGCTTCAGCCAGGTCGTCAACGTAGAGGAATTCCCTTCTGGGAGAACCGTCTCCCCAGAGTTGCACCTTCTTTGTTAGGCCTTGTTTTGCCTCATAGAATTTACGGATCAAGGCAGGAAGAACGTGGGAATTTTCCAGGTCATAGGTATCCCCCGGGCCATAGAGATTGGTAGGCATACAGGAAATAAAATTATCCCCGTACTGGTCCCTGTAGGATTGACATATTTCGATCCCGGCTATCTTGGCGATGGCATAGGGACGGTTGGTTTCCTCTAACGGCCCTGTCAGGAAAGCATCTTCAGTCATGGGCTGAGGTGCAAATTTCGGATAGATACAAGAGGAACCGAGGAACAATAGCTTGGAGACCTTGGTGTTGTGGGCGGCGCGGATCACATTGCATTCTATCAGGAGGTTATCCATAATAAAGTCGGCACGGTAGGTGTCATTGGCCATGATGCCTCCGACTTTCGCGGCAGAGAGAAATACAAAGTCCGGTTTTTCGGATGCGAAAAAAGTATCTACAGCCTTTTGGTTACGGAGGTCCAACTCAGTTCTGGTCCGCATGACTAGGTTGGTAAAACCTTCAGCCTCTAACCTCCGTACGATGGCAGAACCTACCATTCCCCGATGCCCGGCAATGTATATTTTAGAATCCCTATCCATCATTCATCAGTAATCCTTTGCCCGCCTTCGATTTCGCTTTAGCCTCAGCAAAATCGTGCTTTACCATAATCTTAACCAATTGCTTTAAGCTTACCTGGGGCTCCCAACCCAGTTTTTCTTTTGCCTTGGTCGCATCCCCTTGCAATAAAGGTACCTCAGAAGGCCGGAAATAGCGAGGATCTATCTCTACAACTAATTTTCCAGTATTTTTATCGACTGCTTTTTCATCAATCCCTTCTCCACTCCATACCAAGTCCATACCCAACTCAGCAGCTGTAAATTCTACAAACTCTTTGACAGAATAGGATTTTCCGCTGGCGATGACAAAATCCTCAGGTTTGTCCTGCTGCAACATTCTCCACATTGCGTCTACATACTCCCTTGCATATCCCCAGTCACGTTTAGCCTCGAGGTTGCCCAGTCTCAAAACAGGACGCAGACCTAACAAGACTTCCGAAAGTCCGATTGTGATTTTCCGGGTGACAAACGTCTTTCCCCTGCGCTCTGATTCATGGTTGAACAAGATGCCATTGACGGCATACATGTTGTAGGCTTCCCGGTAATTTCGTGCGATCCAGTAAGCATATACTTTGGCGGCTGCATAAGGACTTCGAGGGTGAAATGGGGTATCCTCCGTCTGGGGAATTTCGCGGACGAGACCATACATCTCAGATGTTGAAGCCTGGTAGATCCGTGCTTTCGGACAATGGTTGTATATGCCATCAAGCAAGCGAAGTGAACCCACAGCGTCGACCTGCGCGGTATATTCTGGTACATCAAAAGAGACCTTGACATGGCTTTGTGCGGCGAGGTTGTAGACCTCGTCAGGACGGATCTGAGAAAGTAACTTATTGAGGTTGGCCGAATCGGTCATATCTCCGTGGTACAACAGAAACCGGGGATGGTCCATGAGATGGTCCAGTCGCATGGTATTGAAATTAGAGGCCCGACGGATGAGACCGTGGACCTCGTAACCTTTTTCCAGTAACAATTCACTAAGGAAAGAGCCGTCCTGGCCGGTGATCCCGGTAATAAATGCTTTCTTCATGCACCCCGAAGATAGGATGATTTTCATAACTTGCCCAGATGAAAGTACCTCCTTCTTTGAAAGCTGGTGACCGGGTGGGGGTTGTGAGTCCTGCCCGAAAGATATCTGCCGGGGAAATGGAACCTGCCCTTGAGGACTTACGGTCTTGGGGCTATGAGGTCGTTCTCGGAGAAGCTGTCTTTGCCAGCAACCATCAATATGCAGGTACTGACGCCCAGCGGCTATCGGATTTACAGTCCATGCTGGATGACCCTACCATCAGGGCGATCCTCTGCTCACGTGGTGGATACGGTTCCCTTCGGATCATTGATAGACTGAACTGGACGGGAATGGAAAAAGCTCCCAAGTGGATCATCGGCTTTAGTGATATCACCACGTTGACAATGGATGCCTACAACCGGGGCATTGCATCGATCCACGGACCAATGGGGATCAGTTGGAATGGTCAGACGAGCGATGTTACAAGCCGGGAATATCTCCGCGATGTGCTTTCTGGTAATATACCTGCTTACAGTTGGGGAGTGGAGCAGCCAGATGTGACCCGGACAGGGATAGGTACTGGACCCATCATAGGGGGAAATTTATCCATGCTCAGCCAGCTTCTGGGAACCAAAACAGATTTTTCCACCAAAGGCTGTATTCTATTCCTTGAGGATCTCGATGAATACTTGTACCATATCGATCGAATGATTATGCACCTAAAGAGAGGAGGAAAATTTGACCAACTCGAAGGGTTGGTGATCGGAGGATTTACCGATCTCCACGACAATGAAAACCCTTTTGGAAAAACTTACCAGAAGATTATTGCAGATGCACTGCCAGATGGTGGGTTTCCAGTTTGCTTTTCTTCCCCTATCGGGCATCAACCTCCCAACTACCCTATTCTTCATGGTGTAGAAGCGACCCTCTCTGTCAGCCAATCCACCTCTGAACTGAAATTCAATCTATGATCCCTGACCTGACCAAGCGAATATTGGTAGAAACGGGTGATGGTTCCCATTCTTTGTACGTACCCGATCTCGATGAACAATACCACTCACGACATGGAGCAATTCAAGAATCTCTCCATGTATTCATTAAGATGGGTCTGCAAGAAAAGAAAGAGAAGACACTTCGAATTCTGGATATAGGCTTTGGCACAGGATTAAATGCCTGGTTGACTGCGGAAAAAAGCATAGGGAAAGCGATCAGATACATAGGCGTTGAAGCCTATCCTCTGACGGTAGAAGAAGCGGGAACCCTAAATTATGCAGACCAGACGGATGGTGATCCCAACTTGTTTGCTTGGCTGCATGCGTCACCTTGGGAGATCGCTGTACAAAGTCCTAGTCACTCCCATTTTCAACTTCTGAAATTGCAGTCCAAGATTGAGGATCTTGATTTATCAACCTCTGTAAATTTGATCTATTTTGATGCCTTTGCTCCGGAAAAACAACCTGAACTATGGACCTATGTCATCTTTAAGAAAATGTATCACCTACTCTCTCCAGAGGGGATTCTCGTAACTTATTCGGCAAAGGGTGATGTCCGCAGGACTATGATCCGAGCCGGATTTCAAGTAGAAAAGCTACCGGGGCCTCCCATGAAAAGGGAAATGCTTCGCGCTATGAAACCTTTTGATTAGTTTTATAGCGATGGCAGCAGAGATTAGCGAAGAAGCTAAAAAACAGATTAAGAGTTATTTCCGGCAATCCCGGTATTTGTTTTCCACCTTTTTTATCGGGCTGATCTTATTTTTAATTACTGTCTACATCGTCATTTTCTTCCAGCAACCTCTCAATCCCGAGTATTCGACCTTTTTGCTGGTGAGTGCACCTTTATCTGGTATCGCATTGGTCACGATGGGTTACCGTCTTTTTATGGGAAGGGTTAAGAGTGCTCAGAAGGCCGTGAAACTCTATGAAAAGATGGAAGGCTACCGCTCCGCAATGGTACTTCGTTATATTCTCCTAGATGGTGCCGCCTTCATACAATTGATTTCTTATATCATGACTGGAAATAGGTTATATCTCATCCTGTGTCTTGTGATCATGACCTTGTTCTTCACAGTTCGCCCCGGAGTTGAGCGGTTTATCAGAGAGATGGGACTAAGTGACCTGGAATCTAGGGTTATACGTGATCACTACTACAACTGAGGGTGTTCATTCGAAATTAAAATACTAAAAATAGCGAGGGGTGATAATTTTCGCCTTTGCAAGCCCCAAGTCAATTCCGAACAATATTTCGTGTGACCCTGTGTTCACTTGGTTCAATTGGGTCAAGGTATAATCGTAAGAATACCCAATACGCCACCCTTTAAGGCTCATGTACTCAATCAAGAACACAGCTGCATCCCTGGTACGATAGCCTGCTCCTACCCAGAAAACTTTTCTAAATAATAAGGTTGCATTCAAATCCAGTTCCCAAGGAGCATTTTTAACAAACTTACCGACAACAGAGGGCTTGAAGTCTACATTTTTACTCAGTGGAATAACTACACCAGCAGTAGAAAAGTAATGTACTCTCTGCTCACTTGCGATTGAATTCCGGAATTGGTTATTGTACCTAGAGTATCTGCCTGCCAGGATATTCGGAGCTGAAAAGCCGATATAAAACCTTTTAGTATTGAAATAAAAACCCGTCCCAACCCGTGGTAGCCATGTTGATACATCTACTCCTGGATTTTGCTGATCAGGATTAATTGTGACGATATCAGAATACCTATTGGTAAACTGAGTGACACCACCTCTCAATCCAAGAGATAGCACGCCACTCGCCAGTGGAAGCCGGTAAGCGTAGCTCAATCCGGCAAAGCTCTGACGGGTAATTCCCAAACGGTCATGTACGACTGAAAAGCCAAGACCATGTCGTTCGTTAGCAGATGGGCCGTGGATAGTGAAGCTACCTGTTGAGGGAGACCCTTCCAATTGTACCCATTGCTTTCGTAATAGTAACACCGCACTGATAGCTTCCCTGCTACCTGCATACGCAGGATTGAAAGCCAGTCCATTGAACATGTATTGGGTGTATTGAGGATCCTGCTGAGCACTTACTGGCTTGGCCAATAGAATCAAGCCTATGAATGCGAGGAGTATGCTGCGAAAATCTTTCATAATATGCCCTCCTATCAATTAACGAAAGATGACAATATAACTTCCAATGGCCTGGGAACCATTTCCTAGATCAAGAACAAAGTAATAAGTGCCATCTGGCAATGGTTCGCCAGTCTTGTCGTAAGTTCCTTTCCAATTATTAAGATAGCCTGACTGTTCGAAAACGATGTTTCCCCAGCGGTTAAATATGGTGATCTTATTATTCGGATACTCTTCAATACCCAGGATCTCAAATTCATCGTTGTCTCCGTCATTATTGGGAGAAAAGCCGTTTGGAATAGTAAGGCCAACTGGAGTCACTGTGATGTACACTGTCGCAGTGTCACACAATGAAGGAGTGCCATTGTCACAGATCACGTAGATGAAGCTGTCTTGACCTGTAAAATTGTCATTAGGTGTATAGGTGATAGCGCCTCCCGGCCCAATCGTTACAGTCCCATGCTCGGGATTCTGGATTATGTTTACAACCGTTATGGTATCTCCATCAGGATCGCTGTCATTAAACAGTACAGGGATATCTCCGATAGTGTTTTGAGGAATAATGATGCTATCATTTACAGCAATAGGAGGGTCATTAACGGGTGGCAGTACATTGATCAAGACTTCAGCTGTATCGCACAAGCCACCAGGGTCACAGACAACGTAACAGAAAGTATCAAGACCGATATATCCGCCATTAGGAATATAAAAAATACTGTCCCCTACTACTAAGGCGATGCCATTTGAAGGTGGGCAAGGGATGCTAACCGTTATTAGGCTGTCTCCATCAGGATCACTGTCGTTGCTTTGGACACCAATCAGAATAGGTGTATCTACTCCTGTGGTCATAGTATCATTGGTCGCGACAGGTGGATTACCCACAATCACTGGCAGAACAGAAATGATAACAGTATCGGTGTCACAAAGAGGTGGTGCACCATCGTCACATATGCTGTACAACAACGTGTCGGTGCCTACAAATCCTGAATCAGGAGTGTAAACAATAGAATCACCGTTCACAACTGTCGCTGTGCCATTCGAGGGAGGACTGACAATGCTCGTCGTAAGTGGATCACCGTCAGGATCACTGTCGTTGCCCTGGACATCTACAGTAACTGGGGTGTCTCCGTCCGTAGTAGCTGTATCAGTCACAGCAACAGGGGGACCATTCACAGGATCAACGGTGATGATGACAGTATCGGTGTCACAAAGAGGTGGTGTACCATCGTCACATATGCTGTACAACAACGTGTCGGTGCCTACAAATCCTGAGTCAGGAGTGTAAACAATAGAATCACCGTTCACAACTGTCGCCGTACCATTCGAGGGAGGACTGACAATGCTCGTCGTAAGTGGATCACCGTCAGGATCACTGTCATTGCCCTGAACATCTACAGTAACTGGAGTGTCTCCGTCCGTAGTAGCTGTATCAATCACAGCAACAGGAGGACCATTCACAGGATCAACGGTGATGATGACAGTATCGGTGTCACAAAGAGGTGGTGTACCATCGTCACATATGCTGTACAACAACGTGTCGGTGCCTACAAATCCTGAGTCA
>JBFGVE010000053.1:0-17963 GCA_041565275.1 Bacteroidia bacterium
GACGCACCTTCATTAACAGATATAATCAGCAGTTAATTATGGACGAACAACTATCAATATTTGAATCTAAGCCAAAGAAAATAATTCCCAAGGTTGTTAATGTTGCTTCCGTTACACAAAGAAGTCCTTTCAGATATCCAGGTGGGAAAACTTGGTTAATTCCAGTTGTTAAAAAATGGCTCAAACAATCAAATAGCAACAAGACGTTAATAGAACCCTTCGCAGGTGGCGGAATTGTTAGCCTTACAGCGGCATTTGAGAATTTAGCTGAGATGGTAATAATGGTTGAACTTGACCAAGAAGTAGCTGCTGTCTGGGAAGTTATTATAAACGGTGACCATAATTGGCTGGCTGATAAGATTTATTCATTTGACTTAAATCCTGAAAATGCCAACTCAATACTTCAAAAGGAAGATAAGACAATAAAAGAACAGGCCTTTAGCACAATTCTCAAAAACAGAATATTTCATGGTGGTATTATAACTAGAGGATCGGGAATGATTAAAAACGGCGAGAACGGAAAAGGAATAAGATCTCGTTGGTATCCAAAAACTTTAAGAGATAGGATTTCAGCGATTGGACATGTTAAATCAAAAATGAAGTTTATAACAGGTGATGCATTCACCGAATTGGAGAAAGTAAAAAATGACGTTGATTCATACTCATTTATTGACCCACCATACACCGTTGCAGGAAAACGTCTTTACACTCATTTCGAGATTGATCATGATGCTTTGTTCGCATTAACTGCTCAACAGAAAGGGAAATTTATGTTGACGTATGATGACACCCAAGAAATAAGGGGATTGGCTGACAAGTACAACCTAGATTACAGGACAATACCAATGAAGACTACTCACCATATTCAAAAGAATGAAATAATTATATCTGACAATTTTGAGTGGTGGAAATAAAAATACTGGCCCCCCATGAAGATCCACCCCCTACAATCAAACTATCTTATCTCTCCGTCCATTTTATTGTTGCAAGTCCACATCAGGTTTACTAAAGAAAATGAAACAGGACTACCGGGAAAACAAAAAGATCGTGGAGGAGGTAAAATTGGCAATGGAGGAATGAAAGGTCTCAATGTGGTCATTCTCCCCGTGGGTGGCCAGGCGAATGACGAATTTAGTTTCACTAAATTGTCCGGCCTACCGAGTCCGGCCTATTGAAATATTTAATATGAAAATATTAAAGTACCATGAAGATTATAAATGCCACTACTACGCTTCTCTTTTCTATGTTTGCAGCTTTTCAATACAACGATCCTGACGGGATGGTATGGGTATTGGTTTACGGATCTATTGCGGTTCTGGCGGGGTTTGCTGTTTTTGGCAGGGTATATCCGGATCTAAGTCTGGGAGTCCTGATCATGGTTGCAGGAATGGCGCTACTGCATCTTCCGGGGGCATTGGAGTTCTTTACGAACGATGATGGGATTGGACTCGCGCAGGGTATGTCCAATGAGTACCCTTACATTGAGTTAATGCGGGAATTCTTCGGTCTGTTATTAGCAACTTTTGCGTCTTTTGGAGTCTTTTGGAGTGCCCGGAAAATGAAAATGACCTAAATTGACCTTAGTACTTACAGACGTTGTCAGCCAATGTTCGGGTCAAATTCATTTGAAAACACTAATTTAGAATCGTTATAAATAAAGTTGGGGAAAATTAAAACGGTCTTTGTGGGTTTGAATATGATTTTATCCGGTATTAACTTGCGGTCCGATTCTGTCACAAGACTCATGGTTTACAGAAAAAATTACAGAACAGATGAGTAAATTTTTCGGCAAAAGGATCCCGATATACATTAGAGTAGCTTGGTTGTGTGCTACATACTTGATCGGATTCCAATTTGCGGTCGCCAGCCCCTCTTCAGAGGTAGCTGGCTCTGGTTTTTATGGAGAAGTCCCATCCGTCCTTGCAGACAAGGATCTGCAGGGTTTCTCTTTTCCGGGACATCAACCTGTTTCAGGATTTGGTATTGGCGAAGATGCCGAGGAATATTCTTCAACCGGAAGTTCCACAATAGCAGCCGATTACGACAATCTGTATTTAACCCTTGCCGTGCTGGTGGGAGTTCTGTTGATGGTTGTGCTGCTCCTGTTCTTTGTTGCGGCTAACCTGGTCAACCTGGTCAGAGTTAGAGAAGGCAAAGAAGCTTTCACGTTTAAAGGTACGGTCGCTTACGCGAAGGAATTGTCGCTCAACCCGTATTTGGCCAGTTTCGGAGGTTTTATGGCTTTTGTGATTGGCTTGTTCATCATCGTTCCGATTGCCCGGGGTGTTGGCCTGTCACAGGGGTATCAGCCCGATCAGCCAATCTGGTTTTCCCATGCTATCCACGCTGGTCAGTACGAGATTGATTGTCAGTATTGTCACACTGGTGCATCCAAAGGTAAAAGTGCCTGGATTCCTTCTGTCAATGTCTGTATGAACTGTCACAAGGCGATCCAGGCTGGTACCATATCGGGTGAGAAAGAGATCTCTAAGATCTACACGGCATATGAGAACAATGTGCCCATCGAGTGGGTGCGTGTTCACAACCTTCCCGACCTGGCTTATTTTAACCACCAGCAGCACGTGGTTGTCGGTGAATTGGAGTGCCAGCAGTGTCACGGACCAGTGGAGGAAATGGACGTTGTTTACCAGTGGGCTCCTCTGAGCATGGGCTGGTGTGTCAATTGTCACCGTGAAACCGAAGTAAACTCTGAACTTTACGAAGCACTTGGCCGCGATGATGTCCACACCGTAGAGGACATTGGCGGTTTGGCATGTGCACGTTGTCACTATTAATTTAAAGGCTGAACCTAAATTACCAATGAGTAAGAATCATACACACTGGAATGGCCTTGAGCAGTACCATGCCAAGCCTGAGTTTTTACAGGGTCAGAAAGATGAGTTCCAGGAAGACCTACCTATAGAAGAAACCTTTTCGGAAGAGAAGCTTGGGTTGAGTACCAACCGCCGTGACTTCCTGAAGATATTCGGATTTGGTTTGACAGCCGCTGCCTTGACGGCATGTGTGGAAAAACCAGTCCGCAAATCAATCCCCTACGTCATCAAACCAGAGACGGTTACCCCCGGGGTTGCCGCTTGGTATGCATCTACTTGCGGAGGCTGCTCTGCAGGATGTGGCGTTTTGGTAAAGTCCCGCGAAGGACGTCCCATTAAAATAGAAGGAAACAGAGAACATGCACTCAACCGGGGTGGTGTCTGTGCGACCGGACAAGCAACAGTGCTTGACCTCTACGACAATGCACGGATCATGGCACCTAAAGGTAAAGAGGGTAAAATGACGTGGGCCAATGTTGACGCTGCACTTGGGCAGGTCTTTGGCAGTGCCGGAAAGGTTGCAGTAGTTTCCAATACGATTACCAGTCCGTCCGGACGGGAAATCATCTCAAAATTCCTGAAAAGATTCCCCAACGGACGCCATATTCAATACGATCCGGTCTCTTATCATGCTCTGGCCGCTGTTCATAGCGAAGGCGGTGGTATGATGACCATTCCGGGTTATCACTTTGACAAAGCAGAAGTAATTGTCAGCTTTGAAGCTGACTTCCTTGGCACCTTCTTGTCCGGACCCGAATTTACCAAAGGCTGGTCTAAGCAGCGTCATTTGGATCCCGATCATCCAAAGATGTCAAAGCACTTCCAGTTTGAATCTCGCATGAGCTTGACCGGGTCCAATGCAGACCTCCGCATTCCAATGAAGCCTTCTCAACTGGCCGGGGCACTTGTCGCCCTGTACAATGAGATCGTTGGCGGTTCTTCTGCCGGATTTGCGGGTCCTGGAAATGCAATTAAACGCGCTGCAAAAGCGTTAAAGGAGGCCAAAGGGAAGTCAATTGTAATTTGTGGCGTCAATGACGTTGATATGCAGGCTGTAGTTAAGGCGATCAATACAGAGTTGCGCAATTATGGTGCCACCCTGGACATGTCCAACCCTAGCTACCAGGCTCAGGGGAATGACAAAGCCATGATGGAATTTGCTAAAAATGTCGCCTCTTATGACGCAGTCATTTTCCTTGACGATGCAAACCCTGTTTATGATTATATGGGTGGAGCCGACTTGGCAAAAAACCTTGAAGGTGTACAGTCCATCTATTTTGGGACCAAGGAAAATGAAACTTCAAAGGTGTGTAAATATGTGCTCGCCCAGAGCCATTCGCTTGAAAGCTGGGGTGATGCACAACCACGCAAAAATTATTTTAGTATCCGTCAGCCGCTGGTTCGCCCCTTGTATGATACCCGCCAGTGGGAGGAATGCCTACTGAAGTGGAGTGGTGATGGTACTACCCTTTACAAGTTCATCCAGAAAACCTGGGCTGGGATCAATACCAGCGGCAGCTCATTTAAATCATTCTGGGAAGAATCTGTTCGTACAGGGTTTGTTGAAGTCGGGGTTGTTGCAGCTGCGATCAGCGAGTTGGTCGATGGGGAGGCTCACGGAGACAGCCACAATGACGGAGACCATGAAGTTGCTCGCGGAGTTGTAGGCGAAGAAATTAATGTTGTCGTTCCGACAGCTTCTTTTGATGCAATCGGTTCTGTCCGCACCTTGTCTTCTGCTTACCAGACCGGGGAAAAGAGTGCCGGATTTGAGTTGGTCATTTTCGAGTCTACCAAAATTCGGACTGGTCGTTCAGCCAACAATCCCTGGCTTCAGGAACTTCCCGATCCCATCTCAAAAGTTACCTGGGACAACTATATATCTGTACCCTACGCTTATGCTACAGAACAGAAGTGGGAAGATGGCATGACCATCACCATGAGCGCGGGAGAAGCTTCAATTACGGCTCCAATTGTCATCCAGCCCGGACAGGCAAATGGAACGCTTGCCATCGCAGTCGGTTACGGACGTGATAAAGTCATCGGGAAAGTTGGCGCTGGTGTGGGAGTGGATGTATACCCCATGGTTTCCGCCAAAGGGGATAACTTCAGTTACTATGGTACCGTGGCAAGTATAACCGCAACAGGAGAAAAGGTTGACTTGGCTAAAACCCAGACTTACATCGGGTACGAACTGGAAGACAAGCGGGGGCAAATTGAAAACAGGATCAGTGATTACATTGTCAAAGAGACGACTCTGGGAAAATATGAAGAGAACCGTGCTTCCGGCAACAAGCGGCTCTCCAGCCATCATATGATCTCGTTATGGGATGTCCATGACAAAAAAGGACATCACTGGGCAATGGCCATTGACTTGAACAAGTGTACAGGCTGTGGAAGTTGTATTGTCAGTTGCAATGCAGAGAACAACATCCCTGTGGTAGGCAAGCAGGAAGTACTGGTACGCCGCGAAATGCACTGGATGCGGATTGACCGTTATTTCAAGGGCGACCCTTCTGATCAAAGCGGTGGTCTTGAAACCTTGCATCAGCCCATGCTTTGTCAGCACTGCGACAACGCTCCTTGTGAGACCGTTTTCCCGGTACTTGCTACCGTACACTCTGATGAAGGATTGAATCAGCAGATCTATAACCGCTGCATAGGTACTCGCTACTGCGCGAACAACTGCCCTTATAAAGTACGTCGGTTCAACTGGTTTAGCTACTACTGGAACGATGATTTCAAGGATGTCAACTACATGCAGCGCGAGAAGGTAGGACGGTTGGTCTTAAACCCTGATGTAACAGTTCGCGCACGTGGAGTCATGGAAAAATGTTCCTTCTGTGTACAGCGAATTCAGGAGAAAAAGCTGAAGGCCAAGACCGAAATGCGTAGGCCGCATGATGGAGAGATCCAAACTGCATGCCAACAGTCTTGTCCTTCTGATGCGATCATCTTTGGTGATTTGAATGACGGAGATTCTCAAATTTCAAAATTGTATCGCTTCAATATGCGTGGCTACCATGCACTGGAAGATGTAAAAACCCTTCCATCGGTGTTGTATATGACGAAAGTCCGCAACAAAGATGAAGGAGACCACGCTGGTAGTATTGAAAAAGAGAACGTTTAGTATAAATAGCACACAAAGGATAAAAGTACCTTATGTCTACATATATTTCACCTATACGGAATGTCGAAGTGCAGGGTGGTATGAACTACCACGATGTTACCGAGACCGTCCTGAAACCGTTGGAGTCCAAGCCCAATAAATTGTGGCTTATGGCTCTCGGTCTGTCCTCTATTGCCTTGGCAATAGGCCTTTATTGTATTGGGTACTCGCTTTTTGTAGGTATCGGTACGTGGGGGCTTGACAAAACAGTAGGATGGGCCTTTGACATTACAAACTTCGTGTTCTGGGTTGGTATCGGCCATGCAGGGACCTTGATCTCAGCGATCCTTTTGCTTTTTCGCCAAACCTGGAGGAATTCAATTAACCGATCCGCAGAGGCGATGACTATTTTCGCTGTCATCTGTGCGGCTTTGTTTCCACTGATCCACATGGGACGTCCTTGGCTGGGGGCTATCTGGGTGTTTCCAATTCCAAATACACGTGGGCCACTTTGGGTGAATTTCAACTCGCCTCTCCTCTGGGACGTATTTGCCATCTCTACGTATTTCTCGGTTTCTCTGGTATTCTGGTACCTGGGTTTGGTGCCTGACTTTGCTACTGTACGGGACCGTGCCAAAAATAAGATTGCCAAAGCCGTATACGGTAGTTTAGCTTTAGGATGGAATGGTTCTGCCAGAACCTGGTACCGTTTTGAACTGGTGTCTCTGATCCTGGCAGGATTGGCTACCCCACTTGTCTTGTCAGTACACACAATCGTATCGTTTGACTTTGCAACTTCGGTTATGCCGGGATGGCATACAACGATTTTCCCACCCTACTTCGTTGCAGGAGCTATTTTCTCCGGGTTCGGCATGGTGCAGACCTTACTCGTAGTTATGCGGAAAGTGTACAAACTGGAAAACATGATTACCATGGGACACATGGAAGCAATGGCTAAAATTGTCCTGTTGACGGGCTCCTTGGTAGGCATCGCATACGGAACGGAATTCTTAATGGCGTGGTACTCTGGAAACCATTTTGAGTCCTTTGCCTTTGTTAACCGTGCTTTCGGACCTTACGCATGGGCTTATTGGATTATGATCTCTTGTAATGTAATCACCCCCCAGTTGTATTGGTTTAAAAAGGTACGCACCAATATGTTGCTCACTTTCATTCTCTCGATCTTTGTCAATATCGGGATGTGGTTTGAGCGATTTGTGATCATCGTTACCTCCCTGCACCGTGATTATCTTCCTTCCAGTTGGTCTTATTATGAGCCAACCTGGATCGAATTCGGAATTTTATTGGGAACCTTTGGGATATTCTTTACTTTCTTCTTCCTCTTTGCGAAGTTTTTCCCAACGGTGAACATGTTCGAAGTCAAAACAATCATTCATTTACCAACCCAAGAAGAAAAGACTCATGAGCAACAACCTGCAGAAGTTCCTGTTGGGTAAATACAAAAGCCCTGATGCAACCTGTTCCGGGGTAGAATCTCTCCAGGCCAAGGGGATCAAGGTGTATGACGTGTATTCTCCTTTTCCTATTCACGGGATGGAAAACCTCCTCGGGTTCAAGCGTTCACGCCTTACCATTGCTGCATTTATCTTTGGATTGACTGGTACTATATGTGCCGTCCTCATGCAAGTGTACATGTTGGTTTGGGATTGGCCGATGGATATCGGTGGAAAACCTGCCTTCCAGGGGCCTGCATTAGTTCCTATCGGATTTGAACTTACGGTTCTATTCTCCGCTTTTGGAATGGTATT
The DNA here is from genome assembly GCA_041565275.1 of Bacteroidia bacterium. Lineage (GTDB taxonomy): Bacteria > Bacteroidota > Bacteroidia > J057 > JADKCL01 > CAWUKT01. The sequence continues at coordinate 7,713 of JBFGVE010000053.1, forward strand.
TACCTTTCTATTTGTCAATAAACTCTTTCCCTGGAAGAAGGCGGTTCTGTTTGACGATCGGATAACCGACGACTGCTTTGTGATTGCTGTTGATCAGGCCAGGTTGAAAGGTAACAAGTCAGAAGCAGAGGATATTATGAAAGCATCTGGTGCATTTGAGGTCGCTGAACAAGAAGTTGACGATCCTTATTTTGACGTTAATTTTTGAGACTGGAATGAAGACCCAACCTATATATCAAATCTTAATTGCGCTGGTGACAGTGTCTTTACTGTCCTCTTGCGGAAGAGATCGAAATGATCCTGGAATCCAGTTTGCACCTGAAATGTATAGCTCCATTCCTTATGAGCCTTTCACTCAGGACATAGACAGTTTTGCACCTTTTAAGGATGGCCGAAATCAGCAAATCCCACCTGAAGGGACCATTGCCCGTGGACAATTTGCTTCTTATGACATACCCAATTCAGAGGATGATTCTATCCGTCACGGTGATGAGGTGAAAAACCGGATCAATCCTACTCGCCGCACCGCTGCTGTGATGGAGGAAGGTAAAGTGCTCTATCTTCGTTTCTGTGGGGCTTGTCATGGTGAGAAAGGAGCCGGAGACGGCAAAGTATCTGCTCATGATGCAATTAACCCTACAGCTTACAATGCCGGGGCTATCGCAGAATACACGGCTGGTGAAATTTATTATGCCATCATGTATGGAAAGGGTGTCATGGGGAGCTATTCTTCTCAACTGTCCTACGAAGACCGCTGGAAAGTAGTTCACTACGTAGAATTGCTACAAGGTAAAGAAATGGCCCTTGAGCGCGAATTTTTCAATGCTTCCATGGTTGATACCGAAGAGTTTGTTAAAAAGCCAGAGTATGAGGAAGTGTATGCCCTCGAAAATGTTGAGTTTGAGGTGGGCGGAGCGAAAATAACCGACACAGGGATGAGGACTTTGGATATGGTGGGTAAATTCCTCAATAAGGAAAAAGAGCTAATTGATCAACAGGGGCTTGTGATCCAATTTGAAGGCCATACCGATTCCGACGGAGACAGTACAGCCAACGTATTGCTTTCTGAGCAACGTGCGCAGGCTGTCGCCGATTATATGATCGGAAAAGGGGTAAATGCTAACAACATAAAGTCTGTCGGTTATGGTCCTTCTGTGCCTGTTGCCCGGGGAGAAGGTGAAGAATTCAAGGCACGTAACCGTCGTACTGAAATCAAAATTCTGAAAAAGAAATAGAAGTCATTTCTTACTGAGATAAAATTGACAATTAAAAGCGATGGCTGGACATCATAAAAAGTTAGAAGAAGCCAAACCTTTCAAGTTCACAGGCAATTATACCCGGAACTTCTTGGGTATGGTTGTGGTGGGGATCGTACTGATCTTTGCCGGATTTGGACTCACCAAGATTGGTGGGGATGATCACAGTGGGCATGGAACCGAGCATAAGCAGCACGGTGACGACCATGAGGAGGGAGCCTCCGACCAAGGTCACCAGAGTAGTGCTGGTGGAATTATTCATTTCACCGGAGATCCTTCACACAATGCAGCGCATGGTGAAGACCACAATGCAGCGCATGATGAAGACCATTTGGGTTACGGTGCCTTTAATCATATTGAGAATGGTACTTGGCGGCGCGCTTATGTTCATCATGAACAAACTACGCTTTCCGATGAAGACGGGGAGGATATCCTCGTAGATGGAAAACCCGTCATTAGTGGCGCACATCACCATCCAAGTGATGTTTCAAAATTCGGAGCAAGTCTGCTCGGAGGAACTTTTTGGTGGTTGTGTGTTGCCTTGTTTGGTGTTTTCTTCATAGCCGTTGGTTATCTGTCGAATGCTGGATGGTATATTTCCGTCAAGCGGATCCTGGAGCCTTTTTACAGGTTCCTGCCGGTCGGAGCCCTTGTGATGTTGGGTATATTTTTCATTTTTGGTGACGAGGTTTGGGATTGGCGCTTCTATGAACTGAACAAGATGGACGGCGAGAATCAGGTACTTTTCGATACTTTGTTGGATGGAAAGTCTCCTTTCCTGAATACACTATTTATTCTCGCTACCGGCGTTCTGATCATAGGACTTTGGACATTCCTTGGGCACGTGCTTCGTCAAAACAGTTTAAAGGAAGAGAAGCATGGTGGCTTGGAATATCATAAAAAGAGTGTGCGTGTCTCTGCTGTTTTCTTGCCAATTTTTGCACTTGGTTTCTCATTGACTTGTTTTGTCTGGCTCATGTCCCTTGAACCCCATTGGTTTTCTACTATTTACGCGGTTTATTGCTTTGCAGGCCTATTTGTGAGTGGTGCTTTGGTCACTAACCTGATCGCTATCCACTTAAGTGAGAATAAATACCTCCCCGAGTTTGGAGATGAGCATAAACATGACCTAAGTAAGTTTATGTTTGCTTTCTCCGTATTTTGGGCATACATCTGGATATCACAGTTTCTCCTGATCTGGTACGCCAATATTCCTGAGGAAACATTTTATTACGCATTCCGCTTCGAAAACTATTATTTCCTTTTTGTAGCGAATTTCGTATTGAATTTTATCTTTCCATTCTTGGCTTTAATGACCAGGAACTCGAAGCGGAACAATATCTCAATTCGGGGTGTTTCGAGGGTCATGATCATAGGGCGATTTCTCGATATATTCTTGCTGATAGCTCCTGGTGCACTTGGAGCAGATTGGGGATTCGGGGATTTGGTTATGATGGCAGGGGCCTTCGTGATGATGGGAGGTATTTTCCTCTACATAGTATTTAAAGGATTTGAACAAGCTGAAATGGTCCCTAAGAAGCATCCGTACTACCAGGAGAGTGTCAATCACTCCACTGGGGTCTAATTTCTGATCGAGATAGGCACTTCGAGGAATATTCAGTTATTTTTGAAAGTACAAGAGTATTAAAGAAGCATATGATCATCCGAGCAATATCAGCTGAGAGCACAAAGGCCCGAAGGTCTCCGATCCGGGAGGCTAGAAATGTATTATTCGCAATACTTTCGTTTCTGGTGCTTCTAGTGGTCCAGCAAGATTTAAAGGCAGCCGACGCTGCCAACGGTGGTGTTCTCTTCAAAGCGAACTGCGCGCGTTGCCATAGCGGAAATCTACAGGTGAACAGTACAGGTCCAGCCCTCTATGGGATCTTTGAAAGGGTCCCAAGCCGTGAGTGGCTTTATCCTTGGATCAAGAACAGTGCCGCTGTCATCGAAACTGGTGATGAATACGCGGTCAAGGTTTGGGAGGATAATAACAAGAGCCCCATGCAAGCTATGCCTCACCTCACTGATGAGAACATTGATGATATCCTGGCTTGGATTGAAGCCTGGGCTCCTGAAGAAAAGCAAGAAACAGCCAGTGATGTCAAGATGTTCGGAGAGGATGAGGGACTTTCCTCTATGCGTAATGCCATTATTCTCCTAGTACTGGTGGTCGTATCCCTACTTGGCTTTATTGTTTTCCAGGTCGCAAGATTGAGAGGAATCGATTTTTTTGCGGGTGTTAACTGGGATAAGTTGAACGCAAGGCTCTTCCTTGGGTTTTTTATTGTTGGTCTGATAGGTGTGGTCTGGTCTACGCGCATCTTCTACGATTACTTCCTGTTTGACAATGCTGCTTCAGAGCACGGGATTGAGATTGATAGTTTGTTCTGGATTACCATGGCAGTGGTAATGATGGTCTTTGTATTTACCAATGCTATTCTTTTCTTCTTTGCTTACCGCTACGGTAAGGATGGAGGTCGTAAAGCAAAATTTTATCCAGAGAATAATAAGCTGGAGATGATTTGGACGGTTGTCCCTGCAATTGTATTGACCATCCTTGTAATCTTTGGTATTCGTACCTGGGGCAATGTGATGGGTACTCCTGATGACGAAGATACGCTTCTGGTCGAAGTGAGTGGGGAGCAGTGGGGGTGGAACCTCCGGTATGCCGGAGATGACAGGAAATTGGGTGATATTGATGTTCGCTTGATCCAGGGAGCTAATATTCTCGGAGTAGATGTCACAGATGAGCGTACTGCGGATGATTTTATTTCAAATGAACTTGTCCTTAAGAAAGGGCAACGGGTTGACCTTAAGATTCGCTCCCGCGATGTACTGCATAGTGTTTATCTTCCTCACTTTCGGGTGAAGATGGATGCAGTACCTGGAATGGATACCCGTTTTCATTTTGTTCCCAATCAAACTACAGAGGAATACCGCGGATATCTGAAGTCAAAACCCCAGTATGCTGTGGTGGATACGATCCTTCAGATCGAGAAGAGGAATATTGACGTTGTCAACGGTGATACCATAGAGACCATCGAGAATGTTGTGGATACCGTTTACCACTATGAGGTATTTGACTTTGAGTTAGCTTGCACTGAAGTTTGTGGCCGTGGTCACTTTTCAATGCGCAAAGTGATCAAGGTATTGGAACCAGAAGCGTGGGATGCGTGGTATGATTCCATCAAGGTGAATAACATGGCTGCCAATCTGGGTTACGTCCCGGCTGAGAACGCCAAGCCTGATGCGAACGATGGAGAATTGGCTAATCTGGTCGGTGCTCCAGCAAAACAAAGTATTTTAGAATAATTTAAAAAGGATATACAACAGTCATGGCAGAGTCTATTTCAGTAGCACAAAATTCTCACGGAAATGACCATGGGCACGATAGCGTTCATGACCATGAGCACCGTGATAACTTTGTAACAAAGTACATTTTTAGCCAGGACCACAAGACGATCGCAAAGCAATTCTTGTTTACAGGAATTGCAATGGCAGTTATCGGCTTGTTCATGTCATTGATATTTAGACTCCAATTGGCTTACCCTGGCGAGAGTATGCCCTTCTTGGAGTCTATTATTGGCAAATGGGGTTCAGACGGTATTCTTGATCCAAACTTTTATCTTGCTTTGGTGACAATGCACGGAACCATCATGGTCTTTTTTGTACTGACAGCTGGTTTGAGCGGAACATTCTCTAATTTTCTCATACCGTTGCAGATTGGGGCAAGGGACATGGCTTCAGGTTTCCTGAACATGCTTTCCTATTGGTTCTTCTTTACATCCTGTGTTGTCATGCTGATTTCCTTGTTTGTGACGAGTGGGCCTGCTGGCGGTGGCTGGACGATCTATCCTCCTCTAAGTGCATTGCCCCAGGCAAATCCTGGATCCGGACTGGGCATGGATCTCTGGCTGGCTTCAATGGCAATATTTATTGTATCCTCTCTACTGGGTAGTATCAACTACATCGTTACCATACTCAACCTGCGTACACGTGGCATGTCCATGACCCGATTGCCGCTTACCATCTGGGCTTTTTTCGTCACGGCTGTCTTAGGTGTACTTTCTTTCCCTGTTTTACTCTCCGCAGCCTTACTTCTGCTCATGGATCGAAACTTTGGAACTAGTTTTTTCCTTTCAGACATTTATATCGGAGGAGAGGCCTTAAGTAATGAGGGAGGATCGCCAATCTTGTTCCAGCATTTATTCTGGTTCCTCGGTCATCCTGAAGTGTACATTGTGATCTTGCCTGCTTTGGGTATTGCTTCTGAAGTTATTTCGACTATGTCTCGTAAACCTATATTTGGTTACCGGGCTATGATTGGATCTATCCTTGCGATAGGGACCCTATCCTTTGTGGTGTGGGCTCACCACATGTATGTAACCGGGATGAATCCCTGGTTGGGAACAGTGTTCATGCTATTGACATTGATCATCGCAGTGCCATCGGCGGTAAAGGCATTTAACTATATAACAACGCTGTGGCAGGGCAACCTGAAGTTCTCGCCTGCGATGTTGTTTTCTATCGGTTTGGTATCACTTTTCGTTTCCGGTGGCGTAACCGGGATTTTCCTCGGGAATGCTGCAATTGACATACCGCTTCACGACACGTACTTCGTAGTAGCTCACTTCCACCTCGTGATGGGGTCATCGGCGGCTTTCGGGTTCTTTGCCGGAGTCTACCATTGGTTCCCTAAGATGTTCGGTCGAATGATGGACCACCGACTTGGAGTTGCTCATTTCTGGGTTACCTTCCTGTCTGTTTACTTGGTTTTCTTCCCCATGCACTTCATGGGAATGGGAGGGATGCCTCGTCGCTACTACACTTTCTCGGAATTTCAGTTTACTAATTTTGAAATATACCTTGATCTTTCCGAGTTTATTACCATTGCAGCGATATTAGGTGTTTTTGGTCAGTTCATCTTTCTTGGTAACTTCCTGATCAGCATATTCCGTGGTAAAGTAGCCTCTGCCAATCCTTGGAATGCTAATTCACTTGAGTGGACAACGCCTGCTTCGCCCGGTCACGGAAACTGGCCTGGTGCTATTCCGGATGTTCACCGTTGGCCTTATGATTATTCTCACCCGGGTGGCAAGAAAGATTATATTCCACAGCATATTCCGGACGATGACCCGGATTGGTTTATCGATGTGCCTGCAAAGCCAGCCGCGCCCAAGAAAACTCCAGCCTCTCCAACACCAACGGAGGCTTAACGGGCTGACATGTATAACCGCATAGCACCTATCGAAGTCTGGTACCGAAGGATCGGTAAAGCCTCGGTGGGTGCTGTTTTGTTTCTGATCCTCGTAGGTGGTATTGTTCGCAGTACGGGTTCAGGGATGGGTTGCCCCGATTGGCCGAAATGTTTTGGTTTGCTGATTCCCCCTACCGAATTATCTGGAATACCTTCAGAGTTTTTCGCAATCCACCCAGAGTACCATACTCAGGAGTTCAATGTATTTCAGACATGGACAGAATATATCAATCGTTTGATAGGGGTTTTAATTGGTTTGTTTGCCTTGGCCACTGCTACTCTTTCTGTTGGCTTTATCAAGAAGGATAGAAGAGTATTCTTCCTTAGCGTGGCTGCGCTTGTGATGGTTGTATTTGAAGGCTGGCTAGGGAAATTAGTCGTTGACATGAACCTTGCCGGCGGAATGGTTACCCTGCACATGTTGGTTGCTATGGTGATCGTAGCTACATTGATCACAGCTGTATACCTCGCTGACAGCCATGTCGCGGAAAAAAGAGCTACTCGCCCCAAAGGTTTGCCTGGGCATTTGATATGGCTGGGGACTGGTGTTGTCTTAGTCACTTTGGCCCAGATCCTTGTTGGAACCCAGGTTCGGGAGGGAGTTGATTTGATTGCTTCGGAGTTAAATATGAAACAAAGAGAAACTTGGATTGATAGTCTCGGTGGTTATTATAATTTTCACAAGGTAGCTTGGGTTGTTCTTGTTGTGGGAATGGTGATCTGGGCAAGGGATCTATTACAAGCCGAAGTGTCTAAGCAGGTGCGGCTCTTCGTTTACGTGATCCTTTTTTGTCTGTTTACGGAAGTCCTTTTTGGATTATTGCTATCTTATCTGGGTCTGCCACCCGTCTTACAGGCTTTACATTTAGTGCTTGCCACTGTGATCTTTGCCGCTCAGTTCGCAGTGTTGATCAATTTGCTTGGTATTGAGCGAGTCTTGAACAAGCGAGTAGGGAAAAATGAGATAGATAATCAGACATTGGCAAATGCAAAATAATAGAGCAACATATCATTTCAGTCTGAAGGAAGTGGTTCTGACGAGAGTCCGTGCTTATTCACAGTTGATCAAGTTGCGCCTCTCTCTTTTGGTTGTATTTTCGGCTGTATTCGGTTATCTGATGGCGCCCAATGTACTTGGTGTTGATCCTGTTACGATAATTTGGCTTGCGCTGGGGGGGTTCTTGATAACAGGGGCTTCTAACACTTTGAACCAAGTATTGGAGGTAGAGTACGACGCCCAGATGACGCGTACATCCGGGCGGCCACTGGTAAAGAATATGATCAGTTCTACGGAAGCAGTCATATTTGCCCTCATTTGTGGTATTGGAGGAATAACCTTGCTGGCACTAATGTTCGAAGGGCCAGTACCTGCCCTCCTTGGCATCATTGCACTGCTGGCCTACGCGTTTGTTTACACACCCATGAAGCGAGTTTCTCCGCTTGGTGTTCTGGTCGGTGCCTTCCCGGGGGCTATGCCACCGTTGATTGGATGGGCCGCTGCCACTGGTAGCCTGGAGACTGGTGCTTGGATTCTGTTTCTAATTCAGTTCACTTGGCAGTTTCCTCACTTCTGGGCCATTGCCTGGCTCCAAGATGAGGAGTATGTTAAAGCTGGTTTTCAAATGTTACCTGGCAATTCAGGGCCTTCAAAGTATACTGCTTTACTTATTCTGATCTATTCCGTTCTGTTGGTTCCTATAGGGTTGTTACCCTTTCATATAGGTATGATTGGCCCCACTACCTTAGGTGTATTGGTTTTGGCAGGATCAGGTTTTACCTACAAAGCGGCTATTTTATACAAAAGAATGAACTCTAAGGGTGCTCTGGGCGTTATGTTTGCATCATTTATTTATCTACCGATCGTACAAATTGCTATGATGATCGGCAAATTTTGGTAGGATTTATGAACATGGCAGCCAGCGAAGAAAAAAAATATGTTATTCACCCAGCTAAGTTTACGCTGTGGATATTCATTGTGACTATTATTCTCTTTTTTGGAGGTTTGACGAGTGCATACATAGTCTCAAAGGGAATTGAGGCTGACAAAGACATGTGGCATTTTTTTAGATTGCCAAGCATGATCTGGTACAATACTGTGGTGATCATAGTTAGTTCAATTATGCTTCAAGTGGGGTTATGGGGGGCGCAGAAAGGGGATTTTGGTCGAGCTAAAACAGGTTATGGTTTGACTTTCCTGTTGGGCATTCTCTTTTTGGTCGGTCAGGTTGTAGCTTGGTCAGTGTTGAATGAAGAAGGAGTATTGTGGGGAGCAGGAGGAAGTAACTCCGGAAACTATCTGTATATACTGACTGCTGTTCACGGCCTTCATATTGTTGCAGGACTTAGTTATATAGGTGTTGTATTGTTCAATCTGAGTGCGGGAAAATACAAAGCTGGAAAGATTGTAGGTATTGAAAATTGCGCAACCTTCTGGCATTTTTTAGGTTTGCTCTGGCTTTATTTATTTATATTTTTGTTGATGAACCAAGGAGAGCCCTTAGTTTAATATTCTGGGAAAAATACTGTAAAATAAGAAGATGGTCCAAACTTCCACTATTTCCGTAAAGCCTTCATGGACTGGAGGGAGAAAGCCTTTTAAAGCTTCCTATGGAAAGCTCATGATGTGGTTTTTTCTGATGTCCGATGCTTTCACATTCGGTACCTTTCTGGTAATGTATGGTGCTATCAGGTTCAGTAGCAGTGTGGATTGGGCTGATCCCGAAGCTGTTTTTACACACTTTCCCATTCTTCACGAATGGTTTCATATTGATGCCCCATTGGCTTTTGTAGGTTTGATGACATTTATCCTGATCGCTTCATCGGTAACTATGGTGCTTGCAGTTGAAGCCGGACACAGGATGGATAAAAAGGCGGTGGAAAAATACATGCTCTGGACCATTATCGGTGGGGCTATGTTCTTGGGTTGCCAGGCTTATGAGTGGTACCACTTTATCCTCGGAACTCATTACGGAAATATTGCCGGGTCAATTCATCTTATGGATGGAACAATAGCGCAGTTCATGTCCGATACCACTGCTCAAATCATGAATGGGACTTATGCCGGGACTTTGCTCAGCCTAGGAGACGGAGGGACAGTATCTATCAGCGCTGCCTCTGGTTTCTCGGATGCTGTACTCCCCACTTCTGAAGTGCTTAACAACTTCCTTCTCCCGGGAGGAATCATTGAAAACGGGGTCTTTAATGGTGCACACGAATCAATTGTTTCAGGCGCAAGCCTGACATCTAATCAGTATTGTCAGAACGAATCATTCGCGGGCTTCTTCTTCTTCATTACAGGATTTCACGGCAGTCATGTTGCATCTGGAGTCTTTATCAACTTTTTGATCTATCGCCAGGTACAGAACGGAGTGATGGAGAAAAGGGGTCACTACGAAATGGTAGAAAAGGTAGGTTTGTACTGGCACTTTGTAGACTTGGTATGGGTGTTTGTGTTTACCTTTTTCTATCTCGTTTAATACTTTTATCAACCCCAACCGAAAGATAATACAAGCTTATGGCCAGCATAGATAATCCTTCTCAGCATCCGGACATCCACAATCATCACGACGAAGAACATGGTGTGTCATCGCGGAAGAAGATATGGAAAGTATTTTGGATTCTGCTTGGCCTCACGGTGGCAGAATTTGTGATTGCGTTTGCAATGCCCAGGGGTACCGTACGGCACGTGACATTTATCCTTATGACATTAGTCAAGGCCTTTTATATCGTAGCGGA
>JBFGVE010000054.1:0-17728 GCA_041565275.1 Bacteroidia bacterium
ACGCTGTTATTCTTTAATTGTAAGTGCAATATTCGTTTTATAATGTCAAATAACCAGTGTGGCTTTTCCACAAACTGTTAATTATCAACGATCGTACTACCGCAAGGTGATACGTCCTTAATTGTTGGCTCTGAAGAAAAAATGTATCAGTCTATTCAAATGAAGTCTCTTGGCAACTTCTATCCCCCAGCCCCTTCTTGTTTATTACCGAGATCTCTTGGTTCATAGGTTTCTTTCCAACGTCTGGCAAAGTCTTTCATAAGGCTTTCATATTCTGCCTTAGTTTGCTCATGGCTAAGAGAGAGCCCTTTTTTCTCGGGGAAATTCTCGATATGCAATGTTTGTGTAGGGAATGCAAATCCGATACCCAGTTCTTTGGCAAGATTCATGATACCAAGCAGTAGCCTTTGCTTCCCGGCCAACTCATCCGTCCAGGTTTCAACCTCAAAAAAGACGTAGACGAGAATCTTCAAGGAGAAATCTCCCATCTCGTTGAAATGTACTTCAAAATAGTCTTTTCGAGTGGTTGGGTGATTTCGGATCAATTCCCGGATTCCTTCTACAAACACTTCGATCAGGTGGGGAGGAGTTCCGTAGGTCACACCAATACGGGTCATAAATCGACGATAAATGCGCATACCCATGTTATCAATAGAGCCGTCGGCCAAGGCTCCATTCGGAATCGAAACCAAAGAATTGGCAAAAGTTCTGATCCGGGTAGATCGTACACTCACCTCTTCAACCGTCCCTTCATGCCCTTGGGCAATGATCCAGTCACCGATCTGGAAAGGCTTGTCAATAAATATGAGGATCGAACCAAACAGGTTTTTCACAGTATCTTGAGCGGCCAGTGCAAGAGCGAGGGATCCAAAAGCCAATCCTCCTATAACCGCATCAACATTTACATTTAGTGAATTAAGAATAATAATGGCAAAAACAAGGACGATGATGCCATGCAAAAGCCGTCTTAACAAAGGTACAAGTTGATCATCCATGGTCGTTTCAGTTGCTTCCGCTCGCTTGGCGAAAATTGCCATGACTAGGTTTACCAACTGGAAACAGATCAACATCCAAAATACGTATATGGAAGTGCGCAACCCCAACAAAATCCATTTGTTAAAAGCGACAGGAAGTTGAAGCACGGATGAAAGCTCTGAAATGATATAAAAAAGTATCAGGAGGCTGATGGGCCTTGCTACTTTGTCAAAGAAGAGCTGGGCGTGGTCGGTACGGATCAATCGGAAAAGATACCGTTCCAGAATTAAACTGATAATCCGCGTCAGAACTTTGTGGAATACCAAGCCAACTACTAAAAAGATAAGAATACCCAGGCACTGCCATAAATACAAAGCTCCTATTTTTGAGAATGACCACTCAGGGAGCCAATCGAGGGTACCAAAAGGATAAACCCTGTCGTGCAATTCCGGGATCGCTTTTACTGTAGTATAGGAATAGATCCACTCTGAGGTTCCGCTTTTCCGGTATACAAAAACCTCATCTTCTTCGGGAATAGGATTGTATTTGTGCTTTCCTGAAGCAGAATCAATATAATTCGGATCCTGCGGAATATCATCCAAATCAATCAAATATCCTGCACCGTCCATGAACTGTTTTAATTCGATCGCCAGTTTCTTTGCTCCGTCAGAACTTGGATCTTGTACGTACAAGGTCATAGCTGCAGAGTCTGGAAAATAGGAATCTTCCTGTAGAAAATAGAGGTGACTCAGAATGGTATGATAAGGACTTTCAAGGCTGAACCTTACCTTGCTGTTATCAGAAATGGCCTCTTCTACCGCAAGATCTTCTGCATCCGGCTCGGAAACTACCGGTTCGCTCGTTGTTAGGGTGTCAGGAAATGAATCAGCAACAAGCTTCGACAAATCTTCCCCGGCAATATCCCCAGAGGTGTCTGTAGGCGCTTGGGCTTGAACTGAACAAGAGAAGATCAGGAATAGGACGAAAAAGAGAGCCTTTCTAGGTTGCTTCAATAACATAATTTCCCTTTTAGATTTCGGCTTAAAGATAAGAAGAATACCATTAAATACTCGGTTTCCTTATATTTGCCCGTGTTTAAATCTGTCTTTACTACTGGGAGACTTTTATGGATCGACATTCGTCACAGGATTATCAGGTTCTCCTGTATTACAATTTTGTAACTGTTCCCGACCCGGAAGCAGCCCGGGTGGAAATGGAAAATTTCTGTCGTGAACACCAACTACGCGGAAGGATCTTGATTGCGCGCGAAGGTCTTAATGGAACGTTGTCGGGCCGGATTTCAGATACAATAGCCTACATGGATTGGCTTGGGCAGCATCCGGTTTTTCATGAAACTGAATTCAAGGTTGATCCGGTAGAGCACCAGGCATTTTTAAAGTTGCACGTGAGGGTTAAAGACGAGATCGTTCATTTTGGGGTAAAGGGATTAGATTTTGGCTCTAATCTGGACAACTATGTTGAGCCCGACGAATTCCGCAAAGCACTTCGTTCAGATGACGAAGGCATTGTGATCCTTGATGCCCGCTCCAATTACGAGCATAAAGTGGGGAAATTCAAAGGAGCACTTACCTTGGACATTGACAATTTCAGAGAGCTTCCTGAGGCACTCGAAGGATTAGAACATTTGAAGGACAAAAAAATATACACTTACTGTACAGGTGGCATCAAGTGTGAGAAGGTCACCCGTTACATGATGGAAAAAGGGTTTGAGAATGTTTTCCAACTCCATGGGGGAATCATTCGTTATGGACATGAAGTTGAAGGGGAAGATTTTGAGGGGAGTTGCTATGTATTTGATCAAAGAGTAGTTGTCCCGGTTAACAAAGTGAATCCAGTGACCATTGGAGATTGCCGACTTTGTGACGGGAAGACTGACCTGATGGTTAACTGTGCAAACTCAGAATGCAATCTCCATTTCCTGATCTGTCCGGTTTGCGCTGAAAAGTATCTGGGGTGCTGTTCTGAGACTTGCATGAAACACCCCAAAAGGCGTGTGTATGATGGAAAAGGATACTATCTGCGCGGAGTCAACTCTAAACTGTATAGCCGGGATCCGGATCCAAACTATCTTAAGTTGAACAACTCATCAGTTTGACCATCGTTTTTGGGTCTACCAAATCCTCAACTATCAGGAAACCCCAGTTGTCAGGAAGTTTCAACCTTTGATCTTGATCACCTCTTGTTGCAAATCCATCACAATTCCGGCTAACTTCGCAAGGCTCATTTCAGCGCTGGGGAATTCCATGCTGATGTAAGCTTTGGCACGCCAAACCTCAAGGATTTGGCTAACCGGAACAGAATAGGGGGGATAAAGAGTGTTGTCGGAGTGAAGGTGGAGCTTGCCTTCGGTCTGGATACGACTGAAAACACGTTTATAAACTATGCCATCCTGTTCGGTGACGACTATGTAACAGTCGTTGTCTTTGATGTTTTCCCAGTTGTCAACATACTCTCCGATGATAACGGTACCGGGTGAGAGGGGGAGCATAGAATCACCCGTAATCTCAAATGCACGGTAGGTGCCGGGAGGAAGGATGGGGAGTTGGAAGCGAGGAAGGTCTTCCAAGTATTCAGGGTCTGAGTAACCTACTTGGTATCCGGCGGCTGCTTTTTCAGGAACAAGCTCAATATTCTCTCGCTCTTTAGAGTCCAGTGTGATGGAGAGGACACGGAGTTTGCGTCCGGCAAAGTCTCCCTGGTCAATGTCCCGGTCACGCTCTCTGATGTGAGCACCTGCGACCTCTGCCAGGTCCTGGGTGATCAACTGATCAAGTGTAATACCAAAAAAATTAGCTATCGACTCCATGGTCTTGATTTTGGGTTCAGCGCGCCCCTCTTCATATGCTCCTATAACAGAGCGTGTTACCTCTATTTCTTTTGCTAGCCCCTCCTGAGTGAGGCCTTTTTGCTTGCGTAAATAGCGAATGTTGGACTTGATGAGACCCATAATTTTAGCTAATTATTTTGCCAATTACGTTGGTTATTACTATTATTATTAGGATATTTGTCCCGTTGGCTTAGGATAAAGCTAAGAAAATTAACCGGATGATGCAAGCCTGAGAAGGGTTTAGTGTCTAACGGTGGGAATGACATCAATATCGAAGGGCTCTTTTGGCTAAAATTCTAATTAGATAAGGATTGTGGACAAAAGAATATAGCAGGGAGGATTTATATATGAGGGGGTGTGACGAATAATGCGATTAAAGATCACACGGAGTCCTTACAGTGATTTTCTGCCGGGAGGCAGAAGTTGCTTTCAGCAGCGATTAACAGTGAGCTGCCAGTCCCGGAATGCCCGCTAAGCTTTTGGAAGGAGGATTGCGGACTCCGGGCTGGTAGTACTTTTAAATTATTTTGGCTCATGTTATTCACACTGTGCCGTGGCAGGTGTGGTACCTAAACTATGCTGTTTTGTAACCGGACATAATGCGTAATGACAAAGAAATGAATAAAGGAGATGTATGATCTGCCTGAACGAAAAACGCGCTGTAGTGCATCTGGACCTGGACACATTTTTCGTGAGCGTCGAGCGGATGCGGGATCGCCGCCTTGTGGGGAAACCTCTGATCATCGGGGGAACCGGAGGGAGGGGAGTAGTATCGAGTTGCAGCTACGAGACACGGAAGTTCGGGGTGCGCAGCGGTATGCCGATGAAGATGGCGCGGAGGCTATGTCCCGACGCCACCAGCATCTCGGGCGACTTTGAGCAGTACAGCAAATATTCAGATATGGTGACGGAAGTGGTTCGGGAGGAATCCCCTCTCTTTGAAAAGGCTTCTATTGACGAGTTCTATATCGATATGACGGGTATGGAGAGGTTTTTTGGAACCTACAACTGGTCCAAAGAGTTGCGCAGCCGAATTACCCGGGAGACGGGTCTGCCGATCTCATTTGGGCTAGCAGCCAACAAGACGGTGGCGAAGGTGGCGACAGGTGAGGTCAAGCCGGAAGGACAAGGCTATATCCGCCCGGGAAGAGAACAGGACTTTCTCGACCCGCTCGATGTACGGAAAATTCCAATGGTGGGGGAGAAGACGGGGCAGTACCTGATCAACCTGGGAGTGCGGAAGATCCGTACCCTCCGGGACATACCCCGGGATGTACTGGTCCGGTTGATGGGCAAACCGGGGATGACCCTCTATCGCCGTGCCAGGGGGAAAGATGATTCTCCGGTAATCCCTTACAATGAACGCAAGTCGATCTCAAGCGAACAGACTTTTGCAGAGGATACGATCAACCTTACCGAATTGCGTACCACTTTGATCAGGATGACGGAGAAGCTGGCTTTTTCACTGCGCAATGACCAAAAACTATCTGCTTGCATTACGGTCAAAATCCGTTATGCAGATTTCAATACGGTGACCCGGCAAGCCCGGATCCCATATACTTCAGTAGACCACGTTCTTTCTGGCAAGGCGATTGGTTTGTTAGATCAGCTCTATGACCGCCGCCAGCGTATCCGTCTGATCGGCGTGCGTTTTTCGCATCTTGTTCATGGTGGTTACCAGATCAACCTCTTTGGAGATACACAAAAACAAATCCGTCTTTACCAAGCGATAGACCAGATGAAGCATCGGTTTGGTGCGGACTCTGTGATGCGGGCCAGTGCAATGGGAGGTATCCGGCGACCCGGAGCGAGGGAGGTCAGTAAGGGGGAGGAAAACATCAGAGCAAGAAGAGCAGACGGGTGATGCAATTCAGGTGCGGAAAGCAGACAAATGCTGACAGGCTAAAGCTTGCGTTTACATTTGTGCTTTTGTTTGAATGAAATGGGAATGTAAATAGAAATGAATATCGAAGGAGAATTACCAGCAAAAAGAACGTATTGTTTCGTATCAATGCAAACTTCGGGGCGGAAACCTTTGTTTGAGCAACACGAGACATTCAGGCAAGTGGTAGAAAGTGCTTGGGCAATAGCTTTCAGTAAACACACCGATGTTGCACCAGGTGAATACAACTTGAATAGTGTTGGCCTTTATGCCCTGGTCCCGGTAGATCGGGAGGCAGGGGAAGCTATTCCCTATCTAAGTGGAGTTTTGAGTAGTATTCGCGAGGCTACGCAGACCGCTTGGAAGGAGTATGTCAGCCAGCAGGGTATCCGGCAAGGTCCATTGCTCTGGAAAGAAACTTTTGAGTTGCGGATCATCGAAAACAAGCGAGAAATCAGCAGTTTGAGAGATTTCATTGTCCAGAAGATGCTCGGAGGTAAAGAATTGAGTGACCTGGGACTTGAGGACTTGGACGAATAAATTCAAACCATGTACTATAACTGTCACAGCTGCTTCAGTTTGCGCTACGGCACACTGACAGTAGATGATCTGCTCGACCTGGCAGAAGCAAGGGGGCTCAATTGTCTTGGTCTCACCGATATCAATAATACGTCAGCGGGGCTGGAGTTCGTCATGAAAGCCCGCAAGCGCGGTATCCGTCCCATCCTCGGAATTGAATTCAGGGTCGATAACCAATTGCGTTATATAGGCTTGGCCCGGAATGCCTATGGTTGGCATGGGCTTTGCGAATTTCTTTCTGAGTACGGCGCTCGTAACCACAACTTATACCAGGCTGTGGCTGAAAGTACCCGTAAAGAGCAAGTAAACCCGGGGTTTCCGGAACGTGCACCGGAAATTCCGGAAACATTGTTCATCTATCCTTTTACGCTTGCTACCCTTCCAAGCCAGTTGCGGGACTTTGAGTATGCAGCTATCCGGCCTGCGGAAATTAACCGGCTTTATACATCTCCCTACCGCTATGCGGGGCGGAAGTTGGTCGCGCTTATGCCAGTCACTTTCCGCAACAAGACCGGTTTCAATACCCACCGCCTGCTCCGCGCCATTGACCGAAACACTTTGCTCACAAAACAGAACCCCCGAGATGTCGCTGCCAAGGATGAATTTATGTATCCGATGAGCGATTGCCTCAGGTTTTTCCAGCAACATATCCAGATTGTGACCAATACTTTGCAGTTGATGGACCGTTGCGATTTTGAGATGGATTTTGATGCCCCCAAGAATAAAAAGTACTTTACCGGGTCCAGCTACGATGACAAACTTCTATTGGAGAAACTGACCTGGGACGGGGTGCGGTACCGGTATGGAGAGGGTAGTTTGAGCTCAGGAGAAATCCCGGATTTGAAAGGCAACACGGGAGAAATCCCAAACATGAAAGGCAACTCGGGAGGAGGTTCGGTTCCGGAAACAAGGGAGTCTTCAGCCCGGAGGCGGAGAGAGATAAAAGAACGGGTGCGAAAGGAATTGGAGATCATTGACCGTTTGGGATTTTCTGCTTATTTCCTCATCACCTGGGACTTCGTACGTTATGGGCAAAGCCGTGGATTTTTTCATGTCGGGCGTGGATCCGGTGCCAATAGCATCGTGGCTTATTGCATCGGAATTACAGATGTTGATCCTATTGAACTGAACCTTTATTTCGAGCGTTTTCTGAACCCTCACCGGACCTCACCCCCTGACTTTGACATTGACTTTTCCTGGAAGGACCGGGACGAGGTGATCGATTACATCTTCAAGCGTTATGGTCGGAAGCATACATCCCTGATGGCGACTTACAATACTTTCAAAGGAAAGTCTGTTATTCGGGAATTGGGGAAGGTATTCGGGTTGCCAAAGGCTGAAATTGATTTGCTGGTAACTCAGCGCCATGCACCACGCATTGATGACCATATTGTGAAATTGATCTACAGGTATGGATATGAATTGGACGGGAAACCCAACTATCTGGGCATTCATCCCGGAGGGATCCTTATTTCTGAAGAGCCGATACGGAGTTATGCTGCCACGGAAATTCCACCAAAAGGGTTTCCGATCGTTCAGTTTGACATGTTCGTAGCTGAAGATATTGGGCTGTACAAGTATGATGTGTTGAGTCAGCGGGGCTTGGGGCATATCAAGGACAGTGCGGCCTTGGTGAAAGAGAACCGGAAGGTAACGGTAGATGTGCACCAGGTACGGGACTTTAAGGCGGATAAGAAAATTGCGGATTTGGTGCGGAGAGGAGATACGATCGGTTGTTTTTATGTAGAGTCACCGGCAATGCGGCAGTTGATGCGGAAACTACACTGTGATAATTACCTGACCCTGGTGGCGGCGAGTTCGGTGATCCGGCCAGGGGTGGCGAGGAGTGGGATGATGCGGCAGTTCATCGAACGGCACAATGCTTCCAAAGCATTTTGCGAACAGTCTGCAGAACATGAACAGTCTGCAGAACATGAACAGTCTGCAGAACATGAACGGTTAAAAAAGTCCTGGTACCTCCATCCAAAGATGGAGTCGATCCTAGGAGAGACTTACGGGGTAATGGTGTACCAGGAAGACGTGATCAAGGTAGCCCATCACTTCGGAGGGGTAGGGCTTGGGGAAGCAGACGTATTGCGGCGGGGAATGTCGGGCAAGTACCGCTCTAAGGACCATTTTGATCTGATCCGTGAGAACTACTTTCGAAACTGCCGGAAAATGGGGTACGACGAGACGGTTACTGCGGAGGTCTGGCGGCAGATGGAAAGCTTTTCTGGATATTCGTTTTGTAAGGCACACTCAGCAAGTTTTGCAGTGGAGAGTTATCAAAGCTTGTTCTTCAAGGCATACTATCCACGTGAATTCATGGTTGGTGTGATCAATAATTTCGGTGGATTTTACCGGACGGAGGTCTATATCCATGAGGCGCGGCGAGGAGGAGCAGTGATCGAACCCCCCTGTATCAATGAGGGCAGCTATCTTACCAGCATTCGGGGAGTGACCATCTGGCTAGGGTTGATCCATGTAAAAGGATTGGATCAAAAAGTTTCCGTAGGGATTGAGATGGCACGCCGGGCCGATGGAGAATTTGCCGGTTTGGACGATTTAGTGCGGAGGGTACCCATGGGATTGGAAACCCTGACCACCCTGATCCGGGTAGGGGCACTCCGATTTACTAAAAAGAGTAAGAAGAGCTTGCTGTGGGAAGCCAATTTGAAGTTCGCAAAAGAGGTATTCCGCAAGCAAAAGACTGAATTATTTTCTGTAGAAGGCCGGAATTGGAGTTTGCCGGATTTACCCGACGATCCGCTGGAAGATGCTTACGATGAGCTTGAATTGTTGGGCTATATTGTCAGCCCGCTTCGGGAGACCGATCCGGCCTTCGATCCCAAACGGATGCAAGGGGCGGTTACACCTCCTATTTTTACCCTCCTGGACCAACCCCTGGCTCCCTGTGAAGTGCTGGCAAAAGATTTTTCGTCCAGGATCGGGCAAACAGTATTTATCACAGGATTCCTCATCTGTACCAAGCGGGTGCGCACCGTCAAGGGAGAAATGATGGGCTTCTCTGATTTCATCGATATATGGGGTGATTTCTTCGATGCCGTTCTCTTCCCCGATGCGTATGCACAATTCAATTTGTCCTACGGACAGTTATACCGCTTACAGGGAAAATTGGTCGATGATTTTGGAGTGGTGGCCGTTGAGATAAAGTTAGTTGAACGATTGGCATATCGGGGGGATCCGCGGAACGAATGAATAAGGTGTCATTTGAAATTAAGAAAGAGGGGAAGGGACTCGCTTAAATATCAAAGAAAAAGTACTGAAACCATACCGAGAATGATCAAAACCTTTAGATAAGTACTGATAAGTCTGAACGCTCCTGCCCCACCAGCCCTTGGCAAGCGCCACAGGATCAGAAGAGCAGGGACCTGAACCAAGGCAATAGAGACACCTAAGTAAACCCAACTCGGTTCTAATCCAATTATAGATCCCATGATCATTGGGCCGTAGCACGATAAAATGAAAATGACCAGAGACATGTAGAGGACCCGCTTTGTAATAGAGATACCGGCCCTGATGGGCAGTGTGGAGAGCTTAAATTTCAAGTCACCTTCTATATCTTCGATGTCCTTGACAACCTCGCGCAGGAAAGTCACTTCAAATGCAAAGATACCGGTCCATATCAAGGGAAGCCCAAAACCATAAATCATACCGGCATAGTAGATGACCAATCCGGTTAAAGCAGCGATCACCATGTTG
Source organism: Bacteroidia bacterium (assembly GCA_041565275.1). Lineage (GTDB taxonomy): Bacteria > Bacteroidota > Bacteroidia > J057 > JADKCL01 > CAWUKT01. The sequence continues at coordinate 10,008 of JBFGVE010000054.1, forward strand.
CCAATGACAGTTGTCCGTTTCAACCAGAAAGCATACCCAAAAAGCAACGCTATCGCAGTTAAATTGATAAAGAAGAGCGAAATGTCTTGCAGGAAAAATGAGCCGACCAAGACCAAGGTCACCGCTACGAAATATCCCGTAAGGACCTTTTTAACAGACAGATGCGCATTTACAACTACTCTATGGGGCTTGTTAATCCTGTCAATCTTAAAGTCAAATACATCATTTATCCAATACCCCGTAGAAGCTATGATAGTCAAGGCAACCATTCCGTACCAAAACTCAACCTCCTGAAGAAAAGTAAATTCCTTCTTATTCGCCAACCATACCCCCAGTGTGTAGGCAATCTGAGTGATCAGCACATTCAGCGGCCGGGAAAGACGAAAGAAATAAAGGCCATCTTTCATGCTGTAAAGGTACCTGATAAATGGAGAATATGTTTTGGCACCAGGTTAGTTTTGGCACTAGGTTAAATGCAGACGAATTATTTGCTTAATTTAGCTCCTGAGCGTAGTTTTACTAAAATCCAAAAGCACTCTGAATGGGAATTGTAAAAGGGTCCAAGAACGAACGCAAACTTAGTTTTCTACATAAATTATATTTCCCTGAGATATTCAAGGGAATGGCGTTTTCTATCAAGCACGTATTCCGCAAAAAGGTTACGATCCAGTATCCTGAGGAACGCCCCGAACTTGGTCGTGAGTTCAGGGGAAGACCTGTTCTGGTAAAGGAGCATGGCCAGGAAAGGTGTGTTGCCTGTGGCCTTTGTGCCCGAGCTTGCCCTCCGTTGGCCATCAGTATGCAGGCATCAGAAACCGAAGATCCCAAAGAACGTTTTCCTGAAACTTTCGAGATCAATATGCTTCGGTGCATTTACTGTGGTTTCTGTGAAGATGTATGCCCTGAGGAAGCCATCATCATGAGTGATGATTACGACTTTAATTTCAAGAGCAGACAAGAAGCTATTTATGACAAAGACAAGCTGTTAATTGATGCTGAGGACTTGAAAGGTCGCCTGACCTTTCTCGCCGAGAAGCGCAATCCCAATTACGGTGAGATCTACGATTTTGAAGAAAGCAATAATCTCCATAGCGTAAGGGACAGAAGTTGAAAGCACCTATCATCAGATCTACCACTGTCTTGGGTATTATCCACAACGGCAAGGCCGTTTTGGGTGCAGACGGACAAGCAACTTTGGGGAATACAGTTGCTAAAAGCAACGTTCGCAAAGTCAGGATGATTGCCGACGGCAAGGTCATGACCGGATTTGCCGGTTCCACTTCGGATGCTTTCACACTCTTGGAGCGTCTTGAGGCGAAAATGAGTATGTACCGGAACAACCTCCGCCGGTCGGCGATTGAGCTGGCGAAAGATTGGCGTACAGATCGCTACCTGCGGCGGCTTGAGGCTATGCTCATTGTGATGAGTAAAGATGAGGGATTGATCGTCAGTGGTTCCGGAGATGTCTTGGCACTAGACAATCAAATTTTCTCAATTGGATCTGGTTCTATGTATGCCCAGTCTGCAGCCCTGGCTTTGAAGAGACATAAACCTGAACTATCCGCCAGGGCTATCGTTGAAGAGTCCCTGAAGATCGCTGCTGAAATTTGCATTTATACCAATGACAATCTGACAATACTTGAGTTTGACGAGGATTGATCACTGGCCTCCCATTTCTTCAAACATCCAGACATCGGTCTGGAACTCCATCTTCCCGTCTTTACCGGTAGCGTAGAAAAGGACTGTTTTCCCATTTGTCCAGAGCAGGAAGGGAGCTTTCAACTCGGAATTGTAGATCGCCAGTTGAAGGGCGGCGTTTTGGTCGAGAGGGATATACGGTGCTTTGCATTCACATGCAAGTAAAGGCGCACCCTTCCGGTCATGAACAAGCAAGTCATAGCGTTTGATACGCCTGTCCACCCGGAGACATTTCTCCAGGGAAATCAATCCTGCCGGAACACCCTTTGCAGAAGTCAGGTATATCGCCAGGCACTGCCTCACATGCTCCTCCGGGGTCATAACCAGCCATTTCTTACGCACAAGGTCCCAGACAAGTGTTTGCTCTCCTTCTGCCTTTGTCCGCAATTCATAAAGGGGTAATCTCATGGTCAAGTTCCCTCGCAATCATTGAACTTGAACATGATATAGTCGTGGTTCCAATTCCTGAACCTGTGGAAGATCTCTACCTGAGCCGGATCCTGATCCCGTTCCAGTCCGAGGAAAAAGACGTTACAGGCTCTCTCATCGGACCAACGCAGTATTTCTTCTTTCTCCCGTTCCAGGTAAAAGGCGAAGTGATGTGCAAAGGCACCTTCGTCCAGCGTTCCCCAAACCCGTACCGTTTCATTCCCCGAGATGTCCGCAATTGTCATTGAATCTTTCTTGAAGCTGGTATGACGCCCTTCCCAGGCCCGCATCGGCAATACGAGGATATCAAACCCAATTCGTCCCAATAACAAAGCGAGGATGAGCCAGTTCAGTACCTGGCCTTTGCTCTTCCACCAGAGCCACCAGATTCCAGTCATGCCTGCCGTAAAGGCGACCGACTGCCACCACAGCCCGGAGACAGGGGCAAAGAAATCAATGAAAGGCGCAACGATCATACCAACAGTGATCATCCCCAACAAAAGTAAATTGAAGCCTTTCAAGAAGGGTGACACCCATTTTACCTTGGGTGCTTCATTCAAATAAAGACGCGTACAGAGGATTACCAGGAATGGATCCAACATCATCACATAAACGCCTTTGGCACCGGGAGCACTCCAGTAGACCAGGAAATTGGCGAGCCAGACGATCCCGCAAAAAACCATTAGATCATCCTTGAACAGCCGTTTGAAAGCGCCTTTTCGAAGAAGGAAGAGAGAAAACAACCCTGCCGGGGCAATGTCGATCAGGGTAGCGATCGGAAATTCAAAGATATGCCTGAGCAATCGCAGCCAGGTTTGGCCGATCATCGTCCTGCCACTTGCTTCTCCCCACACACCATGCCAGTAATTTTCCAGGGTATTGTACTGTGAATAAATGTACAAATAACTACCTGTGATCACCGTAAAGACTGCAATTCCTGACAAATGGGGTAAGCCAAACACCTGCCGCCAGTTGCGTTTCCACAGGGTAAAGCTACCAATTGTCAACCCGATAAAAGGGATGGATGGCAGGCCTTTGGTCAGTAAACCGATGGCTCCCAAGCCATAGACCATGATGAACATCAGGTAGGGTTGATCTTTGCGGTAGAAGTGGTACATCGCGATCATCCCACTGTAGGAGATGAGGCAGTAGAACATGTCAATTTCAGCAAACATGCTCAGAAAATAGAGGTAGATGGCACCGCAGACGATGAACATAGAGGAGTACCAAGCAGTATCCCGGTCGGACCATCTGCGGACAAACCGGAAATTCACGATCCCTATCCCGATCAGAGATAGCACTGTAACCAGCCTGGCAGCCCATTCGGTAGTGCCAAAAACTTTGAACGATGCCAGGAGAGCCCAGTTAAAGATGGGAGGTTTCCGGTAATAGAATTCACCGTAATAAGTAGGGACAAAATAGTTTCCATTGAGGACCATTTCCAGGCCTACCATCGCTCGGCGGGGTTCTTCCAGGAATAGTGCATTGACCCCCATATTCAGCAGCAGACTTACCAGGACAGCACTTATAACGATGGTATTCAACCATGAGTCAAGTCGTTTGTGTCGGGAGAGTGCCATTGTCCGGCGAAGTTAAAGAGTTGCTGCGAAAATGGAAATAAACACCACACATTGAGATGGTCAGGATAACCAGGTACATAGTCAGGCTCATAGCAACCGAGACCGAACTGTCAAGCCCCAGAAATTCAGCTCCGAAGAGGACGACCCACTCCCGCAAACCAAACCCCCCAAATGAAGGCAGAGGAACCACGAGGACGATTCCCGAAAGGATCAGGATAAAGATATATTCAAGAACATGATCTTGCACACCAAGCGCAAGGAGGATAAAAAGGGCAACAATGGCCTGTCCAATCTGGACTCCTGCTGACCAAAGGCTTGTCGGCAGGAAAGTGCCGGTAAACCGACGGAATATCAGCCATACCGCGAAGTAGTACCCCAAGGGAAGGAGTGGGATCGTCAGCCAGAGCCAGGTATGAAGGTCGTAGGGGAGAGGGATAAAAGCTGATAACGCCAAGCCCAGAATGATCAACAGGGAAAGCCCATTGGCACGGTCGAGAAAAACGGCTGAGGTCAGAATACGGACTTTTATCCCAAAGCGTTTGTTCATCAGAAAAACTTTGTACCCATCACCGCCGATCCCTCCGGGGAGCAGCAGGTTGTAGAACATACTCAGTAAATAAAGCCTGTTGTTGTATCCATTGCTAACATTCACCTTTGAAGCCCTCCATAAAACCTGCAGCCGCATTGCCCCCAGCCATTTGGAGAGGAGAAATGCCAGCATAGCCATGAGTACCCATCCGATATGGAGGCTGGAAAGCAGTTTTAACGTTTCTTCCCAATCCAGCTTGCGGGAGATTAGGTAAAATGCCGTCACTGTGATCAATATCTTCAGTGCAGCGATCAACCATCTTTTCAAAGGCTTTCTCATCCTCTGCGAATTACGTAACTTCAACAGCATCAAAAAATAAAAATTGTGTAAATGTATAAAGCAGCCATACTTCTCTTTCCGGCCCTCAGTCCCCTTATTTTGGGTACCTGTGAAGAAATAAATTCCTCAGATCTTGACAAGCCATGAGAAAAGTAAAGCTGTACATCGCTTCCAGCCTGGATGGAAAGATCGCCAAGCCTGACGGGGATATCAAGTGGTTGGAGGACACACCTAACCCGGAGAAGAGCGACTTTGGCTATAGCGACTTTGTAAATGGGGTAGATACCGTTCTGATGGGAAACAAAACTTACCAAGAGATCCTCGGGGGTGACCTGCCTTTCCCTTACATCGGCAAACAATGTTATGTTTTCACACGGAATACTGGCCTGGACAATGATAAGCACGTTCAATTTATCTCCAGTGGGATCGAAGAGTTTGTTACTGAGCTGAAGTCGAAGGAAGGAGCCGATATATGGTTGGTTGGAGGAGGACAGATCAACCAAGCCTTTCTTGAAGCTGGCCTGGTCGATGAAATACGCATCTTTATCATGCCGATTTTACTGGGAGAAGGAATACCACTGGTCAACAAAGCCCTTCCGGAAAAATACCTGCAACTAAAGCATGTCAAAACATATCCGGGAGGTGCTGTGGAGTTGGTTTATGGAATTCCGGGATTATTCCGGTGAAATGCCAATCACTTTGCCAATGCCTTAATTGTCTTCAACGGATCGATTACCCTTCCGACTTCTGAGGAAGCGGGAACTGTTTGGGCATTGTCATTGAGCAGCCTGTAAGCATCTTTTGCCTTGATGTCCGGTTGATAAGCCCGGACGATCCCTAGCAAGCCGGCAACGAGAGGTGTCGCCATCGATGTCCCACTCATAAATTTGTATTCTCCACCCGGCATGGTTGAGTAGATCTCAGTACCCGGAGCTGCGATCGGCATTTGAAGACCGGTATTGATATTGGAAAAGGAAGAGCGGCTCAGATCTTTTGCGACTGCACCGACCGAAATCACCCCTTCTATATTGGAAGGTGCATGGTTCCTGGCGTCATCTCCAAAACTGTTTCCCGCAGCTGCTACTACAATGCAGCCTTGTTTTAAAGCATATTCGATGGCATCCTGCTGGACCTTGGGGGGTTTGCCGCGTGAACCCAATGAAAGAGAGATCACATCAGCCTTGTCTTCAGCCGCATTGACAATGGCCCTGGCAATCATAGAGTTGAGACCTGAACCATTGTCGCCCAATCCTTTGTAGCCTCGTACTTCCAAAAACTTACCTTCCCAATTCAGAGAAGCTATTCCTTTTTTGTTGTTGGTCACAGCTCCTGCCAAACCAGCGCAATGTGTCCCGTGTCCATGCTTGTCATTGTCTCCCTGTTGTCCCTGTTTGCTGCCCATTGCCTGTTTCAGGTCTTCGTGCCTTCCGTCTACCCCTGTATCTATTATCGCTACGACCGCTTTCTTTTTCGGCTTGTTGTTCTTCAACAATTCGTGGATTGCGTTGGCCCAGTTCGCTGTCCACCACCATTGGTTTCTGATACCAGGGTCATTTGCCAAAAAATCCTGACTGCCTTCGTGGAGTTTGACGTCCGGCACCTCCGGGTCGTCCAAAGTGACCAATGTATTTTCCTCCGCAGAATCCACATTTTCTCTGTCTTTCAGCACCTCTGTGATGAATTCGGTCTCTTTTTCTTTCGGTACCCGGACAATATAGTATTGCGCCAGGTCTTCATCCTCCGACATGTCAACCATTGGAAATGCCTTTTCCCATTCAGCATCGTAAATGGACAGGATCCCTTCTATTTCGGAGATATTGTCATCCGGGCCAAGTTCCACTAACACCTCCTCCATTGGTTCGGGTGCGGCGGCATCAAATAACCCATTGACCGTCATACCCAACAGAGAAGCGATGAAATAAATGATAAAGCTGACGATCAGTGCAAGGACTCCCGGGACCCAAAAGACCTTTGGATGGGCTCTATTGGCTTTAAGATAGCCGGAGTCGATGATCATTGCGATACCAAAGTCAAGCAAGGTCAGGCAAATCCTGTCGAGAAAAGTACCGTCGCCAGTAAATTGACGGAACAGGATCGCCCCGGTAACCATCACCAGTGTAGGGACAACATTGATCCTGCGGCCATGTTGCCGCCTGACCATCAGGTTTCCATAGAACAGCATGGCAACAGTTGCCAGCACCGGTCCGAGAATATGGATCAATTTTATTTCCACTGTAAACAGTTTATTTCTCCAACAATTCGATCTCCTCCACCTCTATCAATTTCCCCCACATAAAGACAGAAACTCCATCGTAGGGTTTTACACTTGCCTTGATCCTCAGAGATTCGACTTGAAAAGCTTCGGGAAATCCATTGACCGGATGATAGGGAATTCCATCATCTCCAAGGATACCCCAAAACCCGCCTTCAACATCTACAAAAGTGGTAGCTCCGGTAATTTGCATGCTTGAATATACGCAAAAAAGGAAGCTTTCGTTCAGGGCTCTCTTGTTTTGGTGTCTGACGGGTGAACGATTTTAGCTGGCTGACAGCCTGGCAAAATAGAACTGTCACAGATTACTGAATATCCCAGTTCCGTTGAAGAGGTGGATGAGTTATGAAACGACTTGTTGTTGAGATGTAATTTAACTTTCAGGTACAAGTGGGCGGCACAAAGTCGGGTTATTCGCTGGAAGCATACAATTTTTAGTCATTCATCAACTCAACTGTACTGTAACCCACGTCTGCATGTATACCTGCCTCAACAGGGTTTTTTAGTGATTTATACCGGAATATTCCCAAACTACTACTGAGTTATTCCGTGGCCCTAATCAGGGATTTGTCCGGACCCTGATAGGGATTTGTCCGGACCCCAACTGGAATGTATCCGGACCCCAATGAGGGGTGGAGCCACCCCAATCCAGCTGTTGTCCAGCTTTGCTCCGGTTGTACTTCAACCCTCAACTGGGGTGTGTTCGATCAAACGTGGGTGATGGAGCCACCCCAATCCAGCTGTTGTCCAGCTTTGCTCCGGTTGTACTTCAACCCTCAACTGGGGTGTGTTCGATCAAACGTGGATCATGGAGCCACCCCAATCAAGCTGTTGTCCAGCCCCGCTCCGGTTGTACTTCAACCCTCAACTGGGG
>JBFGVE010000055.1:0-17621 GCA_041565275.1 Bacteroidia bacterium
CAGGTTGTAATCCTGGGCGGAGGTCCACAGAAAGTTCTGGTCATGGATGAAGTTAAACACATACCCCCAATTGATCCCCAACATGGAACCGGAAAATGAAGTTGTGTCCCAGGCGAAAATGTCATCGGAAGAAAAACCCTGGTAGGCACCGTCGGGATAAAGAGAAGACACTCCAACCACACGGTTATTGTCAAAGACCTTTTTGATGGCAATCCGTTCCTCACAGTTTTTATTTTCGATCAGCGAGTGGTAGAAAGACTGGATGCTGCCAATTTGATCGGAGAAGCCGTAGGGGTCTCCATTTTCTATGACATCGAACAGCTCTTCAAGCGAAAGAGAAACTTCATCAATGTCGCCGTTTTGCCAGCCGGAGGCTAACCCAAGCCGGTTTTCATCTTTGTAGGACGGGGCGGTGCTTTTCAGGTGGCTATACTTATCTGCTCCGTCCCACAGGTCAAAAAGGGCACAGGCTACATGGTATTCGGAAGCAGGGCCGTAGTGGATAGAATTTTGTCCAATCCTGTCTTCGTATTCCCAGAAGGTCCCATAGCCTTGGCTTTCACCGTCCCAGTCCTGGTAGAACCCATCTGCCATCATCGCAAATGCAGTTGCGAATCCTTCTGTCCAGGCAAGGCGGGTGTTGGATTCAGAGGCTGGACCGTGTGGAGCAAATGATCCTGACATGGGCTCTGTCCAGCACTTGTTTTGCAACTGCCACATGACGAAGTGGCCAAATTCATGGCGGGGCGTGTTTTCCTCTCCGGAGGCCCTTTCGATCAAGTAAATGGTGGGATTGTACACCTGGGAGCCAAAATCGGGGTACAAGTAAGCGATGTAGGCCAAGACCCCGCCTGCTGCGGCGACGGGGATCCCGCAGTAGGTGGGAGGCAAAAAGAAGCTGCCGTCGTCCAGGTCAGCCCGAATGGTCAGCCCGCCGGACATGTCTATGTTGCCGTACATCTCCGCCCAGTTCCAACTGGTGGTGGCCAGGTGGACCGCACGGTGGGGCCCTTCGTCTACGACTACCGTTCCAAAACTGAAATCAGAAGGATCACCATTGTTGTAAAACCAATCCCGGTGTGAGGTCTCTGCCACCCGTGTACGGCCAAATACCCACTTGTTCCGTCCCTGTATATTGTGCTGGTAATTTCGGGCCTTGACCTTTAGGAAGATCTCCAGTTCTCCGCCTTCAGCCAACTGGCAGGTATTGACGTAGAAGGAAAAATTGCCGTCCTTGTCTGTCGTACCGTATCCGAGACGGAGGGAATATTGTCCGTCGTCTTCCCACAGTTCTACCCGCAGGCCCTCAAGCGGAAGATTTATGTCAGTGCGGGTTTCATCGTTAAAGAAAGGAGATACGATATTCCCCGAAATAGTGCCCTGGTAGCGGCGCCACATCAAGCCACAGCCGTCACGTGCCCCTTCGGACCCAATTACAACTATGTTGGTGGTATCACGCATAGAGTCGGGGTGCTCGGACAGCATGGGAATCGAATAGGCGAGGCCCGGCACCTGAACACTGTACAGGTCATCCTGCCATTCTTCATTCGGCTCATAGTCGGCGGGAATGTCTGACTTAGGGATCGTGGCGGGGTTTACATAGGTCCGTGTGGCATGGCTGTCACGGTCTGCATACCAGTTTCGGTCCAGGTTGATGAAATCATGGTATGACCAGACCTCTACGGTGTTGTAGGGGGTAAAATATACACGGCCTTTACAGGAGACGGACCCAGCCGAATTCGCAAGGCCGCTGCCGCAAACAAATTTGATGTTTTCAGGGTAAAAAGAAAGGTCTGAGGCCGGGTAGGCCAGGGTGACAGTCCTCGAAGCGGTTTGCCCTGGCAGGAACAGTCCCTGCACCGGGTTACCCTTGGACTTTACCTGCCAGCCACCGGGAAGGATACAAGCCAGGGAGTCCTCTAGGCCAACAGTTTCGTCAAATTCATACACAAGTTGTACCGTCAGGCTTCCCGTCACGGAAAGCGCCTCATAAGAAACAACCTTGATTTTAAAGGGCTGGTCCGAAGTGGCCCATAGCGGACCACACAGCCATACCAAGCCCGCAACAAGAAGAAATAGTCGCTTTTGCATAGATCGAATTAAATTCGGAATATCGGTATTGAAAGAAGATGTTTATTGTACAGCATTCCAGCGCAACAGTTTCCAGGTAGTCCCGTCCCACATCACCCTGCGGATGATGCCGACATGTGGAGCCCACCAAATTTCACGGGTGGGATTGCCGGCCCAGTTTTCGCCGTGGGTCACGACCACGACATCATTGAAGGAGTTTCCCAGTAGGGTAACCGAGGGCAGTCGATCCGAAATGTAGGTGGTGAGGTGGCCGATAAACATGGAGTCTCCGGGGTGCTTGTCCTCAAAAAAATGAAACGCTGGGTGATAATTAGATGATCCATCCAGTATTTCTTCCAAGACATAGGTCGGAATGGATAAGTCTGCATTAAAAGTGAAATAGTTAAAAAACCAGTCAAGTCCCATGAACCTGTAAAAGGAAATACAACCCTCTTGGTTGATCCTGATGGACATCTGTTCATCTATGGTAGTATCACAGTAACTGTCTTTGACATAAACACTGTCCATTCTGCTTGTATTTGCAGAATCCTGGTAGATCCAATAGCTGCCTGGCTGGTACAGGGTATAGTCTTTAACATATTGAGAGAAGGGAAGGTAGGGGATTTCTTCAGGGGTATTCCTGAACAAGCCACAGCTCAGGGGTGACAAGACAAGACCAGCGGTCAATAGGAGGAACCAATATTTGGCAAGTTGCCCTGCAATATTCATTCAGCAAATGTAAAGGTCTTTTTTTGTATAAGGTAATTATCGTTTATTGCACTGCATTCCAGCGCAACAGTTCCCAGGTAGTCCCGTCCCACATCACCCTGCGGATGATACCGACATGCGGGGCCCACCAAAACCTAAATATACCCTATTCATAACACTCTGGAAATCCTTCTTTTCCGTAGAGTAAGCCAGTGGCCTATTTATTATTAAAATACAATCTATTTGAAGTGTAAGGTGCTTATTATCAAATATCCAGCACTTATACAAAGTTGGTAATAGGTTAAAGGATACGACAATATCATGAATAAGCGGGTGGTTTCCTAACCCATATTTGTCCGGTAGCTTGCCGTCATAAGAATAGCAACAGATTGTTGGAAAAGCACCAAAACCAACCAGAATCTGGTGACCTTATAACCTATTACGGACCACACTTCCCTACCTTCGGGGTGATAAGGGGAAATGAGTTTACCGTCAGAGAATTCAAGAAAGTGATGTTTCACATGAGTCGGTACACTGTGAACAGTTCAATGTAATGGAGCGATCTGTATCCTCAACCGTGAATTGGTTGTAGTCTGAACATAAGCAGGTTGTACTCTCAACCTTGCCGGGTTGTGCTGTGACCCTAACTGGGGTGTACTTCCGACCTCAATCGGGTGTGCTGTGACCCCAACTGAGTTGTGCTTCCGACCACAATCGGGTATGCTGTGACCCCACCTGGGGTGTACTTCCGACCACAATCGGGTATGCTGTGACCCCAACTGAGTTGTAATTTCAACCTCAACCGGGTTGTGCCGTGACCCCAACTCAGTTGTACTTCCGACCACAACTGGGTTGTGCTGTGACTCCAACTGAAGTGTACTTCAGGTATAGCCCAGTTGGGGTCACAGCAAAATCTGGATAAGATCTGGGTACAACCCAGTTGTGGTCGGGACCATAACGCAAGTGTACCCAGAGCGCATCCGAATTATGGTTTGGAATCCAAACAACTGATGAGCAGAGTGAAAAAAGTTAACCTGCTGTGTGCTGGCAAGTGATAGTGAAAATACAGCTTGTAATAGATAGGCCACATACCCGGGCCGAATTGGCCCCGGAAAGGGGTAAGGCTTGAAGTTCAACCCGAATTAGCTGACCAAAGGAGCCTTTCAGTACTTGCCATGAGTCCAGCTCAGAGGCCGTTATAAATAGCTTACAGTGCCACGGCCTTCGCCTCTTCGCCTTCGCCCTCGCCTCCTCCAACTCCTGCTTAGGGAATTACATTACTACGATTCGGATTACCTTCAGATCGTCCGGAACATTTGATAACAGCCAGGTATCAGGGTTATCAGTGATAACACCGGTATCCTTGATGTGAAACACATTGTGTTCATTAGGAATCAGTTCAATCACACCATATTCAGGAAAAGGACGTACGTGAAGATTGCCGTAGGCATCCTTTAATTCTTTTACCGTACTACCGATATGGATTCCAGTATGGATATGTTTGTACCTGGGAGATTCTATTCGAATACGATTCAAAAAAGCATCGGAATCAAAGTCGGTTTCCAGTAGTACCTCTCCATCTTCAAATTCAACAATTCTTACAATCCAATCAATTTCTTCAGGATTACCATTGGCATCGGTAGTGGTCTCTAGAAAGACCGTATCCCGTGTGGAAGCATCCGTATTAAGGGTGCGGAAAGTAATAGTATCCCCTAGTTTTACAAAGTCAAGACCGGAAGATCCAAATGTATAAGGAGGCCAATCGCCAATAGGATCTGGCGGAATGTCTTTTATCATCACGACATAGGGATCGTTATAGGAAGAATCGGTTTCCAGGGTATTGTTTCCGGATTCAGTGACATCTGTGCAGGATACAAATAAGCCGGTGACGAATACCGCTGCTAGGCATATTCGAAGATTTTCCATAATTGGGCTGCTTTTCCATTTAATGTTAAACGCGGCAAATATACAGCACCCAAGCACCAACTTGGTAAACATACAGCACCAATAACAAACAATTTACAATCGTTTGCATTGATCGGGAAAAGATAGAAGATCAGGAGAGAGAATTTCACGCAGAATTTTGAAATGCATATTTTAGTGCCATGGTCAATAGAAAACTGCATTTAGGGAAGCTGCATTTGAAGAAGCTGCAATTAGGGAAGCTGGATTTGGGAAAGCTTGCGCTATTATTGACTTTTATTGTTCTCCTGAGCTTTAACATGTCTGGACAAGGGGTGAAGGTTGATGCTCCCTCCACTTTTACCGGTGAAGCCCAGTCAGTAAAACGTCTTGGAACTGTGGTACTGCGGGAAACTGTAGATCCTTGGGATCCCTATTTGAAGACAACGAAAATGGTACCTGCTCCCCGGGGGGAAGATCAGCTAGTTGGCGATGATCTTGCAACAGAAAAAAAACATCAGTTGAAAGCAACATGGGACCAAAAAGCGCAGGGGGACAATAGTAAGGAAATAACCACCTCTGGTCCCGGACCAGAGTTAAAAACCAATTTTGAGGGAAACACCTTTAACCTCTACGCCCCAGCTGACAATACCATTGCGGTCAGTGTTACCGGGCAAATGATCTCAGGGACCAATGCTCGCATTCATACCTATACCGAGACCGGTTCTTCCTTGGGAGCTACTACTCTGTCAGGTTTTTTTTCTGGATTACCGGGCATTGTTCCGTTCAAATTTGACCCCAAGGTCATTTACGATATAGCAGAGGATCGTTTCATTGTGGTTTGCCTAGCTGCTTTTGACTCTACCAACAGCCGTATTTTGGTGGGTTTTTCCCAATCAGCTGACCCAGGAGGAAGCTACAATCTCTATGCCTTGGATGGAAATCCCTTCAACAACGGCTTGTGGACAGACTACCCTCAGCTTGGACTCAACCAAAACGAATTCTTTGTAACTGGTAACCTCTTTACTGATGCCAATAGCCCACAGTTTGTGCAAAATGTTATCTGGCAGATCGATAAATACGATGGTTATAGTGGTATTGCCCTCGATTTTGTAGCCCACTCCAATTCATATTTCTCGGTTCATCCCGTCACCGGGGCAACTTCCCTTTACGGTCCTCAGATGTACTTTGTATCATCCGAAATCGGAAATCCAAGCATTATGTACTTGCACATTATTGACAACAGTATTGATAATGGAGGAATATTACAGTCTCCCAATGCATTCACCATTTCACCAGCTATTGGGAACAGTGTCGTTGTCAACCAGCCTGATCCGGGACAAGATTTTCCATCTGCGGGTACCAGAGTTCGGGATTCATACTACGAGAACAACCGCATTGAATTTGTGATGAACTCCAGTGTTGTGGGTCGTCCGGCTGTCTATCATGGTACTGCCTTTCTCTCACCACTGGGACCCGGCTTCTCAAACTTTACCGGTCAATTGATTTTCTACAACGACATTGAGATCGCTTATCCTTGTATCGCTTATGGAGGAAGTCAGCATTCCGGTGGAAAAAATCGCAGCTATATCGGGTTCAACTTCTGTTCTGAAACTGAATTCCCCAGCAATGGTGCCTGTTTCGTGGATGAAAGTGGATTTTCCGATTACATAACCTGCCGTTCCGGGGAAAGCTATGTTATTCCCATTTCCCCTGGCCAAGACATCCGCTGGGGGGACTATACCTCTATTGTGAACCGTCCCGGTATCCCTGGAGAGGCGTGGATGGCTGCTTCCTACGGCAACTCTCAGGGCCGGGAAGTTACCCATATTTCTCAGTTGAACCTCCCCGTCCAGGTAGCAGTTGACAAGCCGGCCCCCATAGACCGAGACCTTAAAGTCTATCCAAACCCAGTGGTAGAGGAGCGGGTCATGTTTACTTTCCCGGTAAAAGAATATGGCCGCTATGACTTAGTAATCCGCGATGTGGAAGGTCGTGAAATCAAGCGCTGGGAAGAATATACCCTGCGTATTGGAGATGCTACCATCCATTTCAAAACTGGGTCCCTTCCCAAGGGTATCTACTTCGTCACCGTCGAAGGCGGGGATGGCTCCGTCTTCAAGGGAAAGTTTGTGGTAAATTAATAATTATCTTTGTTGTTGATTATGAAAAAAGTAGGCCTTTATACACTGGGCTGTAAGCTCAACTTTTCGGAGACCTCTGCCATAGGGCGCCAGTTTGATGTCCAGGGCTATTTGAGAGTTCCTTTCCACGAAGCTGCAGACGTATACGTGATCAATACTTGTTCGGTAACTGAAAATGCTGACAAAAAGTGTCGCAAGGTGGTCCGGCAGGCTATGAAAAGCAATCCTGATGCTTACGTTGTAATAGTCGGTTGTTATGCACAATTGAAGCCAAAAGAAATTGCAACCATTCCCGGAGTAGACCTTGTGCTGGGAGCGGCTGAGAAATTCAGACTATTCAACATCGTTGACGATTTTGTTAAAGAATCACAGGGAAAAGCTATCTACAGTGAGATCGGGGAAGTTGCCTCTTTTGAAAGTGCATTTTCTCAAGGAGAGAGAACACGGTCATTCCTGAAGATCCAGGACGGATGTGATTATAAATGCAGCTTCTGTACAATTCCTCTTGCAAGAGGCAGATCCCGTTCTGATTCCCTAAACAACATTGTTGACAATGCCCTCAACCTTGCGGAACAAGGAGTAAGGGAGATTGTCCTCACTGGAGTCAATATCGGAGACTACGGCAAGGATCAGCCAGGTACTTTTCTCGATGTGGTCAAGGCCCTGGATGAAGTTGAAGGCATTGAAAGGTTTCGCATTTCTAGTATTGAGCCCAACCTGCTTACCAACGAGATCATTGCCTTTGTCGCGGGATCGAAGCGGTTCATGCCCCATTTTCACGTTCCTCTCCAAAGCGGGAACAACAAACTGCTGGCCAGAATGCGCCGCCGTTACCGCCGGGAGCTCTACGCCGACCGGGTCAGTGAGATCAAACGTCTTATGCCCCACGCCTGTATCGGAGTGGATGTGATCGTAGGCTTTCCTGGGGAATCAGAAGAACTTTTTCTCGATACTTATCGCTTTCTAAACGAATTGGACGTTTCTTATTTCCATGTTTTTACCTATTCAGAGCGAGCCAACACGGTGGCTGCCTCCATGTCGGATCCTGTGAATCCGGCTGAACGAAGCGACCGAAATAAGATGCTTCGCATACTGTCTGATAAAAAACGCCGAGCCTTCTATGAACAGCATCTTGGTACTAAACGTCCGGTTTTATTTGAAGAAGAGGTCCACAAAGGAGATATAAATGGCTTCACTGACAATTATATCAAAATTGTGACTCCTTATGATCCCTTGTTGGTCAATGAAGTACAGGTATTTGAACTGTATGATATTACCGAAGCAGGACAGGTTCGTATCGTTCCCGATCAAGTATTGGTGACATGATCCGAAGAGCATCCCTGATCTTTGTACTCTTGTCTTACTGCATTGGCCTCACAAAGGCACAGCATATTCTGAATCTCAAAGTGCGGAGTAATACCGATGCCTTAACCATTCTAGAGGCTCCCGCTGAACAACGTCTTTCTACGAATCACCCTTTGCGGGTGGTTCGATCAGTAGAGGCTCTGGTAGCCGAGGGCAGACGAAATGCTGCTACAGGGGATTTATCACGTATTTTTTCGGTCGACATAGGTGAAGAAAATATTTATGCAGCCGTAGCAGCCTTGCAAGCCACCGGAGAGTTTGAGTGGGTTGAGGTGAACCGAAAAATAACATTGCCTGGGTTTGGACCCGGAAGACAAAGAGGATTAGGAAAGCAATCTGGATTCGGGAATCAATCTGGATTCGGGAATCAATCTGGGATTGAAAAGCAATGTGGTATCGGGAATCAATCTGAGAATTGGCACCATGATTATATTGGAACCTTTGCTGCCTGGGACACCACCAGGGGTGATTCAGCGGTTGTCATTGGGATTATCGATACTGGCCTCGATTACGATCATCCCGAGTTTTTTGGGCAGGTCGCAGTTACCCCTGCTGAAGATGCCAATGGCAATGGGCGTTTTGACCCATGGCCAGACACTGTTCTGATCAACGGCGTATACGGTGACTTCGACGGTACCGATGCCGACGGTAATGGCTATATCGACGATGTTATCGGCTATGATTTTACGGATCAACCCACGAGCCCGTTTGGCGGAGACTTCCTTTTGGAGGATGCGGACCCCCTTGATGACAATGATCATGGCACCCTGGTCGCGGGCATTATCAATGCCCGGGCTGATAATTCCTACGGTGGTACCGGGATTGCCCCTGGTTGCAGAATCAAGGTATTACGTGCCTTTGCTGCAAATGGAGGCGGAGAAGACGATGACATCGCCCGGGCCATCGTCTACGCAGCCGACAACAACATTCCCATCCTGAACTTCAGCTTCGGGGACATTTATCCTTCGCAGATGATGCACGAGGCTATCAAATACGCTTATTCCCGCAATGTCGTAATGATCGGGTCAGCAGGTAATGGCACTGGTGACCTTCTCCACTATCCTTCCAATTTCGACGAGGTAATATCCGTTTCAGCCTCAACCGTCAGCTCAGGTTCAGGCAATGAGATTCTCTGGCCGTTGAGCTCATTTGGGTTGACAGTAAGTTTGGCGGCTCCCGGAAGTGGAATTTACACCACAGTAGTTCGGGACACGAGTGACACAGAAGATGATCCATTTGGCACGTTCAGCGGGACCAGTACTTCAGCTCCCATGGTCAGTGCGGCAGCAGCCTTACTGTTTTCACAGCGGGGCTATTGTTCCCCTCAGCAAGTACGGGGTATCTTGACTGCCTCAGCGGATGACATCAGCGATGAAGGGTGGGACCACTTCACAGGAGCGGGTCGTCTCAATATCCCCCGTGCCCTGGCCACAGTTGGCGGTTCTCACGTAGCCATCCATAGCCCGCGCAATGCGGCAGGCAGTTCCAATAGTATTATACCCATCATTGTCACCGCCTTAGACCCGGAATTTGGAAGCTTGGACCTGGAATACCAGTTGGGACTGGAGGGCCAAAGCACCTGGACAAGCCTGGTAACCGGACTGACCAACCAGGTTAGCAATCAAGTGATTCACAACTGGAATATTAGTAACCTGGCGGATGGAGATTATACATTGCGCCTCAAGGTTAACAAAACCAATGGCCGTACCGCCGAAGACCGGGTCCGGTTTGTCATAGACCGAACCCCACCGGAAATAGAGATCAAATTGGCCGAAACCGCCTGGGATAACGGTGAGCGCAAGTTGATTGTTGTGTTTCGGTCTTCTGACCGAGGGATCACAAAATTACATTTTCGGCCAATAGGGCAGAGCGACATAAAAACCCTTGTTTTTGACCGCCTCACCCGAAATGGGCATTTCCTTATAGGGGATGAATTATTAGCGGCCGGAGATATTGAGTTCTTCCTTTCTTCCACCAATGAAAGTGGACTATCAGATTCAACTACCTCAATGCTTCTCAGGTTCTCCCCCAAGACCATCAGTTCTCATTTATTTGATACACTAAGTTATTCAATTCCTATGGGGCATTATCTCTCCACCACTACCGACATGGATGGAGATGGCCTGCTGGAAATAGTAATGAACCAGTACAATGATTTCCTCTCCTTCGGAGGACTGACTTTCTGGGAATACAATGGGGTTACTTTCTCTCAGGCAGATTCACTGGAGTTCAACCCTATACTTATCCCCAAGGATATCACTGACCGTGACAGCAATGGCCGCATGGAATTACTTTGCTCGGTCAATGACTCTCTGTATTTGATCGAATCAGGTAGTAGTAATTCCTTTCCTGATCAGATCATCGCGAGTGACCTTGGCAATGGAAATTTTGCTGCTCGCTTCGGGGATATTGACCTGGATGGGACCCTGGAATTGATCACCAAAGATTTTCGAGATTACCGGGTATTAGAACCTAGTGGAACTGCCTTTTTCCTTGAAGCGACTCTAGAAGATATCAGTCCTGGTTATGAAGGCTCAGTAGCTCCCCTCGTATTGATAGAAGACTTTGACGGAGATGGTATTCCTGAAGTCGTATTTGGAGATTTTGACGGTGATATTCTAGTTTATGAATATGATGGGACGGGTTATGTCAATCGGTTTGTCGATACTACGGATCTCAGCCGTTCAGGAACCTATATGACCTCAGGTGATTTTGACGGAGATGGTAAATTAGAATTTGCAGTAGCTGCACACACCCGCCTCAACCGTAACGAAGAGGATTTCGAATACGAATCTCCTTACTGGCTGATACGCATTTTCAAGGGGACAGGGAACAATACCTATTCCGTGATTTGGCAGGACTATTTTTTTGATATTGATACCGATGGATTCAATGCGATCAGTGCCGGGAATCTGGACAATGACCCTGAAGATGAGTTGATATTTTCGACTTTTCCCAGGGACTATATCTTTGAATGGAATGGTTCTGGTATGGAACCTTCTTGGTTCTGGTACGGGAACCTTACCACCCACCACCTTATTGAGGATTTCAATAGAAACGGGGTTAATGAGATTGCAATTGGGAGAGGAGACAAGGCATTGTTTTATGAAAAGGATGTTGTTTATAACGGTCCGGAGCCTGTCAGCTCTTTAACTGGGATCGTGCTGAATGCAAATAGTGTCCGGTTGAATTGGCATTCTTTGTCCTCTGCAACAGATTACCGAATATGGAAGGGAGAGCTTGATGGAAGCTCCATATTTATCAGTCTGGTCGACAGTACTTCCCGGATCACTTATGTTGATACTGGTTTGGTGGCAGGAAAAAAATACCTCTATGTACTGGAAACGAAGAATCCACTATTGAACCCGGTCTATTCTGTCTTTTCCAATTCGGTGGTTCTGGAACCACATGCAAATGGTCGCCTGGATTCGGTAGTCCCAGTTTCTTCAAATCAGTTGCGCTTATTTTTCAATGTTCCGGTAAAAGCAGATGGTACAGACCTACCTTTATTTACCCTGAATGTCAATTGGTTTCCCTCCAGTATCATTAGTTCAGGGGATGTCAATTCGACTATGGATCTATTTTTCACTGAAGAATTCATGTCGAACAATTTGCTGCGGGTAGATACTGGCTTTCTGGATGCTGATCGCGGAGTGTTCGATCCTTTCTCTTTGTTGCAAGCCTTTGATTGGATAGAGGATACTACTGCTTCAGCTTTTTTTACCCGATGGGATATTATCAATTCGAATACGGCCCGGATATGGTTCAATGAGCCTATGACCAGCTCTGTTCTTGATGTGGATCGCTATGATTTGCAACCAGTGGGAAACGTGACCCAAGTAGACTTTTCGGATGCTACCCAGGTAAGCATAGATATTCAGGTAGAAGGTGCCGTATTTGGGGCGCTAGGTTATCCGGTTTCGGTGACTCTAAATGGAGGAGAGGCTGTGAGTGGGGCGCAGATGTTGACCAAGGAAGGGAATGTGGCTACTTTCTCAGACCATCAAGAAGATCTATCGCGCGTGTATGTCTATCCTAATCCGTACCGGGGCAATGATTTCTTCAATGGGGTACGATTCGCAAACCTGATTAGACACTGTACGGTGACTGTCTATACACCCAGTGGGCGCAAAGTGGCGACCCTGGAAGAAATAGACGGTGATGGAGGGTTAGAATGGAACCTTGAGAATGCCGCAGGAAAACGGGTGCGGCCGGGGACGTACCTTTTTCGCGTGGAAGCTGAAGGGGTAAAGGAAGTGCTGGGAACGTTTTCCGTGTTGGAATAGGCAGTTGTCAGGTTTCTGAACATTACTAATTTTCAACTACTTGCTGAAATGGTCAACGGCTATTTGGCTCGTCAGCCAGAACCTGCGATATTTATTGTGTGGAAAAGCCTAAAGTTATTTTTTTTTCAGGATTGCCCGGATCGGGTAAGACTTATCTGGCAAAGAAGCTTACCGAAGCAATCGGAGCAACCCACATAAGTAGCGATATCATCCGGAAAGAAATGGACATTCAGCATAAATATTTACCCGAAAGCAAGTATTTCGTCTACGAAGAAATGAAACGCAGGATGGTAAATTCATTGCCAACAGGTAGTAGGTGTGTGGTCCTGGATGCAACCTTTTACCAACAATTGCTTCGGGATTCGTTTGTGGAAATAGCGGCAAGGTATACCGATCAGCTATTCTGGATTCTGACGGTTTGCAATGAGGAGACTACAAAATTAAGGGTCAGCAGAAAACGCAAAGACAGCGATGCAGATTTTGAGGTTTATAAGAAAATCCGGGATTCTTTTGAACCACTGAGAGGATCCTTTCTCAGCATACAGACAGATTTAGAAGATGAGGAAGACTCCCTCAGGAAAATTACGGCCTTCTGTAAACTATGATATGATTGAGACAGCGGTTCATCAGATAACAGTAAAGGGCGAAATCGTACGGGAGGTTATTGAAACTCATGTTTCATGGGTTCTGCTGACGGATGAGTATGCATTTAAGCTAAAAAAAGAACTGAGATTTTCCTTTCTTGATTTCTCAACCCTTGAGAAAAGAAAATTCTTTTGTGAACGGGAGCTTATTTTAAACAGACGACTGGCTCCCTCTATGTACCTAAAGGTTGTTCCTGTCTGCCAGAATGTTGACGGCTTGGTCATTTACAATGAAAATGACCAAATAATGGATTATGCGGTGGTTATGAAAAGGATGGACAACAATTTGCAAATGCACGTCTTGTTGGAGCAGAATAAAGTAACTAAAAAAGAGGTCCTTGAGATTGCAAACGTGATTGCGCGATTTCACACGACTGCTTCCGTTATCAATACCCCCTTTGATGTACATAATATTGCTGCTACTTTTAATGACATCCTTTCAGTGGCAGACTTTGTTCAGGAGGAGTTGGGACATGGCCCAAGGAAGACCATTGACCAATCGATATCCTATTCCAATGAATTTATTCTTTGCAATCAGACCGAATTTGAAAAACGTATTGAGAAGGAAATGGTACGCGATTGTCATGGGGACCTCCATTCGGGAAATATTTTTCTCTATAATGAGCCAGTGATCTTTGACTGCATCGAATTCCATGACGGATTCAGACAGATTGACCTGCTTAATGAAATCAGTTTCTTTTGTATGGATCTTGATGCTTTCGGTAGAACTGACCTGGGTGAGGCTTTCCTGAAGGAGTACTTAGGTTTTCTCCCACAGGTTATGGCAACAGAATTTGATAAGCAACTCTTTACTTATTATAAATTATCTCGGGCCAATGTTCGGGCCAAGATAGCAGCGATAAAAGCACAACAACATCTCTCTGATAACCAGTTAGGAATGACCAAAGAAGTTGAACTGTATCTTCAACTAATGAATGTTTACTTGGTAGAATTGATGGGGAAGAACCACTGATACTTAAATGTTCCTTTTGTACTCGGCTTTCTCCATTTGAATAAGTTACTGTGCGTTCAGCTTTTGTATTTCTACCCTGATGGATTCTACTAGTTTTTCAGATGCCTGCACCAATGGAAGCCTGACCTCTTTTCCACAAATGCCAACTATTTCCAAGCCAGCTTTCACGCCAATGGGATTACCTTCGGCAAAGAAAAGACGCATCAACTTGAGGATTTTGTACTGGTAAGAACGGGCCATCTCAAAATCACCAGCGAGTCCTGCGTTTACCATGGTTGTAAATTGGTGAGGGATTGCATTAGCGGCTACGGAGATAACTCCATCAAAACCAGTTCCCAACTGGGCTAGGGTAAGGGTATCGTCTCCGGAAAGGACACGGAACCCTTCGGGGCGATCCATTACGAGATCCATGCCTTGTTCAAGGTTGCCGGAAGCTTCCTTAATGGCCTTTATGTTGGAGATGTTCCTGGCCAGCTTCAGGCTGGTAAAGGCCTCCATGTTCGTTGCGGTACGGCCAGGGACATTGTACAAGATGATATCCCGGTCGGTATGGCTGGCGATGGCTTTAAAATGTTCGTATAACCCTGTCTGGCTGGGCTTGTTGTAATAGGGAGAGACTGATAGGAATGCAGTGGGGTTATACTTGTTGGTCAACTCTGCAATGTCCCGGCATACCTGAGCGGTATTGTTACCACCACATCCAATGACATATGGGACTTGTTCACCGTTGGTCTCGATGATGGTGTCAATCACAAGGTTACGCTCGGCAGGACCCAGGGTGGCTGATTCCCCCGTGGTTCCTAGGATCACGAGGAAATCCACTTCCCCAGCGATCACATGGTTTACTAAACGTTTTAAGGCAGGAATATCGACTGCACCACTGGGAGTAAAAGGTGTTACCAGGGCTACACCTGTTCCACGGATTGGATTCATTTTTTTAACATTTTAGAGTACTGTTCAAAAGAATTGAGGATATTTTTAAGCTTGGCTCCACTTTCAATTTGGAGCATCAATTCATAGTATCCTTTGTATTTCTCTTCATCGATCCCCACTCGCATAGCAGCATTGGAAAATCCGCAGATAAACCGAGAAGTCATGCGCTTAGAGGTATCCAGGTTGAACAGGATATCAGCATTGAATTTGTTGATATCCTGCAACAAAGATACCGAAGGGAAGTCCAGCCAGTTGATTAGGCCGGGGTGGATGAATATGGATCTACTGCTTCCGGAAAAAATGGGTTCGGACTTTCGGCGAAGGTTGATCTCTATCAATAAGACCTTTTTCCCTTGCTCTTCCAGACGGGTGATATATTTGGTAAAGGTGACCAGTTCTTCTCCAGAGATCAGACTGGTATTTATTATAAACCCCAAGCTACCAGCTCGATCAAAGTCCACAAAACAGTGGGGAAACTTTACCGATTTTACACGGCTCTGAAACACCTTGATACTTTGGGCGCGCTTTATGGATTGAATCCAGTTCATTGGATCATTGCAAGATACTCTTCTTCGGTGATGATCTCTATTTCATGCTGTTTGGCTTTGGCAACTTTGGAGGTCCCCGGGTCTTCACCAACCAAAAGATAATCAGTTTTAGAAGATACAGATCCTTTTAAGGTTCCTCCATTGGCTTCGATACTCCTCTTGATGGAAGCACGATTAAAGTTTTTTAACGTTCCTGTAACCACAAAATTTTTACCTTTTAAGAGTGCCGACACGGCCTTCTCTTCTTCATCCAGTTCCAATTGCAGTCCCACTGCTTTCAGCTTTTCTATCCTCATTCGGTTTTCAGGAATGGAAAAGAAACTTATAATGCTGTCTGCGATCCGTTCACCCATTTCATGGATGGCAATAATCTGATCTCTGTCGGCCTTGATCAAGTCGTCGATATGTGGAAAATGCTTGGCCAGTTTCCTTGCTACTGTCTCTCCGACAAAGCGAATTCCAATCCCAAATAGTACACGTGGGTAGGGAACTTGTTTGGATCTTTCGATCGCGTTGACCAGGTTCAGAGCTGACTTCTCAGCAAATCTGTCGAGAGAAACGATTTGCTCATAGGTTAGGTCGTAGAGTTGGTCATAGTGAAGGATCAATCCGTCTAAGACCAGTTGTTCGATGACCTTTTCGCCTAATCCCTCTATGTCTAAAGCTTTGCGTGATGCATAATGTTCAATGCGCCCTTTTACTTGAGGGGGACAGGTCTCAGAATTGGGACAATACCAGTTGACCTCTCCTTCGTCCTTCGTCAAGGGTGTTTCACATTCAGGACAATTGGTCAACATGCGAATCTGTGCAGATCCTGGTTGGCGGCATTCGGTCATTGCAGACAAGACTTTGGGGATGATCTCTCCGCCTTTGGCAATCTTGACCCTGTCACCTTCGTGAAGATCAAGGCGTTCCAGTTCGTCGGCATTGTACAGAGAGGCACGCTTGACAACGGTGCCTGCCAGTAGCACAGGCATGAGATTAGCGACTGGGGTAACTGTGCCTGTGCGCCCAACCTGGTAGCTGACATGGTCAAGAATTGTTTCAGCCTGTTCGGCAGCGTATTTGAAGGCAATAGCCCAGCGTGGGAACTTCGAGGAAAAGCCTAATTCTTCTCGTTGACGGACTTCATTAACTTTGATAACAATTCCATCAATCTCATAGTCAAGGCGATGGCGTGCGGTTTCCCAATAGTTAACGAATTCAAATACCTCATCAATATCATGACAGACTTTTACATTTTTGTTAGCCAAAAAGCCTACATCTGAGAGCAAGCGTTGTTGTGCTTCGTCTGAGGAGGGAAGCCCTCGGTCAGCACCCAGCCAGTAGGCGTAGAAGGTGAGGGGACGTTGGGAGACAACTGCTGAATCCTGCATTTTAAGAGTGCCAGCAGTGGCATTGCGAGGGTTCATCAATGCAGAATCACCATTTTCTAACCTTTCTTTGTTGAGCTTGGCAAATGCCTCTTTGTGCATCAGTACCTCGCCACGTACTTCGAATTCACTGGGAAGTTTGTCTGACTTGATCGCTAAGGGTATAGTGGGTATAGTTTTGACATTGGCAGTGATTTCGTCCCCTTTTACCCCGTCTCCGCGTGTGACCCCGCGTATCAAGAGTCCATCCCTGTAATGTAAACTAAGCGATACCCCATCGTACTTATGTTGTACGATGAAGGTCAGGTTGTCGATGTCTGTGAGCTTGCTTATGGAAGTATACCAGTCATTCACCTCTTCCCGGGAGTAGGTGTTTTGAAGACTGAGCATGGGGCGCTTATGAGCAAAGCTCTCGAATTCTTTTGTGATTCCACCGCCTACCCGCAGTGTTGGAGAATCGGGTCTTCTAAATTCAGGATGGGCGCCTTCTAGATCCTGAAGCTCTTTGAGCATCTGGTCAAACTCAAAGTCGGAAATGACAGGTTGGGCCAAAATATAGTAACGGTGGTTATGAGCTTTAAGCTCTTCAACAAGCTGATCAATTCGTCGTTGGATCTCGGACATGTCTTAGTTAATTCCTTTGTGGGTAAATATATGAAAATCAAAAGGATTGGG
>JBFGVE010000056.1:0-17336 GCA_041565275.1 Bacteroidia bacterium
AAAGACCGGATGCTCTATGTCCACAGTCCCCCCAAGGCCAAAAAGGAAGCATCCATCAAGTCTAAGCTCACCCCTCGCTTTGAGGCAGATATGAAGGCTGCAAAAGTGGCACTGACCAAACCAAGGGGAACCAAAACCATTGCATAGGTCCATCAACGCATTGGCAGGATCAAAGAACGACATCCACACGTTGCCAATCATTATGAAATAGAAATAACTGAAAAAGGGGTGTTCACTGATATTAAATGGAAATACCAGCCTCAGAAACCGCGCAAAGATGAAGGGGTCTACTTTTTGCGTATATCGTTCAGGAACTATCCGAAAAGGTCCTCTGGCAGATATACTCAACCCTCACAGAGGCGGAGTCAGGTTTTCGAACCCTCAAAACCGACCTGAGTATCCGTCCGGTCTATCACCAAAAAGACGAACATATTGAAGCACATCTGTTCCTGGGAATCCTCGCTCATAAACCATTCACCAGAATAAAAGGCGTAGTGACCCAATTGTAAAATGGGGCCAAGGCAAAAATTGACTACCAAGTTGTTATAAATTTAAGTGCTCAACTTGGGTTAAGATGCCGTTCCTGCATCCAGACAAGCCTTTACAGGGGTGGTGTTTACAAAAAACGGTTGAAAGAAATCAAATAACCAATTGACTTGCTCCTGAACGAGGTCATGAGTCTTACAAAATGAAATTAAAGACAGCAGAAAATATAACCATCCAATTATCCCCTTCGAAGGCTTGTTTTATTTCTGCGCATTGTCGTTCTTTGTCGAATCACACGAAACATGCCTCACATTTAGTTCCAAATATT
Organism: Bacteroidia bacterium; assembly: GCA_041565275.1. GTDB lineage: Bacteria > Bacteroidota > Bacteroidia > J057 > JADKCL01 > CAWUKT01. The sequence goes on from JBFGVE010000056.1 coordinate 815, forward strand.
TGTTCAGGTGGGTTGTGAAAAATTGTCGGGTCGTCAAAAAGGAACTACACTCATTTGGACATCCGAAAATTGGATAAAAATTTCTCCCAAGTATGTACGATATAATTAGATTGAATGCACTTCTGTTAACCGAGTTGAAGGAGATTGCCAAGCAGATGAGCGTTAAAGACTACCGGAATTTAAAAAAACAGGACTTAATTTATAAGATTCTGGAAAAACAAACCACTTTGAATCCTGAACAACTTCCTGATTTAGATCAGTTTGAAGGTCGAAAGGGTTCAAAGAACAGAACCCACGTTGAGGATGATAAAATTGAGAACCAGGAGGAAAAAGAAAAAAAAGTTAAAGTAAAAAAGAAAAGAGTAGGGTCAGAGAAAGAGGAAGATCTTGATGTCAATGAGGAAAAAGAATATTTTGAAGAACAGGATTTGGAAAATGATTCTGAAGAAAGTAAAGAGTATCGACAAGAGAGTGAACGTCTCGGTCTGCGGGGACGCCGTCCTCGTCGCCCTCGTCTAACCGGTGAGAGTGCAAGCCTTGCTGAAAAGAGGGGAAGCATTGACCGTAAAGGGCGCGAACGTGATAAAGTTGGACGAGACCCTGACAAAGGAGAGTTACACGACCGTGGACAAGATCTCGACCGGGGTCCACGAATTATTAAAGAATCCACACGGGAACGGCCATCTAAGCCGAAGGAACTACCACCATTCAACGCACCACCAGTGCGTTTTGAATTAAGATCTCAGGCTGGAGATACTAATTCACAAGAATCACATTACCGCGAAAAACCAGAAAAAGGGAGACGGGACTCCAAAAACCAAGATTCTAGCTACGATCCAAGAATGGATCCCAATAATTACAACTTTGACGGGATCATTAGCAATCATGGCGTTCTAGAGGTTATATCTGAAGGATATGGATTCCTTCGTTCTCCTGAATACAATTATCTTCCCTCTCCTGATGATATCTATGTTTCACCTTCTCAAATCAAGCTTTTTGGCCTAAAAACCGGTGATACTGTTTTTGGCCAGATTCGACCTCCTAAAGAAGGAGAGCGTTATTTTGCACTTTTGAAAGTAGAAACCTTAAACGGAAGAACTCCTCAGGAAGTGCGTGACCGTGTATCTTTTGATCACTTAGTTCCTATTTTTCCTGAGGAAAAATTCTCTCTAGAACGTGTGGGAGAGGAACGATCGGACAATTCTCTAAGAATATTAGACATGTTTGCCCCAATTGGAAAAGGCCAGCGCGGATTAATCGTAGCCCAACCCAAAACCGGAAAAACGGTTCTTCTTCAGAAAATTGCCAATGCCATCGCAGCCAACCACCCTGAAGCGTATCTATTGATTCTACTGATCGATGAGCGTCCAGAAGAGGTAACGGACATGGCACGAAACGTAAAGGCGGAGGTAATTGCATCAACCTTCGACGAACCCGCTGAACGCCATGTTCAAGTTGCAACAATTGCGTTGGCCAAGGCCAAAAGAATGGTGGAATGCGGCCACGATGTGGTAATATTACTCGACTCTATCACTCGCCTTGCAAGGGCTCACAATACAGTTATGCCAGCTTCTGGAAAAATTCTCTCTGGTGGTGTTGATGCCAATGCACTTCACAAGCCAAAACGATTCTTCGGAGCAGCTCGAAATATTGAACACGGTGGATCTCTGACCATTTGTGCTACGGCTCTAATTGATACAGGTTCAAAAATGGATGAAGTGATCTTTGAGGAATTTAAAGGCACAGGTAATATGGAACTACAGCTAGACCGTAGAATTTCAAACCGTAGAATCTATCCGTCAATTGATGTTCAGTCCTCTGGAACAAGACGTGAAGACCTTTTAATCGACGTAAAAGATTTACATAGAATCTGGGTATTACGGAAATTCATGGCTGATATGAATCCAATTGAAGCTATCGAATTCCTCAAGGAGCGTATGCGTGGAACTCGTGACAATGAAGAATTCCTGATGTCGATGAATGGATAATCCAGATCATTCATAATTCTGACTACGGTTGACCGACTACGGTTGACCCTAGGTGGACTTTTTCTATTAGCATTTTCTTGAAAAGGAAAATCAGGAGTACTTTTGAAGGTAAAAATGAAACTTGTTGAGTTTGGATTCTTGGAGTTGGGATAAGTATTCATTGTAGGTTGAGGAGTTGCGAATCAAAGAATAGTGAAATATATAATAACTCTTAATCAAATTGATTTTTTGTTTTCTATCATGCTTTTCGACGGCCCTATCCTGAATATGGGTTATGGGTACCGCCAGGACAGCAACCAGCATTATAAAACCAAGTATAGCACAAGGAACTATAAAGCCAGGATGCTTAAAGAGAAATACTCCTGCTGTTGCAGCTAAATTGATCCATCCGAAAAGTAAAATCCGGTTTAGGTTCAATTGTACCTCCTCTCCTAAAATATCCTTGTCTTTATATAATTTCTGGAGCATTTCATTCATAAAATGATTACGGTCTCTGCGGATCATTAAATACTCTACCGCAGATAAAGGAAGAAGAGGGTTCTGGCCCCTATAGAATTCTGAATATTTATACTTTTCCACCTTAAGAGTTGAAGTTTCTTGAAATATACTTATTGTTTTCCTGTAGACTTCTGGCTGAAAATTAGGTGATAATTATTGGCCGTTGAATTGAGCAGTCGAATTGCTACCTTTACTAAAGTATGAGTATTCTCTCAAAAATCCAGACGCTTAAGTCGCAAGGAAAAAAAGGGGTTGCAATTCTCATTGATCCGGACAAGGTTCCGGTGGATGAATTTGAAACTCTGGCCTCCCGCCTCAATTGTACCGGTATTGATTTCGTCTTTGTAGGCGGAAGTCTTCTGGTGAACGATCAAATGTCGAAGTTGGTGCGGACTCTCAAACATCGGGTTAAGGCACCCGTAGTCCTCTTTCCCGGAAACGCATATCAAATCTGTCCAGAAGCAGATGGAATCTTATTTTTGTCTCTGATTTCAGGTCGGAATCCAGAGATGCTCATAGGACAACATGTAATTGCAGTACCACGGCTAAAGAAATCTAATTTAGAGGTATTGCCAACTGGCTACATGCTCATCGAATCAGGTCGAAGTACATCTGTTAATTATATGAGTAATACTCTACCCATCCCGAAAGACAAGTCAGATATCGCTGTTTGTACAGCTATGGCGGGAGAATTGCTAGGACTGAGAGTGATGTTTATGGATGGCGGTAGTGGGGCTGAAAAGGCCATTCCTACCGAAATGATTTCAGCAGTTGCGGGAAACATAGGAGTTCCTCTTATTGTTGGAGGAGGTATCCGAAACACACAACAAGCCGAAACAGTCCTCAAAGCAGGAGCAGACCTAATCGTTATTGGTAATGCATTTGAAGAAGATTGGGACAGTCCCTTTATCAAAGATATTCCAGAACTTATCTCAGAATTTTAAGGATATGTATTTGGTAAATGGAGAGCAGATTCGGAAGGCTGATCAAAACATGATCGAGAAATATGATTTTCCTGGGATATTGTTGATGGAGGAAGCTGGTCGGAAAGCTGCGAGTATAATTCTTCAGAAGTATCCTAGCTTGTCAGATTTTACTGTATTGGCAGGTCCTGGAAACAATGGAGGAGACGGTTTTGTTGTGGCAAGGTACTTGAGTAGAGTAAAATCTAAGCATGTCACCATAATATTGTCTCACCCTTGGGAGCACTATAAGGGAGACGCAGCCGTTAACCTAAAAATGCTGAAAAGTGCAGGGGTAACCATACTTAATGAAGAAGAAGATCTTGATTTAGTTTTTGGAGGCACCGACCTGCTAATCGACGCACTTCTAGGCACCGGAATCAAAGGTCAGGTTCGCGGCCCAATCCGGAAACTTATGGAGTTAGGCATTCTCTTCGACTTGCCAACCGTGGCTATAGATTTACCGAGCGGACTGAATGCAGATACGGGATTCGTCGAAAATCTTCCTATCAAAGCAGCTTACACTGTCTCTTTCCAATATCCTAAAGTTTGTCATGCGGTTTACCCCGCTGCCAGGTATTGTGGAGATGTTATCGTAGCCGATATTGGGATACGGTCCGAGGCATTCAAAAATATTTCTATTCGAAGGGAATGGCTGGATAGAAAAGTCGTTAGCGATTTGGTTCGATCAAGACCTTCAGAGGGGCACAAAGGAACTTTCGGGCATGCTTTACTAATTGGAGGAAGCAGCCAATATGCGGGAGCGATTGCTTTAAGCGGTCACGCCGCGCTTCATATCGGAGCTGGACTTAGCACTGTAGTGGCACCTGAAATCGGCCGAATCGCTGTCTTTGGGTTAGGGCCGGAAGTTATATTCAGGTCTTTGGGTGGGGAACACACTAATTCAGCCCATCTCGATACTATATTAGCCTTGTCTGAAGGAAAAGAGATCGGTTTGGGGCCAGGGTGGTCAACCCATCCGGAGGTCAAGGATTTTTTTCTTGAATTTCTGAAACAGTGTGATCGTCCTGTGGTACTTGATGCTGATGCGCTCAACCTCATCTCAGAGGAACAATGTTGGGATTTGATCCCAAAGAATAGTATTCTCACCCCACATCCGGGAGAGCTTGGTCGCCTTATTAGGAATGAAACGAGAAATAATCATCGCCTTGAGGAAGCTGAAGCTTTGGCAAAGTCCCATAATCTAGTAGTTATTCTGAAAGGGCCAGGAACGATTATTGCTGACAAAGATTGGACTTGGGTGAACCCCACCGGGAATTCGGGTATGGGGACCGGTGGATCCGGCGATGTGCTTACCGGAGTAGTTGTAGGATTGCTTGCACAGGGATATAGTTCAAAAAATGCTGCGATATTGGGTGTTTATGTCCATGGCTTAGCTGGTGATCTTGCTGCGAAGAAATATGGAGAGAGAGGCCTTACCGCAAGTCGCATTATGGAACATTTAGGTGCTGCAATGGTTAGCATTATGAACCCCAAATGCGATTAATATGAGCCTTGATTTTGGGCTGATTGGTAAAAGGCTAAGTCATAGTTTCTCCAGATCGTATTTCACCAATAAATTTCAGAGAGAAGGGCAACATTATTCCTACCGAAACTTTGAATTGAGTCACGTCTCCGCTGTCAGAGACTTGGTCGCGTCAAACAAGAACCTGCGCGGTTTCAACGTGACAATTCCATATAAATCTGATATCATTCCTTACCTAGATGGTCTGGATCCAGTTGCTGAAAAAATTGGTGCTGTCAATACTGTGCATGTCAAGAACGGAGTAATGGTAGGATACAATACTGATGTTATTGGATTCAGGGATACACTCATTAGTTTTTATGCAGGAGATCCTGGTGGCAAAGCACTTGTTCTCGGAACAGGTGGGGCATCCAAAGCAGTCCGATATGTTCTGGAACACTATTTTCAATTTGGTGAAGTATGGATGGCCTCCCGTTCACCAAGTCACCAGAACCATATAAGCTATTCGCAACTTTGTAGCTCAAGCATACAGGATTATTCCCTGATTGTCAATGCCACCCCAGTAGGAATGTTTCCGGAGCAGGGTAAAATTCCTGCTCTTCCTTATGAAACGTTAGTACCGACCAGTTATCTTTACGATCTTATTTACAATCCAGATGAAACAAGATTCCTCCAGAAAGGCCGTCTATATCGATGTCCCACCAAGAACGGGATGGAGATGCTAATTAGACAAGCAGAGGCTAGCTGGGGAATCTGGATGGATCAGGAGATTCTTTAAATAGCCCAAATGGATTATTTTGTATCGTGCTCAAAAGCAGTTCTGAATCATATTTTAATTAAGATTCCTTTTGAAGCTACTGACATGCCCACAGAACTGTTTCTCCCTTACTGGCGCCCTGGCAGGTATGAAAAGGGATTGTATATCGAAAACATCATTGATGTCAAGGCCACAACCTTGTCTGGAAATCATCTGAAAGTGACCAAGCACACCAGTCACCGATGGAAGGTGGAAGCCACCAAAGAGGATTTTCATTTTCAATATTCCTATTATGGGATTGCCACAGATGCGGGTGGTTCCTCACTCAGCGAGGAACTGCTTTACATCAACGGGGTGAATCTATTCATGTTCCAGCCAGAGCGAATCGATGAACCCTGCCTACTCCATCTAGATTTGCCCAACAATTTTCAAGTTGCCTGTGGGCTTCCAAGAGAAGGAAATACGCTTAGAGCGAAGAACTTTCATATGCTGATAGACGCGCCTGTCTTGGCAAGTCCAAACCTCAAGCACCAGAGTTTTGATGTTGTAGGCACTACCCACCACCTCTGGTTTCAAGGTGAAGTTAGACCCGATCGAACTGTCTTAGAAAACCACTTTAAAAAATTTGGAGAAGCCCAAGTCAAATTATTCGGCGGTTTTCCCGCTAATGAATACCACTACTTATTCCTAATTCATAGTTTCCCATCTTACCATGGCGTTGAGCACTTTAATTCTACTGTAATCGCACTGGGACCAGGGCACAGAGTAATGCACTCCGACCTATACAATGAACTCTTGGGCATTAGTTGTCATGAGCTTTTTCATACCTGGAATGTTAAAGCGATCCGTCCAGCGGACATGCAACCTTACAACTATGAAGGACCTAATTATTCTTCGCTTCATTATGTAACTGAAGGGGTAACAACCTATTATGGGGATTTAATGTTGCTCAAGTCTAAAGTATGGTCTCTAGAGCAATACCTACTGAATTTTAACAATTCGGTTTTGAGGCGATACTACTCTGACCAGGGTCGGGACCATATTTCTCTAGAAGAATCAAGCTTTGATTCTTGGATCAACGGCTATAAAGCAGGTGTTCCAAACCGGAAAGTTTCCTTTTATACAAAGGGATGCATAGCAGCCTTCATACTGGATTTCCTAATTCGTTCTGCTACCAATAATATCCGATCTCTCGATACGGTAATGAGAGAAATGTATGACAGATTTGGTAAAACAGGTGAAGGTTATAAGAAGGAAGATTACCGAAAAATTGCAGAAAAACACGCAGAAACATCACTGGTGCATTACTTTGACCAAGTTATTTCTGGCACTGCACCACTAGAACCATTTATAACTGAGGCTGCAAATTATTTTGGCCTTGGATTTTTCCCAAGGACGATGGCTAACACTTATACCCGTGATTTTGGTTTTAATACTGATGCTAGAAATCCAGTACTTAAGATCAAACAGGTATTTGAGGGAAGTCCAGCTTCAAAAATTGGTTTACGATTAGGTGATGAATTGGTGGCTATAGGAGGAATTAAGGCAACAGGAAAAGACTTAAACTCTCTTTTTAATTATTTTTCAGCCGAAGCCGAACTGGATTTAACTTTTTTTCGCGAAAACAAATTAAAAATTCTTACGATCGTCAGAGACCCCAATTATACTACCCCGATCCATATGATCATGCCTTTAAGAAAACCCAGCTCAGACCAGTTGCGAAACCGCAAGATCTGGATGCAAGTGAACTGATCCCAATCTTGATGTCAGCAAAAAAGGAGAAACAACCAAATCAAATCATTGAATTACTGACTGGTCGGGTGATAAGGTCAACGGGTTCCTGGTACCGAGTTCGGTTGGAAAACGACAATGTATGGGACTGTAAATTGAGAGGGAAGTTTCGAATCAAAGGAATCAAAACGACCAATCCTGTGGCTGTGGGAGATTGGGTAAGGATATCTATAGAAGGTGATATCGGCTTCATTCATGAGATTGGGAAAAGGAACAATTATGTGTTGCGAAAATCCGTCAATCTAAGTCGTCGCGCCCATATTCTGTGTTCCAATATTGACCAAGCAATCCTGTTGTTTACATTGGGGCAGCCTGTCACTACCTTGGGTTATATTGATCGTCTCCTTGTAACCTGTGAGGCGTTTCATATTCCAGCAGTAATTATCTTCAATAAGATCGATTTACTGCAGGAAGATGGTCTAAAAAAACTGGAAGATATTAAAGAAAAATATGAACGAATTGGCTACAAAACCGTTTCTATCTCTGCTAACAATCCCCAATATACCGACCAAGTCATCTCCCTTTTGAAGGATAAAACATCCTTTGTAGTGGGGCGATCTGGAGCGGGAAAATCGAAAACCATCAATTTGGCCGAACCTAATCTTAAACTAAAGACAGGCAATATCTCTGACTTTTCAGGACACGGGAAGCACACTACCGTGTATGCCGAGCTTTTTCCATTGAGTTTTGGCGGTGAGATCATTGACTCTCCTGGATTCAAGGAAATGGTAATATTCGATTTGGATAAAGATGTCCTAAGCCATTATTTTCCGGAAATGATTCCATTGATAAACGAATGTAGGTTCAGAAATTGTATCCATGTTTCAGAACCTGGATGTGCAGTAAAAAGAGGTGTAGAAGAAGGAATCGTTTCTCACTCCCGCTACAATACCTATAAAGGAATGCTCAACGAAATTTCAGATTCAGATTGGTGAACTTGGGACTGATAAGGTCTGAATTTTTCCAGATCGAGTTCCTCTTCCGTTACGCGAAGCAGTGCATGGAATTCAAGAAATGCCAGGCCAGAAGTAAAAAAGCACTTGAATTTCATTTCAATGCAACCCATTCCGCGATCCACATCCCCAGGGTGGAGATCCTTACTAACCGAAAGCAGGGAGAAAGGAAGTTTATCTCAATAGCTGAAATCAAAATATCGTACAACAAAAATTATAACGACGCAAACGATTCAAAAGGTATAATCACTGGGTGAATTCGAGGCAATTGGAACATTCTCGAAGATTCCCTACTTTAGACAGACAAAATCAATTTGTAATTATGAGTGAAAAGAAAAAAGTGCAGCGATACGAAAATGATGAGGTTATCGTCCAATACAATCCCGATGTATGTGAACATGCCGCAGAATGCGTCAAAGGCTTACCCCAGGTTTTCAATGTCAAAAATCGACCCTGGATCAATGTCAATGGTGCGAGCATGGATGAGATTGTGAGAGCCGTTGATCTCTGTCCTTCCGGTGCGCTCACTTCCCATCGTAAGGTGGATACTCCAAAGGCTACGTCCGCGGTGGATTCGGGAGCGGTGTTGACTCTCATTCCCAATGGTCCTATTCGGGTGGCAGGCAAGATCGTTGTCATGGATGATAAAGGAGAAATGCTGGCTGAAGTAGAGAAGGCCTCGCTGTGTCGGTGCGGGTATTCTAAAAATAAGCCATTTTGTGATGGTTCTCATGCGCGGGAGAGCTGGCAGGGATAAGAATATAAAAGAGTCTACCAGTTCGACGGTATCCTGTTCAAAATCCTGTTTCTCGTCTGGTTTGTCTAAGCCTCTGTTTCGTGTTAAGAAAAAAATGGCAATCATCAGGCCCACTGTGACCACTCCGATCACAATTATCCAATCCTCTCTCCTACTTGTTTTCATAACCCAAAGATAAAGTTCCTCTAGAATAATCTATTTCTCAACTCCGGGAGGCAGTCCTATTACTCAACTCACGGCGAACTGTCGTGTCGAATATTTTTTAGACCGTTTCTGGTCCTTTTGAAAAGTCGTCCAAAAAAATATTGAGATCCCAATCAGCCATGAAGTCGGTCCGATCTCACTATTTCAAGACCAATAATCGTCCTATGGAAAAGAGGAAGCTCAATATCTGGATTCAAGAAAGGACCAATTCCGTGGTGATTTCAGCAGAGCAATCCAGTTGCCGGTAAACAGAGCAATATTTTTTAACTGAAAGATCAACACTGCGTTTTGCTTTTTTCTCAGGGATATCACCGGTCAAAAAAAAACGGAGGTGGACCCTTGTCCATTTACGGGCCGCCTCTCCCTCTTCCCTTTCAGCCTCCAATTCGACTCTCAGGGAATCAATTTTGACCCGCATACGGTTGAGAATTACAACGATATCGATCGCTGCACAACCAGCGAGAGAGTGGAGAAGAAGTACCATAGGGGAAGTGCCAGCCACACCATTTCCATCAATTGCCAACCTAACACCATTGGGAGAATTTCCGGTAAATTCCAATTCCGTACCATTCCAGTTTAAATCGAGTATCTTTTTCATTTTTGACAGTCTATTCCCAAGTAAAGCTTCCATCATTTTGTCTCAGTATGGTCTGCGTATCTTCCACAGATTCCAGGTTAAGTTTTCCATAGAGGTGGGGAAACATCTTTCCTTTGCGCCCCTTCTCCCATTTAACTTTGTCTTTGATGTGCTTTAGAACGACTTTCAGGACAACCAACTTAGGGTGGTCACTCATGTGCAATTGTGCACTCTCCAACACATGATCTTCATCCGAAAAATGAATGAAACCTTCTTTCTTCAAGGAATCAGACTTGTATTGTCCTTCCAGAAGTGTTCTTTCCCAGACTTCCGGGGTTACGATATGGTAAATAAATCCTTTCGCTTTCAATTGAATCTCCTATGTTGTCAAGCAAGGCTCAAATTGTCCTTGTTTGTGGCCTGCATCTGGATGAACACCCATGGGCTGGTTACCATCAAAACCGCTCTCCACTGGCAATTTCATTTTTCAGAGAAGAATATTCCGCCAGAATTTCCGAAACGATTTGTGCTGTCGGCTTAATTTGGTGGATGCTACCGGCTATTTGACCGATCTCAAGCTCTCCGTTTTCCAAGTCCCCTTCAAACATTCCCCTTTTCGATCTTCCACTTCCGAGGTGCTTTTTCAAGGTCTCTATCTCCGCATTCTCTTCTTCCAAGGCCTTTACTTCGTTGTAGAATTTATTTTTAATCAACCTCACCGGGGTGAGAGTTTTCATAGCGAGCATGGTTCCATCCGGTCCTGTTTCCACCACTTTTTGCTTGAATGCCGGATGGGCAGATGATTCTTCCGATGCTACAAAGCGAGTTCCGATCTGGACCCCATCAGCACCTAACGCCATTACGGCCAGCATAGCAGCCCCGCTGGCAATCCCACCAGCAGCCAGTACCGGAATATTCACTGCTGCTCGTACCTGTGGGATCAGGCAAAGTGTCGTGATCTCCTCACGTCCATTGTGCCCCCCCGCCTCAAAGCCTTCGGCAACTACAGCATCGCAGCCAGCCGCCTCAGATTTTTTGGCAAAAAGCACGTTTGACACCACATGAATAACCTTTCGGCCAGCATTCTGAAGATGCCGGGTCCAAATCTTAGGATTACCTGCCGAAGTGAAAACAATTGGTACTTTCTCTTCAAGAATAACGTCAATATTGTCTCCGATCGAGGGGTATAGTAAAGGTACATTGACCGCGAAGGGGTGGTCGGTGGCAGCTTGACATTTCCGGATTTGGATACCCAACGTTTCCGGATCCATGGATCCAGAGCCGATGATCCCCAACCCACCGGCATTTGATACCGCCGCTGCTAGTTTCCAACCGGAACACCAAACCATCCCTGCTTGTACCAACGGGTATTGAATCCCAAGCAATTGGGTGATCCTGTTTCGGTCAAATGAAGGTATTTCCAATGTTATTAGTTTTAATCCGTTAAGAATTAAGGTGTTAAAGCTGAATAACCTAGGCGCTGAAATCGATCTCAGTATTGTCACCGATGTTGACGCTGGTAGATTTTCCCTTAAGGGAGGCGTCATTGCCGATCACTGACTGGTCCAAAACGATGGCATCAAGTCGACTGTATGCTCCCAGAATAGAATTGCGTACAATGGAGTTACTGATCCGGGCATGTTCGGCAATCGCCACATTGGGACCAATGATTGAGTCACGTATATCACAGGAAGGATCGATAAATACAGGAGGCAAGATGACGGTATTGGGAAATACATAATTGGGATGGTCATTCCGGCGTTCCATCAGAAGACGATTGGTAGCCAAAAGAGTATCCCGGCGCCCACAATCAAACCAGTTGTCTACCATGTGTGTCTTGAATTTCGCTCCTTTTTCCATCATCTTCGTCAGCCCATCTGTGAGGTGGAATTCCCCGGTTTCTCCTCTTTCATCGTTATTGATCAACTCTTTGAGGCCAGTAACCAACTGAGGTACTTCTCTGATAAAGTAAATGCCTACCAGAGCCAAGTTACTTTTAGGGATTTTTGGCTTTTCCTTGACACTTGTAACGTACCCTTCCTCGTCTAGCATCGCTACCCCAAAGTTGCGGGGATCTTCAACAACCTGAACTCCTATAGTAGAATAAGGAGATTGCAGAATCGCCTTCAGGTTGGCGTCAAAAATCGTGTCTCCAAGGATGATCAGGATATCATTGCAATTCAGGAAAGAATCTTTGGCAACCCAAATCGCATGTCCCAACCCTTCTCTTGGTGCTTGGACTACAAACTCTGCCTGTAGCCGGTCTCCATAGTTATCACCAACATACTGCCGGATCTTTTCCCCCATGTATCCGATCACGAAAACAAAATCGGTGATCCCGGAACCGAGAATATTTTCGATTATATATCCCAGAATAGGCTTCCCAGCCACTGGAACGAGAGGTTTTGGCTGGGTATGGGTGTGAGGTCGGAGTTTGGTTCCGACTCCTGCAACAGGAATAACAGCTTTAATCATTGCTACAAAAATAATAAAGGAAAGCTACTTATACGTTTGGTTTCGATCCGGAAGCCTGGCCCTCCCTGTAATACAGTTTGATATATCTGGCAGCCACAGCAACCAAAGCTCTCAACTCGAATGCAAGGCTAAAATTCAGCATACTATTTCGAGAATTATAATCTTCTTCCCGTATACCTTTGGTTTGGGCATCTAGGAAATCCTCCAGCGAAAGGAGGATGTCGGTCTTAGCAGTTAACACCCGGTTAAATGCGTCTTCGCTGACAGGGACTTCTTCCAATAAGATCTTGGAGATGTCCTCAAGGTAGCGGTTGACATCTTGTATTATTTTTAACAATTGATTGGATTGTCCGGTATCAAGCGGTGCATGAAAATTGGCAACATGTTCTGAGCAAGCACGAGCAATCGTTTCGGCAGATTGTAGAAAATCGTGCTGAAGGTCATAAACCTTTAAATAGAGCCGCCCGGTACGGGTATTCTGTTCTTTGATTCGTTTGAGGGTATGAAATAAACTATAGCGACGCGCTTCATTTTGTTCTCTGAGGGTAGCGACACTCCGACGTAGCTTTTTCGTTTCCCCCAGATTTTCACTGATCAAGGTATCAATAGCTCCTGACACGAGTTTCTGAACGGCAATAACTGTTTCAGCCGCATTCTCTCTAGTAAGGGAATGAACTTCCGAAGGTTCCATGGCTTTGCGTGTTACCTCTACCTGGGTGCTCAGCTTCGTTTTTGATTCTCTACGGCGATGGACAAAACTACTCCGCATTACTAACCCCACTGCCAGCAAGATCAGTGCGATTACTGTATAAACCCCACCAAAGAAAATTGCACTTGCAAAGACAGCGGAAATGGTAAATGCAATAAAAGCTGTTCCAAACCACCCCAGAACTACATTAATGACACCTGCGATTCTGAAGACCGCACTGTCACGGCCCCAGGCGCGATCTGCGAGGGAAGCTCCCATGGAAACCATGAAGGTTACATAAGTAGTGGAAAGTGGCAGCTTCCGCGAACTTGCATAAGTAATGATCATCGAGGCTACAGAAAGATTGACCGAAGCCCGCAAGAGATCAAATGCCTTTGCTTCTTCTCCATCTTTTTCTTCCCCGAACGAAGGAGGGGCAAACGCTTGGTTGATCCGGTTGCTTAAGGTAGAAGGAAGCAAACGGGAAAGTACCATGTTGATACTGCGAGAAGCCCGGACAATCCCTCGTGAAAATGTATTGGGTTGGAACCGTTCGAAACCTTCGTTCTGGCGGCCTAATTTAAGTTCAGTTTCAGATACAGAACGTGCCTTACGGGATCCCCACAAAGTTCCTATCATAATTATCCCAGCCGTAACAAGCAGCCAAGGGTCAGTAGATACTTTCTTTCCCAGTGCTTCCATGCTCATTTTGGTATTCATGCCTCCATCTACCCAGGCAGAATAAGATTCAAATCCTGCGATCGGCACTCCAATAAAATTCACCAAATCGTTTCCTGCAAAGGCCATGGCTAATGAAAAGGTTCCGAATAGCACTACAAAGCGCAGGACGTTCCCCTTGGTAATCATCTGGCCGATCTTCAGGATGATGGCCCAGAAGAAAAACAGAATTGCACCTACCAAAGGTACATTGGACTGGAGCCAAACGGAGAAGTGCAACTTATATTGAGACGACTCGCTGTCAAAGACACAATTGGAATAAACTCCGTCACTGAGGTTTCCGCAAAGCCTGGCTAATTCATCGCCACTGACCGGCACGATTGGAAAATTGCTAATAGCATCCACATTCTTCAAGCCCTTGGCGAAAAGGAAATAAGACATGGTTGCCATGGCCATCCCTCCCCATATGGGAGCCGTATTCTTAAGCTTTTTCTCGATCTGAAAAGAAAATAATACCCGGGATAAATACATTATAACAGCTCCCACCGTGAAGGCTACCACCACCGATAACAAAATCCCAGCGGCAATCTCGCCCGCTTTTCCAAAGTTAATGTAGGTAGGCACCTCGCTCAGGCCTTTACCTGCAGTTGTTATTTTAATCATGGAGACAGCTACTGCTGCACCCAACAATTCAAAAACGATCGAGACAGTGGTAGAAGTGGGCAGACCAAATGTGTTGAAAAGGTCTAGCAGGATGATGTCCGTCAGCATCACTGCCATGAAGATCACCATGATCTCTTCGAAGGCAAATTCTCCTGGAAAGAAAATACTCTTTCGAGCTACCTCCATCATACCGCTTGAGAAGGCGGCCCCTACAAAAATGCCTATACTGGCCACCAACATGATGACATGCCGTTTGGCAACTTTCGATCCGATCGAAGAATTGAGGAAGTTAACAGCATCGTTGCTAACTCCGACAATCAGGTCGAAAATAGCTAATGCAAAAAGGACAACAACGAAGAACAGATACGTATCAGCCATAAGGCAAAAGCCCGCAGATCAGTTAGGGTACGAAATTGTGAAAAGCCCACTGCTGCTAAATTATCAAAATGTTAAATAATGATAACGGTTAAATCTACATCATAAAAGAATACATAGGAATCGGAAAATTTTCCATAGCTTTGACTTGCAAATATTAGAAATATTTGCGCATGCCATACTCACATAAAATTGCATTTGAAGGTCTGACGTATGACGACGTCCTGCTCGTACCTGCCCATTCTCAGGTTTTACCCAGAGATGTTGACACCTCCACCCTACTGACCCGCGATATTCGCATCAATATTCCGGTTGTCTCAGCTGCGATGGATACGGTTACAGAATACAGAATGGCGATCGCCATGGCGGTAGAGGGGGGGATAGGGTTTATCCATAAAAATATGACGATTGACCAGCAGGTCGAGCAGATCCGCCGGGTCAAGCGTCATGAAAGTGGGTTGATCATTGACCCAATTACTCTAATGCCGGACGATACACTGGCGAATGCTGACCGGATGATGCGAGAGAACAAGATCGGAGGTATTCCCATCGTCAACGAATTCGGTTTGCTGGTTGGCATCATCACGAATCGTGATTTACGGTTTCAGCAACCTGATGGCAGGAAGATAAGCAGTCTGATGACAAGTACAGATCTGATCACAGCTCCAGAAGGTACTACCCTCGAGCAGGCTGAGCAGATCCTACGCCAACACAAGGTAGAGAAGTTGCCAGTCGTAAGCAAAGAGGGTATACTGACCGGCCTGATCACCTACAAAGATATTCTCAAGAAAAAGAACTTTCCCAATGCTTGCAAAGATCACCTTGGCCGTTTACGCGTAGGTGCTGCGGTAGGCGTTACCCATGACACCCTACACCGGGTGGATGCAATAGCAACAGCTGGAGCCGATTGTATTACCATTGATACGGCCCACGGACACTCTGCCGGGGTATTGGAGATGGTTGCAAGGGTCAAAAAAGAATATCCAGATATGCAAGTCATCGCAGGAAATATTGCAACTGCAGAAGGTGCTCAGGCACTGGCAGAAGCAGGGGTGGATGGGATCAAGGTCGGAGTGGGACCTGGTTCGATCTGCACGACTCGGGTTGTAGCAGGAGTAGGTGTACCCCAATTATCTGCCGTTTTGGAGGCAGCGCGCTATGCTACCAAAGCCAATGTCCCCCTTATCGCAGACGGAGGTATCAAATACAGCGGAGACATCCCCAAAGCCTTGGCTGCGGGTGCCGATACCATCATGGCTGGTGGATTATTTGCCGGAACAGAAGAAAGCCCAGGTGAAACTATCCTTTACCAAGGACGGAAATTTAAATCTTATCGTGGAATGGGTTCCATCGAAGCAATGCGGGATGGCTCTAAAGACCGCTACTTTCAGGATGTGGAAGACGACATCAAGAAATTGGTTCCTGAGGGGATCGTTGGCCAGGTTTCGTTCAAGGGAAGTGTAAGCGAAGTCGTTTACCAATTGGTAGGTGGCCTCCGTGCTTCTATGGGCTATGTCGGTGCCGCAAGCATAGAGGATTTGAAAAAGGCCATGTTTGTCCGCATCACTTCTGCCGGTCTTAGGGAAAGCCATCCTCACGATGTACAGATCACCAAGGAAGCTCCCAACTATTCCCGTAGCATGAGATAAGAGTCGTTTTTTTTTTAAAAA
>JBFGVE010000057.1:0-16882 GCA_041565275.1 Bacteroidia bacterium
ATAACAAGGCTAGTTTCTTATATATCCGAATGGCTCGGGCCTTGTTACCTTGCATGACGAATACCTTGGCAAGGGTTTCTGTGACCCAATCGTCTTCATCTTTAAGACTGTCTTTCGCCAAATCTCCTGCCGGAACGTGAATGTGGCCCCCCTTGGTGATACTGGGTTCATGGTCTATAAATTTATCAATCAGTTCGCGCACTCTTTCTCCGTCCCTTTCAGCTTCCTGAACAGATGTGGCTGGGATCACAGCCTCTCCAGAAATCGAAAAATTAAATTGCAGGTGTTTTGGCCCATCACTTGGTTCACTGAATTCTTCATTGTGGCGAGGCGGGATGGTGGGAAGCTTACCATTAAAATATTTATCCAACTCTTCGGGAGTTATCAAAACCTCCAACCGACGATCATCACTTTCAATCACCAATTCACTATATCTGTAACCAGAGTTCCCAGGTGACTGCAAGGAGACGATCTCTCCAGCCTGGACCAAGGTATTGATCTCTCCTTCTCCCTCCTCACCAGCATCTACATCGTCCACAAAAGAGAAACTACTGAAAGAGCCAATCTCATAATCTGAAGGCTTTTCTTCGTTTTTCTGTTTCTGCCTGGCCTTTTCCTTCTTTGCTCTCTTTCTGGCCAACAAAGCCTCTACCGCTTTGGCTTTTTCTTCTTTGGTCTTAGCTGAAGGTGGAGGGTTATCTTGTAAAGTCTTGGTAGCTGGGGGGACAGGGTTCGGATTTGCTGGCTCAGTATCCTGAGTGGGATCAATTACCTGTGGAACAGCATCAATTAGTTTGGGAAGAGGGATGGATTCTTGTGGGATCTTGACCTCAGATTCTCCCAGAGTATCTGAAGAAAACAAACTTGCTTTGATCTTTCCGTATTGCCCAAGGTATTTTTTGGTCCTGATCTGGATTTTTGTATTCAGGTACCAGTTGATCTTTCCTACCTTATCTATTTTAGGAGGTGCCAGATCAACTGGAATTGATTCACTGCTGGCTGCTGCTGCAGTCGATTCAACTTCAATTTTGGCCTCACTATTTTTCTCTCCCCCGGCCTCTTCCGTCCCTTCAATTTTATTCTTTCCCGCTCTATCCGGCCAAGCCGGAAGTCTCGTGTGGAGGTAATCCCGGAAGTGCCCCCTGTCCAATGAATAGGCAGCTCCCTGGAGCAATTGCCGACTTTGAATGTTTGTATCCCGCCGAAACCTGTGGCGTGCCAATACAAGGCGAGGAAGGGCGAAATAAGGATATTCATTTATTTGGTTCTCTAACCAATGTACATCCCCTGCCTCCAAGGGCGCAACCTGCGCCTGGCGATACAAGTGTAGAATGTCTCTTTCCACAGCACAAAGTTAAGCCTTTTTTGAGCAAGATGGTAGCAGATACAACTTTGGATACCTTTTCATCTGTAACATAGATCACTAAAAATCAAGATAAGGGAGCAATTGTGCCCAATGTCCAGGTTCTATCCCTCTGATTTTCTCAAGGTCAGCAATAGAGCTGTAAGATCCATGTTGCTGGCGGTAAGCCACGATCAATCGAGCTATTTTATAATTCAGGTAGTAATGGGACGCCAATTCCTGCACATCCATTTCGTTGACCTCTATATGAGGTAAATGGGAAAAATCGTTGCCAACGAAAACCTGAGTGCGGATCATTTTCAAATTCTCCTCATTTACTCCCCACACTTCCGACAACTGATCAATAGAATGAAAGAAAAAGATCAGCTTCCGATACTTCAATATGTTAGATGCTGTCTTGGCACCAATCCCTTTTATGCCTACCAGTGTCAATGAGTCAGCAGTGTTGAGATCTGCCTTGGGATTTAACTCAGGTAGCTTGGTAGTATCTAGATCACCATCCAAGGTCAAAGGATTTCCATTGTGAGAATCATGGGAAATTTCATCGCTCCTCTTCTTGTTTGCAGGATATGATCCGGAAGCTTCATCTACCCATACTTGGGGTGCAATTCCAGCATAACGCTCTTCATCGATCCCATATACTTTCAACAATTCTTCTTTACGATGAAATCCTCCGATCAGATTGCGGTATTTGACAATCCGCCTTGCAAATACTGGCCCAATTCCCTTTACTGTTTTCAGAGCTGCAGTATCTGCATTGTTGAGCTCGACATATACCTGATTATGAACTTGGCTGCCATAATCCTCATAGGGCTGGGTACTGCGCACTGAAGAATCTCCGGATCCCCCTTTTCCCTTCTTTCCTTTCCACTCTGGGGATACTTCGCCGACAGGCAACAGTCTATTTTTCTCCAATTGAACCAACCGCCATCGCCAACCGGCTATTCCAACCAGGATAGCCAATAGAATCAAAGCCCCTCGCTTCTGGGAGGCTGTGAATTTCCTGAACATTTATCTTTACTTGACCTTGATGACCACTCCAGTCCGAATTTTTTCAAGGTATTCCTTGAGTTCATTTTTCACAACAGGTGCCAGGAAGACCAAACCAACCATATTCGGAAATAGCATTGCAAAGATCATGGCATCTGAAAAACCCATAACTGCATCCAGTTGTGATGCAGCACCCACCACCACCATTAGGCAAAAGAGGATTTTGTAGCTGATCTGGACACTTCGGGACTTACCAAAAAGGAAAGACCAAGCTTGCATCCCATAGTAGGACCAAGTCACCATGGTTGAGAAAGCAAACATCACTACAGCGACTACCAACAGGTATGGGAACCAGCTGATAACAGAAGCAAACGCATCGGAAGTAAGGGCAATTCCATCACCCGTACCAACGACTTCGTGCATTCCCGTCACCACGATAACCAAAGCTGTCATTGTACAAACCAGTACTGTATCTATGAAGGGTTCCAGCAGCGCAACCAAGCCTTCAGACACAGGGTTGCTGGTCTTTACAGCTGAGTGTGCGATGGAAGCAGAACCAATCCCTGCCTCGTTAGAGAAGGCAGCACGACGGAATCCCTGGATCAAGACACCTACCATGCCGCCAGCAATACCAACACCTGTAAATGCTCCTTCAATTATTTTGCCGAATGCATGAGGGATCTCTGTAAAGTTTGACCCCAGGACAACCAGAGCAGCCAAAATATAAACTCCTACCATAAAAGGAACGATCTTATCAGTCACTTTGGCAATGGATTTGATCCCTCCGATGATCACCGCCCCGACCAAAAATGCGAAAATGGACCCGATCAGCCAACCGTAGTTTTCCAAAGGCTTTACTCTGTAATCCCTGGTAAAAACTGCAATAGGAACTGTCGATTCAACTGCTGTGGGAGCAGCTTGGGTTGGAATAGTGGAGAGGATGATTTGATTGTCACCTACGGATGCTACCTTAAATGGGGATCCTAAACTATCAACACTGAACACCTTTCTACCCACCAGATCTGACCCCAATTGCTCTGAAGTAATGGTGGAAGCAGTTATATTGTTCATCTGCTGGTAGGCTTGGTTGATCTGGAACATATTTCCTCCACCAAATGAACCACCGATACATGCAATAGCAAAGACCGTCGCAAGGAATTTTCCCATTGATGCATAATTTACAGGCTTGCCACCAATGATCATTTGTAACCCTGCGAACCCTTTGCTGAGGTAATACATAGGTCCGCCAAACACGGTCCCATCTTCAGCGAGTTCCCTGTATTTTACCCCTAAGGTGCACTCTACAAATTTGGAGGACATTCCTATCAGCCCTGCAATGATCATCCAAAAAGTTGCCCCCGGACCACCGATAGAGATGGCAATCGCTACCCCGGCTATATTGCCCAAACCTACAGTCCCGGAAAGCGCTGCGGTCAAGGCTTGAAAGTGAGAAACCTCACCTGAATCGTTGGGGTCAGTGTATTTTCCCCGAACAATGTCCAACGAAAGGCCAAATTTTCGAAAGTTGACAAAATTAAAGTAGACAGTAAAGTAAAGGGCTCCGCCTATCAGGGTTACCAATACGATGGGAAGATCAATCGAGTCTCCATTCAGGGTAAAACTGAATGAAACAAAAATCACCGTATTGAGAAAATCAGTGATCGGCTGGAAAAAGTCATTGACGGTCTCGTCGAAGGATTTCGCCGACAAGACCATAGGAAGACCCGCCAGAAATGCCATTAGGGTAAGAAAAAATTTCTTCATATCTCAATTGGTCTGGTAGGAATTGATCACCGCTCGTTATTGTTCTACAGACGCCTAAAATTAGGAATTTATGATCCTTGCACAAAAAAGGCTCTTATTTAATCTCACGCAACTGCCGTTTTATAATACTGAGTCCCTCTAAGAAGGTCCGCGGTTTGTAACCGAGTTCGGTCTGGGCCTTAAGAATTATGAATCCTGTCTTTGGTGGACGTTTGGCAACTTGTCCCAGTGTCATGCTATCAATCTCCGTCACCAAACTTTTATCCAGGCCCCAATAATCCGCGACTTTATAGACCATCTCCACAATACTAAGGGTTTCAGGACCTGAAATATGATAAATACCAGCCCTCTCCTTCATAGCGATCAGGATACACCCCTCTGCCAGGTCTTCCGCCAGAGTAGGGCTCCTGAATTGATCATTGACCACTTTAATTTTCTGACCTTCACTCAGCGATTTCTTGGCCCACAGAACAATGTTGCTCCGTGACATATCGTGAACTACTCCATATACCAGCATGGTCCTCACAATTGCAAAATCAATCCCACTATCGATCAAAACTTGCTCGCTGGCCAATTTTGATTTTCCGTACACTGACAATGGATTAGGTACATCCTTTTCCCGGTAAGGGCCATTTTCGCCATCAAAGACAAAGTCAGTTGATAAGTGGATCATCTTGGCGCCAAACTCACCACAAACCCTGGCCATGACCTCGACGGCCCGAACATTCAGATCCCAGCACTTCTCAGAGTCCAGCTCGCATTTGTCCACATGGGTCATAGCGGCAGCATTGATCAATTCTGTTGGCTGGTAGAGCTTGAAGAGTTCTCGCATCCGACTTTCATCCATGATATCCAGTGATTCATAAGTGAAGTCTCCCTGGAAAGGATACCGATTAGGACCGATTGAGGTAGCAATTAATTCAACAGCAGTTCGCGAACTTAGGCGGTCAATTATTTTTTGTCCCAACAATCCATTGGAACCGGTTATGAATATGGTCTTAGTGTTCATGGCAAAAAAATAAGAACCCGCGATCGGTCACACATGCACTCCGACCCATCAGACGGAATCAAAAGCGGAAATATAAAGTGGTTGAGACCTGATCTCGTTTCGGATCTCATCCGGGACTTTGACAAACCTGGCAACCACACCAACTGGAACATCACTGTTGAGATGTTGCAGGATACCCAGGTGCCCTCCCCGAATCACAGGATCAAGTGGGGACCTGCGGTCCAGCCAGATCATACCTGCATTCAGCTTGAGGTTTGCCAGGGCAGATTCCATCAGGTCAAAAATCCGGTTCTCATGCCCTGGCAAGTGCCAGAGACCTTCGTAAGCAACAAATTTGAAAGAGTTGGGATTGAAAATCCGGTTGACAAGAGGAATTTTAGGTAGTAGTCTGAGGATCAGTTTTCCCGACAGGCCGGACATCTCTATAATTTTCCAGTGGCAGTCAAAAGCGTTCAAACCCGCAACGATCTTCCCTCCGTCCCGATAGACGTAATAGGTACCTTCCCTAAAGATGTTTTTATCGGTAAATAAAGCATGTCCTCTGTAGAAATCAATGGTCCTGAATTTGACCTCCACCAAGTCTTCAGGGTTCAGTACTTCAACACCCTTCTTCCACTTTGGAAATAACCTGCTAAAAAGGATTGTACTGAACTTGCCCACTGGCTCAAAGCCCAAAGCCTGGGTCATCTCCATGGAGCGGTCGTTCTCTGATTCAACGAAGGCATAAAACAAGGCCTCTTCAGGACCTGCCCCAGGCTGGACATGCATCTCTCCAGGCTTACTCATCAAACGCCTCACCGCCTTTTTAACCAAACTATCCGAATTTTTCCGGGATGCGGTACCCGTGCTATTCCGACGCTGAAAAGTAGAGACCATGGAAAAATAACGGATGTAAAATGCTTCGGTCACACCGGAAGGCTGAGATAATTGCCTGCGGGAGAATCCCAGCAATGCTAAAAACCGGCCACTCTTATGAAGGGTCAGAAACTGAGGGTCCAACTGTTTGGTGATGCGGTCCCGGGTATTGAAATGGTGATAACGCATCCCTCCTTCCGTTCCCCAGATGGTTGAGTTGAGAAGAGCCACCGCCCCTTCCGGTGGCGTATCGTGCAAATCGAGCGACAATCCGCCCCGATCAAATAAATTCCTGGTTTCCATTAATTCAATCCTTATTCGGCCTCCGATCCGGATGATCCTGTATTATTCATCTCGCATTATGCATTCAAACCTATATGAATATTCTCAATGAGTCAATTATTTCTCATCCAGAATGAGCGTACTAAACATTTCCTAACCTCCCTGATCTCTCGCCACAATTCTCCTACGATGAACCCAACCAGGATGCCGTATGAAAAATTGGTTACCTTGATAGAACTGAAAAGAAACTGGAATTAAGGTCCTTGAAAATTCCGGCATCGGATTTGCGATATCTTTAACAACTTGAAAAAAAGGCTGTCACCAAGTATTATTGTGTATAGGTGATAGAAAATTATGAGAAACGCAGCACTATTGATCGTATTGTTCTTTACCGGATGGATAACTTTGTTTGCCCAATCTGGTACGAATATCCAGTTCGAGATCAAGGGAATGCCAGACGGCTATTGCCGGATCATTGGAATGGTAGGGGATCAAAATTACCTGGCAGATTCAGTCCTGGCACAAAATGGCGTAGCAACCTTACAACGCAAAGATCCACTTGATGCCGGCCTGTTCTATTTTGTGTTTCCCAATCGAAGTACATTTGTTCAGTTCCTGGCAGACAAGGATCAAGAGTTCCGCATGAAAACAAAGACCTCAAACCTGGTGGAAGAGATGCAGGTGAAGGGCTCACTTGACAATGAACTCTTCTACCGCAACCAAAAATTTGAGATCCGCTGGCGGAAAAGTTTTGACTCCACCGAGATTGCTCTGAAAAATCAGCCGTCGGGGAGTATGAACATTGCCTTTCTGGAGAGCAAAAAGGAGAAACTGCTTGAAGCCCGCAAAACAGAGATTGAGAGTTACTCGAAGGAATACCCCCGATCATTTTTCACGGTTTTTAAAATTGCAGGTCAGAATCCTGATCTCACCTACCCACGGAAAGTCGATGGCACTCTGGACACCCTCCTCCAACTTCTTACCTATCGCGATGCATACTGGGACAATGTAGACCTGAATGATACCCGGTTGCTGCGTACCCCAGTAGTTGCCAACAAACTCAACAACTATATTACTAAGCTGACCCCTCAGACCCCCGATTCAATTGTTAAGTATGCTGACCGGGTGGTACGCCTCTCGATAGAAAATCCTGCAGTTTTCAAATTCATTGTGAACTGGATCGCAATCAAATACGAAAAGCCTGAGATCATGGGGGGTGAAAAAATCCTAGTCCACCTGGTTGATAATTTCTTCACCGATGAACTGGTGACATGGTACGAAGACAACCCCGAAGAACTTAAAAAGATCCGCAAGAAAGTGGATGATATGCGGCCAAGTATGATCGGTAAAATAGGGCAGGATCTACGTTGCCGCAATATCGATGGAGAATATGAAACCATCTACGGAATGGGTGCAAAGGTTAAGGTAGTATGGATGTATTCCTACACATGCAGCCACTGCAAGGAGCGCACCCCTGTGCTTGCCGAACTGCTGAGAGAGTGGAAAGCCAGGGGAGTAGATGTATATGCCCTTTGTGTAGACCCCGATGAAGACAAGTGGAAGGAATTTGTAGAAAAATACGACATGCAGGATTTTCACAATGTGATTGACCCCAATTATGAGAGCCGGTACTACAAGAAATACCATGTAGACATTACACCCGAAGCCTACGTCCTGGACCAAAACAATATTATTGTTGCCAAGGACTTGCATCCCAACCAGTTGCCTCCGGTCTTCAGGAAGGCACTGGCTCAGTAATTTATCTTACTCATTCGGGTTCATCTCCATAAACTCAAAGAAATAGGCTCCGTCTTCGATCTCTAGCATGACTTTCTTCTTGTCTTTTCCTTCTGCTGCATTCCAGGTGAAATCTTTCCCTTTCTCGTTGTAATAGGTACCTTCCACAAGGCGGAAAGGCCCTCCTCCTTGATCAGAATGGTACTTGTGATCCAGCTTCAAACTTCCCGAAGGATACCATTCCTTGACGGAGCCTTGTACCCGTCCTTCCAAGAAATGAATGGAATACCGTTTATTCCCTCCTTTGGGATACCAACCCTCCTGAATTCCATCTCTTTGTCCATTTTTGTTGTAACGATCTACCACGAGGCTGTCTCCTTGATCAGTCAAGGTGATCACCAGGGTATTAACAGACTTAAAGTACCTGGGGTCGGTCGCTTTTTTCTCAAAAGTCCCTCCCTCAATATACCTGGTAGGTTGATCCATCTGGCAAGGGTCACGCTCGAAGAATAACATTGTAGTGATGGTCTTCACCTCTCCATTTTCATGGTAAGCATATTCCAACTGCTCACGCTCATTGCCTTTACGGAGCACTTTCCCAGATTTTGTCCATTCGGTGTAGTCTTCCAATACCGGGCGATCTGAACCTGAACAAATTGTCTTCCAATTTTCCTCTATCTTCCGCTCTCCCAACTCATACCAATACTTCCAGATACCAATTTTCCAACCTTCAGGGGTCAGTGAGCCTTCGTACTCTTTCTTGTCATTCCAATGGTATCCCGTCACTGTCCAGGACTCACGGCGGGTCCCGTCCGAATTCCATACTTCTTCTTCCACAAGCCTCCCTTTTTCGTCCCAGTACTGAAAGACACCCATTTTCTTCCCGTTGGCATATTCTCCGGACATCATTTTATTTCCATTCTGGTGGAAAAACTCCCACTTCCCTTCCCTGGATGCAAATGTTCCCCGTCCTTCTCCTTTGACTTTCCCATCGGGATGGAATTCCTTCAGCATCGGTGGATCACCAGGAATTTGGATGGCCTGAATAGATCCACTGTCATAGTAGCGTATCTCTTTTTCCAACTTCTTTCCCAAGGTGATATTCAAGCTGTCGCCTTTGTTTTCATAAGTATAGATGCCGACCTCCTTGGCTTGAACTGCACTCCACTTCTCGCGAATATCTTCCAACTGCCCCTGGACCCAGCGTTCTTCAACCAAACCACTTTCAGTCCATGTTCTCTGGATCCCATCTGGTTTGCCAGCGACAAAATTATAATGGTAAGCCTTGGTACCATTTTGGTTCCATCGCTGCTGCATTCCGTGGAGGACGCCACCGCTGTAGTTGGTTTCTGACCTGATGGTATGTTCTTTGAAAAAATATTCCCTCTGGGTGCCATTCAAAACTCCATTCAAATAGTTCAAGGCAAACTTGACCCGGCCATCACTGAAATAATGGTACTGGGAGCCGTCCAACTTCCCTTTCTTATAATTCAACTCATTGATCGGAGAGCCATCGAATTCTTTGAACTCTTTGACAGGTCCGTCCAGCAAGGTATTCTTGAAGTTTTTCTCCAATACAATTCTACCGTCTACATTGAATGTCTCCTGTTTGCGGAGGTTTTCTGCTGTTTTGGATCCCGCATAATGGTTGACGAGCTTGGGGTTGCCATTCTCAAATTTGCTGACAACCACTTTGGAGAGAGACTGGGCCTGCATTGTAATTGCGAATGGAGCCAGGAGTAATATCAGGATTGATTTATACATAGTATTTGGATGATTTAAGTATTGCGGTTGGAATACAAAGTTAAGAGAAAATGCAGAGAGAATTTTTTTGAATTGGACTGAGGGCATGTCATTTTCTAAATTGAGACATGTTTTCTGCAGAGACTTATACCGAACGCCGTCGGGCCCTGGCTGAAAAAGTAGACTCCGGGCTGATCCTTTTCCTGGGAAATTTGGAAGCTCCTATGAATTATGCTTCCAACACCTACCCTTTTCGCCAGGATAGCAATTTCCTCTATTTCTTTGGAATTGACCGGCCCGGACTTGCGGCGACCCTTGACGCCGGAACAGGGGAAACGATTGTCTACGGGGATGAACTGACCATGGATGACATCGTTTGGACGGGTGATCTTCCGACCATCTCCGAACAAGCAGAAGCGGCAGGTGTTTTCAAAACAGCGCCAATGGTGGCTTTGGAAAGTGCGGTCAAAGGTAAAAGTGTTCACTATACGCCCCCTTACCGAGGCAAAAATATCATTTGGATTTCCGAACTGTTGTCCATTACTCCCGCTGCAGCCAAATCAGGCGCCTCAATGGAGCTTATCCGAGGCATAATCAGCTTGAGGTCTTATAAGTCCGCGGAGGAAGTCGAGCAACTGGACATTGCGGTTCGGGTGACAGAAGCCATGCACATCCGTGCCATGGAAGTAGCCCGTCCGGGCCTGACCGAAGCCCAGGTCCATGCGGCCATTCAGGAAACAGTGCATAGTTATGACAGCCATACTTCTTTCCTACCTATTGTGAGCGTACGGGGTGAAGTTCTACACAACCATTCTCATAGCAACCTGATGAACAGTGGCCAACTGCTGCTGGTAGATTGCGGTGGTGAGTCTCCGATGCACTATGCAGGGGATATGACAAGGACCTTTCCGGTCGACACTACTTTCAACGACCAGCAACGGGATATCTACCAGGTAGTCCTGGCCTCGCAAGTCACTGCGGTAGAAATGTGCAGACCGGGAGTTGCCTACCGGGATGTGCATCTGGAGGCAGCCCGAGTCATCACCTATGGGCTAAAGGAGTTGGGCCTGATGAAAGGAGACCCCGAAGAGGCAGTGGAAGCAGGTGCACATGCACTCTTCTTCCCACATGGATTGGGGCATGCGATGGGCCTGGACGTCCATGACATGGAAGACCTGGGTGAAAATTATGTAGGATACGATGAAAGGTATGAGCGAAGCGACCAGTTTGGCCTTGCATTTCTACGGTTGGGGAAGGAGCTGGAGCCTGGATTTACCATCACCGTCGAACCAGGGGTTTACTTCATTCCTCAACTGATCGACCAGTGGAAGGCGGAGGGATTGCACAGTAGGTTCATCGACTTTGATGCCTTGGACGCCTACCGGACCTTTGGAGGAATCCGTATCGAAGAAAACCTGTTGATCACCGGGGATAGCAGCCGTCTGCTTGGAGATGGCATTCCAAAGACGGTTGAAGACATAGAAGAATTGAGAGGATAGGCACTATTACATCCGGGCCATGCACAAGGGAAGTACAGTGACCTTCAGATGTCCGGGACTTCCAGCCCTCAGGGCACGAATGGATGCTTCCAAAGTCGCTCCGGTAGTTATGACATCATCCACTAAACCTACATGCCCGGTCAGGGGATTGCGAAGTTCAAATACATCTTTTACGTTTTCCCACCTCTCTTCTCTTCCCTTTCTGGTTTGTGTCTCCGTAGCCCTGATCCGGACCAGACTTTTGGTATCTACCTTGATACCAGTCGATTTTCCAAGGCCAAAAGCAATTTGTGCCGCTTGGTTATAGCCGCGTTTCCGTTGCCGTGTTTTATGCAGGGGTACCGGGACCAGAAGATCTATCCCAGCCAACGCTGCCTGCATGCCAGGAACTGCCCCCCACTCTTCCCCGAGATAATTTCCCAAACGAGGACGCCCCTTGTACTTCAATGTTTGGACAATCCGCTTCATTCGGCCGTGCTTGTCAAAATAATACATCGCCCCGGCTCCTGCCAGATCAACCTTGCCAGCTATTCGATAATACAATTCATTGTCTTCCAAGTGGTGGTGAAAACCAGTCTGTGGGATCTCGGTCATGCAATCCAGGCAGACCTCTCCTTCTTGCCTCAGCAATGTCCCTCCACAACCCGGACAATGATGGGGAAAGACCAAAGTAAGAAGATTAGCTAAATTATCCTTTATTTTCTCTATCACCTTCACAGGACGGCTGGGCTTCACTAATCCAATCTCTTCCACTGCCTTTTATATGCCTTGAAGATATAATTCAAGCCTTTGTTCCCCTTCGTGTGACGCAAGGCATTCTGTTTCCAAGATCCTCCCGGATCCCGTTTAAAATCCTTGGTTGCCAATGCCGCTCCCAGCCGCGAATGTGCAGGTTTAACCTCTGATTTCGGTAACCCACGCCATGCCAGGGTCCGGGTCAGTTCCAAAGATGTTTCCAGGTCACCTGCCTCCATGTAATGGTCCACAGCATAAAGCAGGAATCCACTCTGACCAACACCCATGATAAAATCAATTAGCTCATCGTGAGCTATGCCAAACTTAGCCAGATTAAAGGCTTCATGATCTCTCCCTGCATCCAGGTAGGTGTGAACAGCCTTATGGTAAGAAGTCCGGTCAACCATGGACCGGGCTTCATTGACTTTCTTTTGGTAAGCAGCCGGTGGACCCAATTCACGGGATTTGCTATTTACGGTTTTCAGGTCAATGCCACATGCCTGGTTCTGGCGTGCGACTTCAATAGCCTTGAGGTAAAAACCCTCGGCAGCAATGAAGTCGCCATTCTGTTCGTACCCTCTGGCCTCTGTAACGACCCCATCGAATTGATTTTGGGCATTGATACAATCTTGTCTGAAGATGCTTTCATCAAGATTGTCCATCATGGCAAGTAGTTCTTTATCTTCACTGAGGCCATAATCACTCATCATAGAAGAAGCTCCTTGAGCGAGTTGCCTTGCTTGTGTTAGGCGATTGCTTTGAGCTGCCTGGATAGCTTGGGTCAGGTCATCCTTGACAATGCCCAGGGCACTTGCCTGGATCATTCCCCAAAGCAGGGTGTCTGCAGATATACCGTAAGACTGCTCAAAGCTTCTGGCCTTATTCAGAGTATCAAGGGCTTTACGAAACTGGCCTGCCTGGAGGTCCTGGTGCCCCATGGTGATCAAAGCTTTATATTGCTCCTGTTTGATCCGCTTGAACAACTGGCGGGAATCGGAGGTACTCTGAATCGCTTCAGGGTATTGCTCACCCAACTGAATGGCGCTGACAACTACGTTTTCTGCCTGCTCAAGTTGTTGCTGGTCCAGGAGCCTGGCAGCATCCTGTATTTTTTGCTGGTAAACCTTTCTGCGGATGGCTGACAGGGCCTGGAGGGCCTCACTCCCATCGCTGAGAACCGTACCATTCTGCTGTTGGTACTCAAGTGCTCTCTGTGCTTCTTTTTCAGCTTCTTCATACCGGCCGGCCCCCAGGTCCTGCCGTGCACCGGTCAAATAAGATTGGTAGATACCACGATGAGCTTTAAAGATCAGATCTCTTGCTTCAGAAGCACAGTTGAGATCAGGGATGTCGGAGCAAAGGGCTCCGATAGGTTCCAGTATTTCCAGGGTCTTGTTAAACTGGTTCTGCTGTACCAATTGGCGGGCCTGCCCGATGTCACTCTTAACCATATCTCCCAACATGGCTGCGGCTTGATCGAGAGTAGCCGGATCAGCCTGCATCTTGGTCAGAATGTTGATCAGACGAAGCCTGGACTCAGCTATATTACCATCCTGGTAGGCAATGACTGCCAGTTGGTAATGAGATGGTGCGAAGCCAGGATCAAGTTCAATACTGGTGTTAAGGTCTTGGATTGCTCCAATGTTCTGGCCATACCCAAGGCGTTCCAGTGCTCGTTCGTAGTAAAGGAGAGGCAGGACGCCGATCGACTCACTGATCTGTGTCCTCAACTCCCGCGACAGGCTCTGGCAATCTCTCAATCGGAATACAAACCTAGCAGGGTCCAGTCCTGAATTCAGCCCAAGATGACTTTCATAGTTCTTATCCTGGATCGTTACGATCTGCTGCTGTAAATCCAGAGCTCTTTGCTCATGTGCTGCCAGCCGGTCCAGATCATCGGGCTGAATCGCCAATAACTCATTGTAAATCACCTCCAAATCCTTTGAAGCCTGGTAGTAGGAGTCGATCAGAAGGGTGTGCTGATCAAAACGGGCCTTGTCTTCAGCCTGGTAAGAAAACTTTATATCCTCCAATAAAAGCCTGTGTTGCTCCAGTTGCCCGGAACTGTCCTGGTGAATGAATTCAGCTATATTGGCAGGATCTCCGACAAGATCTATACCTGAGAAAGTATAAACCTTCCGCACTCCGCTTGGTGCCCCCTGGTTGCCGACCTGTAATACGAGATTAAAAGAAACCCGGGTAGGTTTGAGAAAGTCGCTGAAGTCAAACCCTTTGTATTGGATGTCACCCGTAACCCCAATATTTTTGATGCTGGCTTTGGTTTTGATCTGGTTGTTGATCCACCTGGCCAATTTAAGCTCTCTCTCATAAGCCACTATGAAACGGACCCTGTCGGGACTTTTGTTTGAACCTTCGGCAATAGCCCGTACAAAATGATCCAACACCCCGTTCTGTGAGGTTCCATTGCTTAACTGGAGTACATCTGCCTCTGCTTTAGAATCTTGAAAAAAGGGCGTCTGGCCCTGGAGCGGTCCGAAGATGGACAGGACAAAGCTGAGTATCAGAAGGTGTAGATAGCTGTTCATATTTATTCGTCTATTCCGGGGAAACGGGCAATAGGCCGGTCCAAACCAAAATTGGTAGCACAAATTAATCATTTTTTAGTTGGAATGATTAGCCGTTAATTTGAGCTATGCCCGCCAAACTACCCATCGTTTATTCCCCAGGATACAATATGACCCTGCTGGGATTGGAGAAAATGCACCCCTTTGATTCGGCAAAGTATTGCAAAGTATTTGATTACTTGGTTGAGCATGGGATATTGACGGGAGATAACCATTATGAACCCTCAGGACCCGTAACCAACAAAACCCTCTCACGGGTTCATACCACCGAATACCTCCAGTTAATCCGCAGATCCAAATACATAGCTGCCGTAGCAGAGGTTCGCGCTTTAAGGTGGGTCCCGGCTTTCATCCTGCGCAATCGCTTGCTAAAACCAGCAAGATTGGGAACCCAAGGCTCTATTGAGGCCATTGAACTCGCATGGAAGGAAGGATGGGCCATCAATCTGGCAGGTGGCTACCACCACGCGAAAAGACATTATGCCCATGGGTTTTGTTTTTTCTCTGATATTCCCCTGGCTGCCTACCACCTCATGGATCAACACTCCGGTACCAGGATCATGGTCATAGACCTGGATGCCCACCAGGGCAATGGGTTTGAAAGCGTTTTCAAGGACAACCCCAGGATCATCAATTTCGATGTGTACAATGGCAAGATATTTCCGCAGGACCATGAGGCCGCCCAATATATCCAATACAATTTTCCTATCGACCCCGGCACTAAAACGGAGTATTATCTTCACTTGATCAAAAGAGAGATTCCAAAGGCACTGGATGCAGAGAAGCCTGACCTGGTAATCTACAATGCCGGGACAGATATTTATGAAAAAGACCCTTTAGGCGGACTGGCGGTATCTGCCGAAGGGATCATCGAACGTGACCTGTTCGTCTTCAAAGAAGTCTTTGAAAAGCGGAAGGTCCCAATTCTAAAATTGCTCTCAGGAGGATATACCCGCGAATCCTACCAGCTCATTGGAGATTCTATTAAGTCGCTGTTTCAAAAGCTCGATCTGGGCAACAATGTAGGCACGTAGCCCTCATTGTGGATACACCCAGACCGCACCCCGGACACAATGAAATTGTGCTTCGAATTCCAGCCCGTTTGTATTTTGACCCCAGCCCAGTTGTACTTTAACTACAACTGGATTGTGTCTGGACCCCAACCGGATTGTGTTACGACCACAACTAGGGGGTGTTCCGACCACAACTGGGGGGTGTTCCGGATGCAACTAGATTATTCTCTAGACACAACTGGATTGTGGTTAGAGAACAATGCGGATGACAGCCACAGTACACCTAAGTTGTGTGTGACCCCCAACTCAGTTATGCTTTGACCATAACCCAGTTATACTTCGGACCGCAACTTAGCTGCACTTTGGCCCCAACTGCGATGTGTCCTGACTCCAACTGCAATGTGTCCTGACTCCAACTGCAATGTGTCCTGACTCCAACTGCAATGTGTCCTGACTCCAACTGCAATGTGTCCTGGCCCCAACTGCAATGTGTCCTGGCCCCAACTGGACAGTGTCCTGGCCCCAACTGGACAGTGCTCCGACAACAACCGAACGGTACTCCGACCGCAACCGAGCAGTTTCCTGACCTCAACTGTACAGTACGTAAGCCATAACCGGTCAGTACTCCGGCCACAACTCAGATACTCTGAGACCTTAGCAAGTTGGCCCAGATCGGTGTTTCATGTCATTATTGGCCCTTTTCTTGTGCCGATATGCCATTCAACGGATTGGGTAAATCCCGAAGAATGTTTCTCTTGTGAACCGGTGAAAAGAATGCGGCCAGGTGTTCTCTCCGCGAATTGGTTTCCAGGTCCATGTTGGTTTCCAGTTCAAAATATATTTCTTTTGTGGGAGTGCCTTTTTGATCTTCAAATTGACGGTTGGTATGTACTTACAGGTTGTATCTATGAGTCTGATCCCTTCTTTGCTGATGAGATGTGCTGGTGTCGCTTTATTTGTTTTGACGTTTAGTTTTCCCTGTTCGCTCGGTGCTCAATCCGGTCAGGGGCTGAACACGGTGAGTATTCCACCTTCCCCTGATGCTGCTTCTTTAGGCGGTTTAATAGCAAGTTCCCCTGGTTTGTCAGCGGGCAGCCCCCGTGTATCACTGCCCATCTATACTCTGAGCAGCCGCAACCTGAGCACCTCTGTAGAGCTTGTGTACAATTCGTCGGGGATCAAGGTTGACGATGTGGCTAGCAGGGTAGGTTTGGGTTGGGTCCTCAGTGCCGGGGGAGTGATTTCCCGGACGGTCAATGGCTATCCCGATGAGCTTCCCGGTGGCTTTTTCTCGACTGCATCCCAAC
>JBFGVE010000058.1:0-16398 GCA_041565275.1 Bacteroidia bacterium
CAATCTGCTATTCGAGGTCATTTCGAAAAAGCTGAACCATAAATGGGCTTTTTCAAACCTCTGCTCAATGGTCCGGCTCCACTTGGCAAGCTATATCGAACTGGTGGCCTTTCTCAACGACCCGGAGCGATCATGGCGAGATAAGAACCAAGAAGGAAAGGAACAATTGGCTCTTTTTGATACGTAGCAAGAGGGGGGGCTTTTGAGAAAATAAGTGTAAAAGCTCTTCAATTTGAAAATTTGATACATTTTCGGAAGATCCTGGTTTTAACCGGACAGTACTGATTTATTTACTGAAATCAGCTAACTTCGAATGAGAAATACATCTGAAATGAAACTCGAACCTGCAAAAGGCCGTTTGCTCCTTGCGAGGCCCTACCTGCCGGATCCTAATTTTTTCCGTACAGTCGTGCTACTGGCTTCTTATGGAAAGGAAGGGGCACTGGGGTTTATTCTCAACCGAAAGTTAGAGTACAAACTCGATGAACTCCTTGAAGATTCTTCCATGTTGGACTTTCCTGTTTACCTTGGGGGTCCTGTTGGTACAGACTCTCTTCATTATTTGCACACCATGCCAGAGCTTGCAGGTCCCGAAGATGAACTCCTTCCCGGAATCTACCAAGGCACCAATTTCGATGATCTAAGAGAGAAGGTTCTTTTGGGTGCTGCCAGCAATGATAATACGAGGTTTTTTGTGGGGTACAGTGGTTGGTCAAAAGGGCAACTGGAAGAAGAGATCAAGAATAAATCCTGGTTTGTAGCAAACCCTCCAAAAGGTTTCAAGTTGTCTCACGATGCTGGCCAACTTTGGCAAAAGGTTTTACAATCTATGGGAGGCAAGTACCGGGTGATTTCACATTATCCGGTGGACCCTGTTCTTAATTGAGGGGAGCTTGTTTCAGAACAAGAAGCAGGTTTACTTCAAGACAAATAACCTGGGGCTATCTTCAATTTTTTCCTTTATTTATGACTCATTATCATCATAGTCAGCCTTGAGATCGAAACCAGATTTTCCTTGCTGTCATGGATTTTGATTTCCCAAACCTGCGTTTTTCGTCCCAAATGAATTGGACGAGCAATCCCGGTGACAATACCTGATCGTACCGCGCGGAGGTGATTGGTGTTGATATCCAGTCCCAGGCAATATGAAACTTTGGGATCAACCACTAAATTGGCAGCGATGCTTCCCAAGGTTTCAGCCAAGACACAAGACGCTCCCCCATGCAAAATGCCGAAGGGCTGTTGGGTCCGGCAATCCACAGGCATGGTCCCCGCCAGGTAGTCCTCTCCCAGATCAGTGATTTCTATGCCGAGGTGAGCAACCATATTGACCTGCATCTTTTTGGCAACCTCTTCGAGTTCATAATCAGAAAGCCAGATTGACATGCGGCGAAAGTAACTATTTTTGCTCATCCTCAGTTGCTATTTTTTAGTGATTTCCCTTTTTCACTAACTTGTGCGGCATGATTAAATACTGCCTGATATTGGGTGCAAAATCGGAGATTGCACGCGCATTAGCTGCAAAGTATGCCAGCCAAGGGTTTGGGATCTATCTGGCTGGTCGCAGGGCCGAGGAATTGGAGGCGGATGCTGCCGACCTTGAGATCCGTACCAATACCAAAGCCAAGAACCTCGAATTCGATGCGGTCGCCTATGACACCCACCAAGGGTTTTATGATGCACTTGACCCAAAGCCGGAAGTTGTGATCAGTGTAGTTGGCTTTCTCCCCGAACAAGAAGAAGCTGAAAAAGAACTTACGTTGGCCCTTCACACTATGGAAACCAATTACAATGGCTGCTGCCATATTCTTTCTATCGTTGCTAACGAAATGCAAGAGCGAGGCTCGGGAACCATTATAGGGATCTCATCGGTTGCGGGTGATCGTGGTCGCGGTTCTAATTATTTCTATGGCAGCGCTAAAGCCGGCTTCACTGCCTTTCTCTCAGGCTTGCGCAACCGATTGGCTCCCTACAACGTTCGTGTTCTGACTGTCAAACCTGGATTTGTCCGTACCAAAATGACCGAGGGAATGGACCTTCCTCGCCTCCTGACCCATACTCCCAAAGGAGTTGCAGGAGATATCTTCACTGCATGGAAGCGTGGGAAGGATACCCTTTATACAAAATGGATTTGGCGGTACATTATGTGGATCATCTGTAACATCCCTGAGTGGAAGTTTAAGAAAATGAAGCTGTGAAACGCTCTTGGTTGTTCGGTGGTATCCTGATCATTGGGTGGGTGTTGTTTTGCAGACAATTTCCCTTTTTTTGGGACAATATACTCAACTCTAAGTTAGCTCAATGGTACCTCGAAACTAACTTCTCCTATCTGATCCCCCCCGAAGATATGGACGCAGGACATCCTCCGTTCTTCAATATCTACCTCGCCGGATGCTGGGCTGTCTTTGGAAAATCATTGGCAGTAGCTCATTTGGCCATGCTACCCTTCCTATTTGGAATCCTCTATCAATGGCAGAAACTCTGCCGGAAATACCTGTCCCAGAAGTACGCCACTTGGGGCTTCCTTATCCTTTTCCTGCAACCGACAATATTGGCCCAAAGCAGTATGGTCTCTCCTGACATCGCCCTTATCTGCTTTTTCCTGACGGCCCTCAATAGTGAATTGGAAAAGAAGCGCTTTGTATTGGTGCTTGCTACCACTGGAATGACCCTGGTAACTTTCCGGGGGATTCTGATGGTTCCTTCTATTTTCATGGTTGGTTTCCTGCTCCAAAAAGACTGGAAAAATTGGGAAAGAACGCTGGGGCGGATAGTTTGGTACCTGCCTGCAGCAGTTATTACCTTAACTTGGTTGCTCTTCCACTGGAAGGTCCAGGGATGGCTCTTCAGCCCCCCTCCCGAAACTTATGGGGGCCATCGGGAACTGGTTGGAATTAGAGAGATATTGCGTAATCTGGGTATTGTTGGGTGGCGGTTTCTCGACCATGGGATGGTCTTTGTCTGGATCTTTTTCTTGGTTGCATTACTTGTCCGGTTTCGCAAGCTCAAAGCTGACCCAAGATTCAAAGAGCTATCGTGCGTATTCCTCATTACCACCACCTGGCTAACATTATTGTTCATCCCCTTTTCAAATCCAATCGGCCACCGTTACTTCGCAGTTCACTTTCTACTTTTTTGCCTCTTGGCCATGCGCTGCATCGAATTGGTCGAAACCTCCTGGAGACGTTGGGCTATACCCACGACCATAGGGGTCGGGTTGTTAAGCGGCCACTTCTTGGTCTACCCAGATCAGATCGCTCAAGGATGGGATGCTAGCCTTGCCCATTGGTCCTATTTCCATCTGGAAGAAAAGTATCCATATTCAACAATTAGTAGATTGAATGGAATAACTTGTTCGGATTTCCCCCTGCTCAGTTCCGACAAGTATAGGTTAGTAGTAGACCAAAACGGGACGGATCGGTATCACAACATTTATGAGGTACCTTGGGAAAAATGTACCAATGTCGTTTGGTCTAATGTGTCTAATGGATATTCTGACAGGCAATTGAAAGAGTTACATAACGAGGTAATTTGGAAATTGGTGACAGGTGGGGAAATACTAGGTGTCAAGCTTATTGTGTACCAGCGGCGCTAGCAGCAATTAGACTTACACAGAATCTCCAGCGAAGCTTACTCAGTCGTGTCTTCGACGGGAGAGTCTGGTCCATTCTCCATGACAGATTGGATTCCATTGTCACGTGCCGCTTCGGTATCATACATTTCACTCGTACCGATAACTTGACCATTACTTGCTTTCAAGTTGAAGTAGAATTTCCCGTTTTTAGATTCTTTGCCTTCAAAACGGCTGTCGTTGGAAGAATTCTTCCGAACGGATTCGATTCCATTTTCAGCGCTAGATTTAGCCTTGTAACCTTCACTTCTCAAGATTATTTCACCGTTGCCTGCGGAGAGGTTGAAATAATATTCTTTACTGTTCTCACTTTGGTAGAGTTTGTACCTAGAGTTTTTCATAGTCAACAGGATTATTTAAGTTTTTAATATTGGCTTCCTATTTTCATGGCACCCAACGAAAAATTTATTTGTTTGGAACCAGAACTCCTACATAGTTAATCAGAATTATTGAAATATTCCAATTGCAAACGATCAACCGCATGCTAATCAAGTGCTTTAGTTTGTAGGAAAAAGTGGGGTTTCAGGAAAGGGTATTTGTACAATCCCAGGTCTAATTCATTAAAAGATACGGTTTCCATTCATCCATGACTTTCCCATTGAAATCCCGAAGGTACATGATGAAGGATGGACGGAATGGTTTGTGTGACATCTGCATTTCTGCTTCTTCCGGAGTCCGGTCACCTTTCAGCGTATTGCAACGCTGACAAGCGGCCACCAAATTGTGCCAGGAATCCCTTCCTCCACGGGATCTTGGGAGTATATGGTCGAGGGTAAGGTGATCCCGCTTGCTACAATAGATACATTGGTAGCCGTCCCGCTTAAAGATATTTTGCCGGCTCAAAGCAACCTTTTTATAGGGTAGGTTAATGTAACGGTGAAGCCGGATGATTGACGGAGAAACGTATTCTGCACTTACTGTCCTCAACTTCCGAGTATGACTGCTACTAATCAATTCGGCTTTATTCATGTAAACAAGAACGAAGGCACGTTCCACGCTACAAACGCTGATCGCTTGGTAGTCTTGGTTCAGTACCAGTACTTTACTTGCCATGGATTAAAATTTAAAGAATTCGTTTGATACTGCACAAACGATGCGTCATTCTTTCTGTAATTCTGTTGTATATACCTGTATCATCTAAGTAGTCATCGTGGGCATTGCCACTGGCATGCCGGATTTCATTTCTTCCTAAAATAATACCTACATGGTGAACCTTCCCCTGGTCGTTTTCAAAAAAAGCTAAATCACCTAATTGCCCCTCAGCGAAGGTTACCGATTTCCCTTCCTTCTCCTGATACGAGGCATCTCTGGGGATGTGGATCCCATGTAAGCCATATACCATTTGGGTTAGCCCTGAACAGTCAACTCCCCAGGGGGATCGACCCCCCCAGAGGTAAGGCGCACCTAAAAATACCTGGGATAAATTTACTAGGCTGGAAGCGCTCGGGATATTAAGAGGACAAA
Source organism: Bacteroidia bacterium (assembly GCA_041565275.1). GTDB lineage: Bacteria > Bacteroidota > Bacteroidia > J057 > JADKCL01 > CAWUKT01. Next base: position 5,096 of record JBFGVE010000058.1, read on the forward strand.
GCGATGAACGAGGTATCCGCCACCGAATAGGACCTAATTCCAAAAGAATATCATCCCACTTCATTTGGTCCTCCATGATGGGTATTCGGCTACCAAAAACCAGTTTAAATGGGAACCCAATATCACCGATCTGGCACAAAGCAGTTGTGTAGGGAGTATGAATGTATTCCCATCGAGCTACTTTCGAATGCCAATCTTCCCCCACAGAATAAAGCATTTTTTCATCGACCCAACCTTCGTATAGATCCGCTTGATTCCTGATTTGTTGCCACTGTTTATCCCGCTCAAGCACTTCAACCAGTTCTCCAAATAAAAGCTGAGTCACCATTTCCGATGCATCAGACGGCGTCGCCCTCACGGGTACCAAGGCTTGATGGATGATTGAATAGATTGGCATGGGAACCTGTTGAGGTAAATATACCCCAATCCGGTAAATTTCAACCGCTGTTTTCAGCAGGTGGTCAAATGCCAATACAATAATTGAGGTTGACTGGGGGGCTATTCCTCTTTGAAGGAACGAATAAGGTTCATAAAGAGAGGCAATCCCTGGTTGTATTTATCTTCCTCTGTCGTTGAAAAGTTAAAAGCAACGAATCGGTCACCCTGATCAATATAACACCAAGCCATAAACTTATCACTTCTCCGAACGGAATCGTTCAAAATCCCGCCCGGTCGGTGGATCTCCAGAAGTTTGACTTCCTGCCCATCCATTGTGGTCAGGGTTTGGTCTTCACCAATGACTTTGCCGTTCTGGGCATCGTTGAGGAACAGCCCCTTCAACCATCCTTGAATACTTTCGACGTTATCCATATTCTCAATCTTCTTGTCAATGTACTCAATGCGCATGTGGGGAGCACCTAAGGTCTGCAGGTTGGTGGTAAAATAATAAACAATTGGTCCATTCTCTTCCGTTGAGGGCATAAGGTACCCCCAACCCACGGAATCCCGGTGGACCTGATCTAAGTCCCTGATATTGGCCAAGCTGAAAGAGACTCCACCCATGTTGAAGTTTGTTCGGGGAAGGCTGGCCAGTTCTTCATTTCCTCCTGTTTGGTTGTCTCTCTTGCAGGATATGATCGCTGTGAACAGTACAAGAAGTGACAAGATGTATATATTTTTCTTCATAGGACAGACAAAATTACAACCTTCAACTAAATTTAGACAAAATGTCATATATCTCCCGTAAATATCCTTTACCGAACAGGTTTAAGTGGACCATTAAAGGATAGAGGTTAAACAATCCCACCCGTTCTTCCCAGCCTTCTTTCAAGGGCCAGGCATTCATATAAGAAGAATAAAACTGAGGTTCAAAACCACCAAAGAGGCGGGTGAATGCTAGTTCTGCCTCCCTGTGACCATAGTAAACAGCGGGGTCAACAATGCAGGCCTCCCCTTTGGGTCCTACCAAAAAATTTCCCGACCAGAGGTCTCCATGCAACAAGGATGGTGGCTCATCAGGTATCAAATTGGGAAGCCGTTTGAATAAGGCTTCAAAAGCAGTGTGGAGATTACTGGAAGTTAGTCCTTTTTGTTTGGCCAATTTCAATTGAGCGCCCATCCGCTCTTCGATAAAGAAAGATATCCAGTTATTGTGCCATGTATTGGATTGAGAAAGTCGGCCAATGAAGTTGTCATGGTCCAGGCCATACCTGCTAGAAGTATTCCAGTGGAGGTTGGCAAGGCTGTGTCCGAAAGTAGTCCAGAAATCATCTGAATGAGGTCCTGGCAAGATGAACTCCATCAAGATGAAAGCATGGGAGCCACTATCGCTAACCAACAGGACCTGAGGAACTTTCAGAGCACCTGCAGACTCAAGTAGACGAAGTCCCCGCGCTTCTGCCTGAAAATTGGCTAACTCTTCAATCCGGTTATATTTTAGGAAAAATGATCCCTGGCCAGTCTTTAACTCAGTAGCATGGTGGATGCAACCACCTCTTACGGGACTGCATTTAAGAATGCTAACGGATCGACCGAGTATTTTCCCCAACAAATCAACAAGGGTGGGTTCAAGATGTCCAGGTAACATCGGATAGCTAGATAGAGTGGTCCGCTCTGATTTTTTTGAGCAGTTGTTGGTTGGAACGCAACAAAATCTGGTAAACATCCTCAAATCCACTGATCCCGCCGTAGTAAGGGTCCGGCACATTTCCATCCTCAGGTTCAGGATCAAAGTCTCGCATCAAAATGACCTGGGCACGGTGTTCTTTGTTTGAAACCATAATACGCTGAATATTGCTCAAATTGGAATGGTCCATAGGGAGAATGTAATCAAATGCATCCAGATCTTCCTCGGTCAACTTCCGGGCTCGGGAAGTCAGACGGATTCCATGGGATATAGCCGTTTTTCGCATTCTTTGGTCTGCTTGCTCCCCGGAATGGTATCCGGAAGTACCGGCTGAATCTACCTCGAACCGATCTGCAATACCCTCGTTTTCGATGATATGCAGAAACAAACCTTCTGCCATAGGAGACCGGCAGATATTTCCCAGACAGACAAAGAGCACTTTTACTTTCTCCATTTCGCAAAATACTAAGGAATACACAATGAGCACAATGAGATCAAATTAAATTGACTCCACCACATTTAATGCACCGTAAAGGACTGTTTTTAACAACAAATGGTAGCAAATAAAAATAAGGGATACTAAATTGAGTTGTTCTCTGTTCAGTATTGAGAAGTTGCTATGAAAACATTTCACAAAATCCTATTCGTATCTTTTATTCTGTCACTCGGATCCATTGCGGCACTAAAGGCTCAAAGACCGGCGCGGTGCGGTACTGACATTCTCCTTCAGAAGGAAATATCCATCCCCGAGGGACGTCAAAGGATTGAAGCTTTTAATTCACAAATCCGTAACTGGGTCCGGCACAACAGCAACCGAACTACCAGCACGACGTACATTATTCCAACCGTGGTCCATGTCATTCAGGAGTCAGCCACGGACTACCCTTCAGATGTGTGTATACATAACCAAATCGATATACTCAACGAAGATTTTTCAGCCTCTAATGCGGATACTGCTCTCGTCCCTTCAGAGTTCGAATCTATCATTGGCAACGCAGGAATTGAGTTCTGCCTGGCTTCGGTAGACCCTCAGGGGAACCCTTCTACTGGCATTGTTCGGATTGTAGACTCTACCAATGCCAATCACAGCATGAGCAATCAATCCCAAATGAAAGCACTCTCTCAATGGGATCCCAACAGGTTCCTGAATATCTGGATTACAAAGACCATCTCTGGTGACATCCTCGGGTATGCGACTTTTCCAACCACACTGAATAGCAACCCATCCCTGGATGGAGTTGTGCTCAATGGTGAATATGTTGGTCGAAATGGTTGTGGATCTGCGCCTTATGACCTTGGCCGTACAGCTACCCATGAAGTGGGTCACTGGCTCGGATTATACCACACTTTCCAAGGTCAATGTGCTGGTACATCACAGGTGGATTGTGCCTCCTCCGGTGATGAAGTCTGCGATACCCCTCCTACATTTGACCCCAACTTTGGATGCCCCACCGAACAAAATACTTGCACAGAAACACCTATTGATCAGAATGATAATACCCATAATTATATGGATTATGGGGATGACAATTGTATACTTATGTTCACAGAAGGGCAGGTCACCCGAATGCAGGGAGTATTGACTAATATCCGTTCCAATCTCTGGAGCCAAGCAAACCTTGCTTCCGTCAATTGTGGTTGCTCCGCTGCTACGCCATGCTCTCCCACCGCCAACTTTACTGCGGATAATACCATTGCTTGCACCAATCAGATCATCAACTTTTTTGACCTTAGCAGTGGACCTGCTACGGGATGGAACTGGAATTTTCCCGGTGGCTCCCCTCCCACCTCAACCCTGGAAAACCCATCGGTTGTTTATTCTGCCCCCGGTACTTACGACGTTACCCTGACTTCTGCAAACAACCTTGGATCGAATACGGTAACCCTAGCAACCTATATTACAATTGATTCTCCTAGCTTTCCTCCTGTCCAGGAAGATTTTGAATCCGCGACTCTTCCCGTAAACTGGCAATTCTCCAACCCAGACGGTTCCACCACCTGGGATCTCTTCACTAACATTGGCTCTTCAGGTACGCAATGCGTGTGGATGGACAATTGGGACTACCACTCCAATGGGACTGAAGATGAAATGATTAGTACCATCATTGATATGAGCAACTATGCCACTGGCGAGCTTACCTTTGACCTTAGTCATCAGCGGGCTTCCTTTTCATATGATACCCTAGAGGTGTGGGTCTCTATGGATTGTGGCTCTACTTGGACTAAGGAATGGGAAGCTACCTCTTCAGATTCCCTTGCCACTATTTCCGGAATCGGATTTGCAACTCCGTTTACACCTACCTCATCTGCAGATTTTGTGACTAAGGTGATAGATATTTCACCTTATTTGGGCAGTGATCAGATGAAAATCAAATTCGTGTGTCGCGCGGGAAGTGGAAACAGCCTCTACCTTGACAATATAAATATCTCGGCCTTGGTTGGCCGTACTGATCGTGGAAAAGGTCCTTTATGGAACATGGACGTCGTCCCAAATCCATTCCAAAATGAGTTCTCTGTCCATTACTCTTTGCCCTCCAAGACTGATCTTAACTTCCGCTTGCTAGATCTCAGTGGTCGTACGATCTATGCAACTGATCTCCATAACCAGGTTCCGGGTCACCACACCTTCGATTTTCCAGGCGATGTAGTTGATCAATTGAGTGCTGGTTTCTATTATCTCCTCGGAAGCAGTGAACTAGGCAATATCAGCCGAAAGGTCGTGCGGTTGAAGTATTGAGTTGTCTCGGATACCAGTAATCTTTTGTATTACAAATGTTTGTTATACACCACGATTTTTTCCTGCCCCAGGCATTCGAAGGTGATTAGTTGAGTGCCCTTCTTCATCCTGACAACCCTCCTTATGAGAAGAAGTACGGTGTGTAGTTTAACACGCACCAAGTGGGATATCAATACCACCCAAGATAGCCAGAAGAAAGAAGAGTCATCCTTTAACCATGGAAAGCTTAATGAAAGTGCCATCACACGATTTCGTAAAGTCGAGGTATTCGAGGATCAGATTACAGCGTATGTCTGGGATGTTAACTGAGTCCTGCCTATTCCAAGTTTTCAAAACGGTATCCCCTTTTTGCAAAATACTCCAATACCCTAGGTAGTGCTCCTTTGATCCTGGGTTCTGCTTTGAGGCTGTCGTGAAATACCACAATTGACCCATTCTGCGCATTGTTAATCACCTTGGCAGATACTTGCTCAGCATTCAATGCATCTCTCCAGTCGGATGCGAGCACATGCCACATGACGATTCGTTGCACTGTTATTTTACGAGCAACACATGAGAGCAAACGTCCGTAAGGAGGACGGAACAGCAGGGGTTGATAATCGGGAAAAGTACGTTTAAGAATTTCCGTTACGGATTCATTTCCAGCTTGAACATCACGAAGGTAAACTGCTGGATGTGTCTTCCACCCATTCAAATGGTTTTGGGTATGGGTTCCCACAGCGTGTCCACGTTCCAGTGCCTCCCTAGGAAGTGAGGGATGATGCTTTGCCAACTGACCCACAACAAAAAATGTAGCCTTTGCTTGGTAGGTATCGAGTTGGTCAAGAACCCAGTCGGTGACGCCGGGAGTGGGACCATCATCAAATGTCAGATAGAGACAGGGTTGAGAAGGGTTGGCCGGCATTCGCCAAAGACGATGGGGCCAACATGCTTGGATCAAATGGGGCGTTCGGGTAGGCAACATCAACAGTCAAGGTAATGAAAAATCTGAGGATACACTACCTGGGGATTCTCTTATAATGACCCTCAACAAAAGCTACTGGATTGGAATGGAAAAGTGAAAATATTCTCGTTCTAGGCATGAAATTTGTAGGTATTTTAAGGCAAATCTATTCAATTACGATCCTTTTCCCATGAGGTGTAACATCCCAACCCACAACTTTTTCCTCAATTTCGTCGTTCTTACTCTTCTTGCTATGGTTCCGATTGGCCTTCAAGCTCAGATTAACGATGCGATGCTGTCCTTTAAAGGCTTCGAATTGGGTACTCACTTCGACTCTCTAACATTAGAGCAGCACAATAGCCTATTGAAGAGGGGGAAATACCAAAAATTGATCCGCTATGACCTTCTAGAGGATCACCTCAAATTGAAAGAGATGAAGCTACGATTCGTAAGGTTATATTTCTGGCAAGGCTATCTCCACTCTGTCGATGTAAAATCAGCCAGTGGTTCAGGGGATGATCTTAGGGACTGGGTAAAAAATACTCATGGAGAAGGATTTCAGGAGGATGCTATGGGCTACAAATATCTTTGGGAATATTCAGATTGCAGAATTTTTCTTGAACAGAACTTAGTGACTAAAGACGTGACCATAACCTTTTTGAATGATGACGTTCACAACAAATATTACAAATTCATGTATGAACGCTCATATGGGAATTAGGCCTATATTTGTGGCATGAAGGTATCCAATTGGGGGAATTTTCCAGTCGCGAAAGCGGATGTAAAGTCGTTCTCATCTGTTCGAGAAGCGATAGAAAAAACCAAGGATTGGGAAGATTATATTCCACGTGGATTGGGACGATGCTATGGTGACTCATCTCTCAACGAACGGATTCTTTCTACGACCAAGCTCAATAGGTTCCTGGGTTTTGACCGTGAAAATGGTATTCTGCGATGTCAGGCCGGAGTCAGTTTCAAAGAGGTGATTGATGTAATCATGCCTGCGGGTTGGTTTCTTCCGGTTACCCCAGGGACCAAGTTTATTACCCTCGGGGGTGCTATTGCAGCAGATGTTCATGGAAAGAATCACCACAGTGAAGGATCTTTTTCTCGCCATCTTCGCTCCCTAGAACTACTGGCCTCTGATGGTACTATCTACCATTGTTCCAAGGAAAAAAACAGTGATATCTTCTGGGCGACCTGTGGAGGTATGGGATTGACCGGGACTATCATAGAGGGGACTTTCAACCTCAAGCCCATCGAAACCTCATATATTGTTGAGGAAGCTATCCGGGCCAGAAACATACACGAATTATTCCCCTACTTTCAGAAATCTCTCGGATATACCTACTCCGTTGCATGGATTGATTGCTTAGCAACTGGACGTGGTTTGGGGCGTGGAATTCTTTTAAATGGTGAACATGCTACCCTGGATGATCTGGATACGGAGGTTCAAAGAAATAATCCCCTATTTGTCAAAACTCAAGAGGGGTTAAGCGTACCCGACATTTTTCCGTCCTCTACCATCAACCCATTAACAGCCAAGGCTTTCAACCATGTTTTTTACTCAAAAGGGAATGAGGATAATTTTCGTCATATCACCGATTACGATACCTATTTCTATCCACTTGACTTCGTTCACCACTGGAACCGAGTCTACGGAAAAAAAGGGTTTGTACAATATCAATTCGTAATCCCGCCAGACAACGCTTATGAAGGCTTAGTCAAGATATTGACCCTGATATCCGACCGGAAGGTGCCTTCTTTCCTCACCGTTTTGAAATATTTTGGCGCACAGGAAGGAATGATGAGTTTTCCAATGGAAGGGTATACCTTGGCTTTGGATTTCCCTGTATCATCCCGACTATTTCCTTTTTTAGACCAGCTAGACGAATTGGTGTTAGAGTACGGCGGCCGTCTTTACCTGACCAAAGATTCCCGTATGAAGCAATATATGTTTGAGAAAGGATATCCAAATCTAAAGGAATTTCTTACTGTCAGAAAGCGCCTGGATAGAGGCAAGATCATGCAAAGCATGCAGTCAAAACGTCTGGGAATGTGAATGAAATCCGACCGTTGGATTATAATTCAGCTCGGTAACCAACGCATTACGATTTCCCCTTCTAGGCCTTCTGTGATTTTTTTAAATCCACTTTGCGAAAAGAAATATTCCGCCAATGCATTTTGATGAACAAAGCTTGTCCTGACTTCACTGCAATCGGGACGGGTTTTTAGTTTATCCAAAATGATTCCAAGAGCTTTCCTTCCATACCCATGCTTTTGGGAGTCCTTGTCAACCATGATCCGGTTAATCCAAAACACTCCGCCAAAATTTCCGAAAGTAGTGAATCCGACCATCTTTTCACCAACAAAGATACCATTTGGGGTAAGGTTTTCGAACTTGGACTGGGCAATGGAAGTCAGATTATCCGGCATGTAATCTTCCTGGTAATCATGTAATCTCAGTTGTACGGCAATCTCCCAGTTGAACCTATTGAGAGGTCGAACCGTCACTTTGTTTTTAATATTTTCTTCTTCCATTTCTCTCCTGCAGGATTTTCAGAATAGGAACGCTATCTAATGGCACCTTCCGCCTTATAGGACTTTCTTCTGCGATAAAGTCGCTACAAAATCCTTCAAATAAAAGGGCTCAAAGGTCACGAGATCTTCAAAATCCTGCGACTGATATTTTTTCCATGCGGCAATTCCACTGTGACTGGCACTGGATACCCTATTATCCAACACAACCGAATTAGGATGTTGTTTCAGCTTCTCTTTACACTTGGCTGCCCCATCCCCGAGGAAAATGACTTTTCGTCCAGATAGGAGTTCTCCAAATGCATCTGCTTCAACGATCTTCGCTTCAACTGCTGTCTGAGCTAATCCATTTTCATCATAAACAGCACAATAAACCTCCATTCTCCGTGCGTCCAACAAGGGGCAAATCCAGGCTCCGATATCTTTCGCAATATCAGCGACCGAAAATGCGAGCGACTCGAGGCTACCCACTGACAACAGGGGGATTTGTTGTGCCATTGCCAATCCTTTGGCGGTAGAAACACCAACCCTAAGCCCAGTATAAGACCCAGGTCCCTGGCTGACAACCACCCCGGCCAAATCTCCTGGGATCAAATCCAGATTTCTAAGTAACTGATCGATGAGGACTGTGATGAGTTTAGCATGCAGTCTGTTGGTGTAGATATTTTGTACAGCAACAAGATGCCCTTCTTCGAAAAGAGCAACGGATGATACATCCGTTGCTGTCTCTATTGACAAGAGCAATGGACCACGCTGTTGTTCCTCTGACTTCTTCTGCCTATTTTTCTTACTCACCAGAATGAGTTCCTTGTCCTTTTCGATCTACTTTTCGACTCAGATTGTAAAATTAGTCAAAATGATCTTGACAATTCGGATGTATATTTTACTAGAATTTGTAGGCCAACCCCACTCCGAATATCTCCTTAAACTGGGTAATAGGGCCTTTTTTCTGAACCTGTACAACGTTCGTAGGATCAGTGCTGTAATTAGGTCCAGGCCAATAGGGAAGACCAGGAGTTAAGAGTCCGGTTGCGGGATCAACAATAGGTTCGGGGTTGATACTGAATTCTGGCGTTCCGTCAGAAAGAACGCGACCTATCTTTATATCGTGGTCGTATATCAAATCGGTAAAGAGGTTGACCGTTATAAATTTATTGACCCGGGCAACTATCGCGTTGTTCCAGCGAATATCAATGTTCTGAGGACGGTCAATATAGTTAGAGAACAATTCGAGTTGGGATTCCAGACTGATATTCTCCATAATATCATCTTTGTACTTGACGCGGACAGTCGCCCCTAATTCCACCCTTGAATTGGCTCTACAGCCTGGGTAGAAGTCTCCATTTTCTTTAATCTGGTTGACTCCAAAAGCAGCAGTTGCGGCCAAGCTGTCATCGGTTACGAAGGTTGCTTTCCCTGAAACAGGAGATACGAAGATGGAAAGGGCATTTTTAGGTTTATAGTCAAGACCAATTGCGAACACCACATACCCGGGAGACATAAAGCGTGAGATATAGGTATCTTCGAGGGGACTCACACGACCGTAATCAAACTGAGAGCGAAAGTTGAGCAAAGCTGAATAACTCACCTTTTCGTTCCAGCCTTTCATTCCGTACTTCGAAGAAAAATCAATCTTGTCTTCTGCTTTGGCAATCCGAGCATCGGGATCAAAGATGAAGTTATTTTTGATGAAGCCGTATGCCAGGTCAAGGGTATTTTCCCATTTAGAATTTTCCCAGGTCCGGTTGGCAAATAAATTCAGATTGCCGATCAGGGTGATGTTACTCTGACCACCCGCAGCCCAGTTGAACAGGCCAATCTGATTAAAGGTGAGGGCACCCATTCCCCCTTTTTCCCAGTTCCTAAGGGTATCGTTTCCGGTTTGGGTAAATGCAGAACTACTTAAGCTCAAGCATAGGATACTGACGAAAAGCACAAAGCGTTTCATAGACGTTGCTTTCATTGTTAATTAAAGTTTACGAAAAATCAGGGAACGGAGCAACAAACTCCGCTCCCGATTAACATACCGATTAGGTCTTACTTTTTGAGCAGATCACGAATTTCAGCCAACAACTTTTCTTCTGCAGTTGGCCCTGGAGGAGGTGTGGGAGCAGCTTCCTCCTTCTTCTTAGCGGCATTGACACCTTTAATTATCATAAACAGTGCAAAGGCAATCAGGACAAAGTTAATGATGGCAGTGAGAAGTTTGCCAATCCCTATCACGCTTTCACCGTTAAGCTCAATTACAATATCGCTAAAGTCTGGCTTGCCAAATAAGAAACCGATAATTGGGTTGAGAATGTCGCTGACAAATGAGCCGATGACAAGGGCGAAGGCACCCCCTATGACAACTGCAACCGCTAAATCGATTACATTACCTCTGCTAATAAAGGCCTTGAATTCTTTGATCATAATTAATTGATTTTAAGTATTACTGGGTAGATAATTACAAATGAGTCACATAAGATAGAAAATAAGGGCTTAATTTAAAACAAGTACTTTGTTTAAGACTTTATTCCACTGTTTTAATTTTTCACCTGTACTTTTTTTGGTCTTTTACACCGCCAAATATTATCTCCCTTTAATTTCCTAGAAATTCTTAAACTAAGATAATTTGTTTAAAATCAATACTCCGGACAGTTTTATAGACATATCCACACAAAGATGTAAAAAAGTCGACGCCACACTCAAGCTCAAAAGAGCGAATATGGCGTCATGAATTCTATAGTTTCAATAGTAATAGCCAGCCTTGAGCTGAGCAAGCCCAGAGCCAAATTTCTCTATGAATACTTTTCCACGTTGTTCGTTCTTCGTGGAAAAGCCACCATCGCTAACTTGGCCCGTCACAGTGAAATGAACGAACGGACTTTTCGGCGCAACTTCCGCAAGTCCTGGGGCTTCCACCGTTTGAATGCTATTGTGATGGACTTGCTCGACATGGGTGAATGCATCGCTACGATTGATTCGACCACCCTTCCCAAATCCGGGTGCAAGACCTTCGGTGTAGGTTGGTTCTGGAG
>JBFGVE010000059.1:0-16221 GCA_041565275.1 Bacteroidia bacterium
AGCAAGGCATGTCTATTTCTATGACACGACTTACACGCGGGTATTTGTAACGGATCGGTACATGTACAGGTTGCAAAAACTCCCTTGGGACAAACAAGACTTGGACAGCGTGCGTGAGAACTCCAGCTTTGAATTCGATCCTATATGGTGGAAACCGACAGTTGTACAGCGCTACGACCGCCATACCCGGACCACGTCTTCATGGAGTCTGCCAGATCATCATTATGTCATTGATATTGTCGGAGATAGGGTATATGCCCGTAAAATCGGGGATCTCAAAAGACCAACGCTTTACCAGTTCACTTTTCCGATGAATTAATAAGCAGGTTGGCTACGGAAACCCGCGCAATGAAAGTTGCTCCCATTCACCGGTTTTTAGGGCGAGACACAATTAACCATCAGATTACAACCTGAAAAGTAGAACTCAACATGACCACTTACACGGAATACCACACCTACACGGAATACCACACCTACACGGAACATCCCACCTACACGGAACATCCCAGCCCAGAAACAGCGAAGTTTTCGATCATCATTCCTACCTGGAACAATTTGGCCTATCTCAAAACTTGCATAAAGAGCATTGATCAAAACTCATCCTTCACGCATCAGATTGTCGTCCATGTTAATCAAGGTGAAGACGGCACCGCTGAGTGGTTAGATGAGCAGAGGATCAGCTATACAAAGAGTCTTCAAAATACTGGGATTTGCTACGCCATGAATGCAGCCTATTCCTTATGCAGATGTGACTACATCGTTTACATGAACGACGACATGTATGCTTGCCCTGAATGGGACAAGGTTTTATGGGAGGAGATCAAGTCCATCGGTCACGACAAATTTTTTCTCTCAGCAACTATGATTGAGCATACCAGTACCAGCAATATATGTGTCGCAGCCCCATACAATTTTGGCACTGATCTTGAAAGCTTTGATGAAGCCAGACTGCTTAACGAATACCATACCATAGAGTTCCCTGACTGGGTGGGAACAACCTGGCCACCTACTGTTGTACATAGAAGACTTTGGGACCTGGTTGGTGGATTCAGTGTCGAATTATCACCGGGCCTTTATTCTGATCCAGACTTTGCGATGAAAGCATGGCACTCTGGTGTCAGGTACTTTAAGGGAATGGGTGCCAGCAAGGTTTACCATTTCCAATCAAAATCCACTGGCAAGGTCAAACGCAACAATGGGCGTGTTCAATTTCTAAGGAAATGGGGGATGAGCTCTTCTACTTTTACCAAATACTTCCTGAGAAGAGGAGAACCTTTTCGCTTATTAGGGGAGCCGGATCCTGTTGTTGACAAAAGGCTATCATTCGCTTTGAAAAAGGATGCTCTCAAAATAGTTCTGAAGAGTTTAGTGAGATGATGGCCTTACTTCGTTTAAAACTGTAAAAGATCAATGATTATGGAATGGAAAAAAGGAAGAGGAAAGTTAGGTCTGTTCACGCCTGTCTTGGGTGCCTGGATTTGCAACAGGGGCAGCAATGACAGTCAAAATCCTGAGTGTACCCGGCACCTGGAAAAGATCCTTGATGGCAAATACATTTTGCTTAAGGTTAGCTGGGACCTGGGAAACAAGACCTATGATGAAATGGCGATGATCGGCACTGACAAGGAAAAGAATATCAATTTTTGGTCATTTACATCAGACGGTAAAAATTCTCAGGGATATTTGGCCGACGTGTCGGATATCCATCCTCAGGCGATCGGATTTGAAGCTCAGATGCCTGCAGGGTTGGCCCGCCAGGCTTATTATCCCCATGAAGAGGAAGGGTTTATTTGGGTAGTGGAATCAAAAACCCGTAAAGGGTGGAACAGGTTCACGCAACAGCATTTTTTGCGGATGAAGTAGGCAAGGCTCCCGATAATAAGAGATAGAGAACAGCAGCTAATGAACTATCTATGCTTTAAAGCCAACTGCCCACAGGCACCATCTACATCTTTTCCCCGGCTGCGCCGGATGTTGACGATGATCTTTCTCGATTCCAGGAGCTCCTTGAACCTGTACAATCGATTGCCGGAAGTATTCTGAAAACCCGCCTCGTCGATGGGATTGTACTCAATGATATTCACCTTACAGGGAATTACCTCACAAAACTTCGCCAGTTCTTCGGCATCTCTGATCCCATCGTTGAAGTCTTTGAAAATAATGTATTCGTAAGTTACCCTGGTTTTGGTTTTTTCATAAAAAAACCTCAAAGCGTCCGCCAGGGCTTCCAGGTTGTTGTGCTCATTGATGGGCATGATCTTGCTGCGTTTCTCATCGTTGGCAGCATGGAGGGAGAGCGCAAATTCAAATCTAACGTTGTCGTCGCCCAATTTGCGGATCATTTTGGCTATCCCAGCCGTAGAGACAGTGATCCGGCGGGGAGACATATGCATCCCTTCCACGGAAGTGATCATGTCGATGCTGTGAAGAACCTGCTTATAGTTCAGGAGGGGTTCTCCCATTCCCATATACACGATATTGGTGAGAGGACGCCCGAACTCCTTTACAGCGGCCTGGCGAATAATATCTACCTGGTCGTAGATCTCATAGGAAAAGAGGTTGCGCTGGAGGTTGAGATACCCGGTTGCGCAAAACTTGCAAGAAAGAGAACAACCCGCCTGGCTTGATACGCAGGCTGTGACCCGATTGGGGGAGGGGATCAAAACCCCTTCAACCAAGTTGTCATCCCAAAGCCTGAACGCAAATTTCAAGGTCCCATCCGAACTGCGTTGTACCGAATTGATCTCGACTTTTCCCATGTCAAACGAAGCTTCCAGTTTGTCCCGCAAGGATTTACTGAGGTTGGTCATCCCGGAAATGGTGTCTACATTCTTCTTCCAGATCCACTCATAGATCTGCCTTGCCCGGAAAGACTTCTCTTCGTTTTCCTGTACCCATACCAGTAACTCTTCCGGGTCCAATGCACGCAGATTGGGTTTCGGCTTCATGCTGCGAAGATAGAAAATTCGCTGTACGCCAGCAGCAGAAGTTCCTACAATCTGGATTTAGCCTTTCGGGGGAGCAATCAGGTCCTATTGTTGGCAAATATGTCGGAGGGGCTACGGATAAATATGTCAGAAGGGCCACCGATTTTGGGTTCAAGGCTTACAACCGGCCTCTACCCAATGCAAGCAAGCGGAAAATTTTCGTAAGTTTGGCCCTTGGATTGTGTCGTGTTAAATTGCAGTCCAATATAAAGAAGTGATTCAATAATGGGTACCACATCAGATATCAAAAAAGGGCTGACCTTCAGGCACAACGGAGATATTTTTCAGATAGTTGAGTTCCTCCATGTAAAGCCTGGCAAGGGCAATGCATTTGTCCGTACCAAGATCAAGAGCCTTTCCACCGGTAAAGTACTGGACAATACCTTTCCTACCAGTGCTAAGATTGACATCGTAAGGGTTGAGAGACGCACATACCAGTACCTTTACCGCGAGGGAGATTCCTTAATTCTCATGGACCAGGAAAACTATGAGCAGATCCCGGTTTTGCTGGAACTGATCCCCAATGCACAGTTTGTTAAGGAAGAAGACATCGTTGAGGTTTTATTCAATACTGAAGACGAGTCTATCCTCCAGGTAGTACCGCCATCGACTACCATTTTGGAAATCACTTATACTGAACCTGGTATCAAAGGAGATACTGCAACGAACACTTTGAAGCCTGCTACAGTTGAAACGGGTGCAGAAGTGCGTGTTCCATTGTTTATTAACACAGGAGATTTTGTAAAGATCGATACGGTTACTGGCTCCTATATGGAGCGGATCCGTAATTAAGCCTGGATTTATAATGGCCCTTTAAATTCTGAAACGCCATGGATACGAAAGAGATATCAGATTTACTGAAGTTGATCAACAAGTCTAATCTCACAGACGTTGAGATCGAAAAGAAAGACTTTAAATTGCGCGTACAGCGCCGTCTGCCTGAGAATGTAACTTACAACATGGTTCCTTCCGCACCTCAACAAGTTGTAGCCCCTGTCCAGCCTGCTGTTGCAGCACCGGCTTCCCCTGCGGCTCCAGCTTCTGATGAGGCATCGGTTGAAGCAGCTTCGGCTGCCAAATCCAAGGAGGAAGCCAGTAACCTGAAAGAATTCAATTCCCCCATCATCGGCACCTTCTACCGCTCACCCTCTCCTGACAAGGCTTCTTTTGTCAAAGTAGGTGATGTTGTCAGCAAAGGACAGATCCTTTGCATCATTGAAGCCATGAAACTCTTCAATGAGATCGAAGCTGAATTTGATGGGAAAATCATTAAGATACTGGCCGAAAATGCTCAACCTGTTGAGTATGGTCAGCCTTTGTTCCTGTTTGAACCCTCTTAAACAGAAAAGCTTTGTTTAGTAAGATCCTTATCGCAAATCGGGGTGAGATCGCCCTGAGAATACAACGCACATGCAGGGAAATGGGGATTGGTTCGGTGGCGGTATACTCTTCGGCCGACCGGAACAGCCTCCATGTACGATTTGCAGACGAAGCCGTCTGTATAGGCCCTGCAGCTTCCCGGGACAGTTATCTGAGCATCGCCAATATTATTGCCGCTGCAGAGATTACCGGTGTGGACGCCATTCATCCCGGTTATGGTTTCCTGGCTGAAAACGCTGAGTTTGCCCAGGTATGCTCGGATTACGGCATCAAGTTCATCGGTCCTTCTCCCGAAGCCATCGCAGGCATGGGTGACAAGGCCACCGCCAAGGCGACCATGAAGAAAGCAGGTGTCCCGGTGGTACCTGGCTCCGATGGTCTCCTGCGTGACCTTGACCACGCCACCAAAACAGCGGCCAAAGTCGGGTATCCTGTCATGCTTAAAGCCACCGCCGGTGGTGGCGGCAAAGGGATGCGGGTAGCCTGGGACGATGCCGACCTGGCTGACGCATGGGAAAAAACCCGGCGTGAAGCTGGCGCTGCTTTTGGCAACGACGGTATGTACATGGAGAAATACGTTGAAGAACCGCGCCACATTGAGATCCAGGTGATCGGTGACCAGTACGGGAATGTTTCGCACTTGTCCGAGAGGGACTGCACCATTCAGCGCCGCCACCAGAAACTGGTGGAGGAAAGCCCGAGTCCGGCACCCTACATGGATGACAAGCTCCGCAAGAAAATGGGGCTTGCAGCCGTAAAAGCTGCCCAGGCCGTTCACTACGAAGGTGCGGGTACGGTGGAATTTATCGTCGACAAACACGGTAAATTCTACTTCATGGAGATGAATACCCGGATCCAGGTAGAGCACCCAGTGACAGAAGAGGTGTTCAATTACGATCTCATCAAAGAGCAGATCAAGGTTGCAGCAGGTATAGAAGTCAGTGGACAACACTATTTTCCCGGAGAGATCCATTGTATGGAGGTTAGGATCAATGCTGAGGATCCTTTCAATGATTTCCGCCCCTCTCCGGGTAGGATCACTGAGTTCCATAAGCCTGGCGGCCATGGTATCCGTGTTGATACCCATGCCTACTCAGGCTATGATATACCCCCGTACTACGATTCCATGATCGGTAAATTGATCGTCACGGCAAGGACCAGGGAAGAGGTAATTGCTAAAATGACCCGCGCCCTGGAAGAGTTTATCATCGAAGGTGTAAAGACAACCATCCCTTTCCACCAGAGATTGATGAAAAATGCTGAATTCCAGTCAGGTGTTTATTCGACCAAATTCCTGGAGGAAAGTGATATCATGGACTAGCTGTGATTCGGAACAGACATGTTCAGGAAGGGCGGTTCTGGATCGGGCAATTCCGGAACAGACATGTTCAGGACAACACCTGATAGGCGGTCAAAGAAGCCAAATAGGCCAATCCTGTCATGTAAAACAACATAATGAAGGTAGTTTTCCATGAGCGGGTTTCTTTCTTAACTACTGCCAGGGTGCTCATGCATTGCATCGCAAAAGCATAAAAGAGCAACAGGGAAACAGCAACAGCGGTTGTGTAGACAGGTTCCCCCGTATCAGTGTAAACCTCAGCTTTCATTTTATCCCTTATCCCTCTGTATCTCCCGTCTTCGTCTTCAATAGCATCGTTTCCGGCACTGTAGATCGTTGCCATTGTTCCTACGAATACCTCCCGCGCTGCAAAGGATGAGAGCAGCGAGATCCCAATCTTCCAGTCAAAGCCCAGAGGGCGGATTGCAGGTTCAATTCCCTGACCGATCATTCCCGCGTAAGAAGCACGTAATTTTTCCGATGCCTTTCCGGCTTCCAATTCTTTTACCTTTGTGGTCCTGCCAGGATCGGCCAAGCCTGGGTCCGACTGCGCTTGTTCGATCAGGTCATTGTACTTGCTTTCCACATTTGCCATTTTATCGGAGGGACCATAGTTGGCCAGTCCCCAGAGAAGGATGGAGATCACCAAAATGACCCGGCCCGCTTCGATGACGAAGGTCCTGGACTTATGGTACATTTCCAGGAGAGTGTTTTTCAGGGGAGGAATGCGGTAAAGGGGTAACTCGGTGACGAACATTCCAGTGGATTTGTAGCGAGTGATCGTCTTGATCACCCATGCTACCGCCAGCGCCATAAAGAACCCGAGGAAGTACATTCCTGTCATAATAAGCCCCTGGTAAGAAAAAATACCAAAGAATTTATCTTCTGGTACAAATAAGCTGATCAGCAAGACGTAGACGGGGATTCTGGCTGAACAGCTCATCAGAGGGGTCACCATAATAGTGATCAGGCGTTCCGTTTTATTTGGGATCGACCGAACCATCATGATCGAAGGTATGGCGCAGGCCATTCCCCCAACCAGGGGAATAACCGATTTTCCGCTGAATCCAAAAGGACTCATGATCCTGTCCATGAGAAAAACTACCCGGGACATATAGCCAGAGCCTTCAAGGAGACTGATGAAAAAGAACAGAATGGCTATTTGTGGGACATAGATGACGATACCTCCCAGGCCTGCCCAGATGCCATCCACAAGGAGGGAGCTGTAAGTTGCTCCTTCGGGCATGAGGCTGCGAAACCATTCTCCGGACACACCGAAGCCTTGTTCGATCATATCCATTGGCCAGGATGCCCAGGCAAAGATTGCTTGGAAAACGAGGAAGAGAATGGAGACAAAGATGAGGTAGCCGGCCACAGGGTGGAGAAGGACCCTGTCCAACTGCTGGCTAAATCCCTTGCGGGTATTGGGGCCTTGAATGGTGGAGGCATCCAGGATATCCCGGATATGGTCGTAGCGGACGGCCAGTTCATTGGAGATCATGTCTTTGGCATTGTCCATGACCTTGATGCCTGCTTTGTCGGCAAGCTTGCGGAATTCTTCTGGCATCAGCAAGGCTTGCCAGGCCCGGTGACGCGAGTCAGTACCGAGGGCCTCCATGGCAGGCTCCAGGACCTTATCGAATTCTGCGGGAATGCGGAAGACGGGCCGAGGTGCCACTGGAATGGCTTGTGAAAGCATTTTTTGCAAAAGAGGAAGACCGGACCGTTTCAATGCCGAGATGGACACTACGGGGATGCCAAGTTGCTTTGAGAGAGCCTTGCGGTTGATGACCAAACCTTTTCGATCCACCAGGTCAGACATGTTCAATGCCAGGACCACGGGGAGGCCCAGGTCCATGACCTGGGTGCAGAGCAGGAGGCTGCGCCGCAAGTTGGTAGCGTCTGCAACGAGAACGACTACATCCGGGTGGTCCCGGTGTGTGGGATCCAATAGGATTTCAGTTGCTACCTCTTCATCCTGGCTGTGGGGGTATAAACTGTAGATCCCCGGTAAATCGATCAACTGGGCTTTGTGGTCGGGACCCAGGGCGACGGTCCCAACAGAGCGGTCAACAGTAACACCAGGAAAATTCCCTATCCGTTGCCGGAGACCGGTCAATTGATTGAAAAGAGAAGATTTGCCACTGTTTGGGTTTCCTACCAGAGCTATTTTCTGCGGTAAGCTCATGAATTGACTTTTACTTCTATTTTCTCAGCATCACTTTTCCGGATCGCAACCTTATTCCCATCAATTTCGAGCGCAAGGGGTCCGCCCATCGGGGCTATATCGCTTAAGGTAAACAGATCCCCACACATTACACCGTACTTCATTAAAGCTACTTCCAGATCCCTGGAGGTAACCAAAACGATAGTAGCCGAAGCACCCTTGTTCAATTTTGAAAGTTTCATGGGTGAACAAAACACTGGGAGCCAGCCTAGAATATCAATACCCTCCTTTTGGTATTTTGTCGATGAACGTCTAATGGTGGCCCCCAAGGGGAATATAGGTCTTTAAATTAGATTGAATTAATTTTTCTATATTGTATAACGTATGCGAACAACAAAGATAGCCTTGGGAAGCTTACTGTTGCTTTTCGTCCTCTTTTCTTGTGCAAAACAAAAGGAAATTTTAGTTCCGGGCAATACCCCGCCGCCCGACGGCACAGTCAGCAATATCGTTGTTGAAAGTTATATCAACCGCGCCTACATCTCATTGCTAGGCCGGAAAGCCGGACCAGACGAATTTGCTTCCGCGGAAGTTATCTTGCGGATGGAGAACCTATCCCAAAACAGCCGGGAAGCATTTCTGGCGACTCTGATCGGAACGGATGCCTTCTATGACAATGTATTTGAAGTAGGAAGGGCGCTTTACCTCAATTCCGTAGATACGGTCGAGATACAGGATCAGGTACTGCTCTTCAATCTCCTTCTCCAGGATCCCCAGTACCAGGATATTTATCCCCAGTTGACCGCAGAACGAGATCGCTTACAGTTGGTACTGGACATTCCTTCAGCCTTGAAAGACGGTTCACTCGACATGATCGGCATGCACAAGCGACTCGCATTTAACTATGTTTATGACCAGATCAATATGGGTACCCAAAATTTTGTGATCTCCATGTTCCAGAATTTCCTGTTCCGGTATCCCTCAGGAGAAGAGTTGAATAACAGTGAGCTGATGGTCAATGGATTTTCTTCACAGATCTTCCTGGAGAGTGGAAGCGGCAAAGATTCTTTTGTCAGGATCTTCTTTGCGTCAGGAGATTATTTTGAAGGACAGGTTCGTGATGTATTCAGCCGCTATCTTTTTCGGGAACCCGACGCTGGGGATTTGGGATCTCTGTCCATTCAGTACAGGAATACCCTGGACTATTTTCAACTGCTCATCACTGCTCTTTCTTCCGACGAATACATAGGTCTGTAATCCCAATGAATATGATTTCACGGCAACTGCTTTTCGCCTTGCTCCTTGTATTGCTCTATACCTGGGGGTGTAATAAAGAGGAAATATATACTTATGGTGTCAATGATGTGGCTGTGGAGCAGCCCGGTGCCGTCAAACCCAATGTTAAGTCTGACCTGGAGGTGATTTCCATTGCGCATACAGACCTGTTCGGTACCGTTATTTCCCCGAATGACCTGACAGATCTGGCTACTTCGTACCAGGCGTTCGGAGACAAGCGACTCATCATAGACATGATCATTCTGAATTTCCTTAATGAACCCGGTGTTGAAATTCCAAGCGATGCCGACATGCGGGGAGACATTGAAAAGTTTGTCCAGGAGGGATACAACCGCTTTTTCGTTCGGCAACCCACCGCATTTGAAGAGTGGTTTATCAGTGATATCATTCGGAACGATACCGGTATCACCCCTGAATTGGTCTACTATGCTTTTATGACCAGCAATGAGTACCGTTATTATTGAACAGGGAAGAATAGTTTTATGAAAAGAAGGGATTTTTTAAGGAGAATGGGGATGGCTGCTGCGGGAGTGGTTGCTGCCCCCTACATTTTGCCTTCGGGTAGGTTGTTTGCCTCCACCGGGGCCCGTATCGCCAACCACGTAATAGTTTGCCTTTATGCCGGCGGAGTGCGCATCCTCGAATCTATCCAAAAGGCAGACGGCAACCTGATGCCGGCCATTCTCTCCGGTTCTGAGGCTATCTCTCAGGACATCGCTCCGGGCATGACCCCATTGCCCGGTTCTCCTCTGGCCCAGCCTTTACAAGTATACGGGACCCTTTACAAGAATTTTCGTTTCGCCGAAGGTCCTACCGGGCATTATTCTGCTCACACCGTAGCACTTACCGGACGCTACACCACCACCGATCTCAACCTGCGGGAAGCACCTAAGTTTCCCACCGTATTTGAACTGTACCGGAAACACTCTTCTCCTACCAAAAGCGCACTCAATGCCTGGTGGGTCTCTGACAGCCTCGGTCCTTATCCTGCCTTGAACTACAGCTCCTATCCCGGATACGGCAGCCTTTACGGGGCCAACTTTATTCAGCCTACTTCCCTGATCAGTCCCGGAGGATATTCCGGACTCGGAAACATGAAGAGCTTCACAGCGGACCAACGCGCTTTCCGCAATACACTCCGCAATTTCCTGGACAGCAATTTCTCAGGGCAATTCAATCCCAATGAGATCGGTATCACCAATGGAGAGCCGGATTCAGACAGGATGCGTGATTTTATCAATACTCTCTTCACCAATGCCGCTAACGGACAGTACAACGATCCTTGGTCCACCGGAGCAGGAGTTATGAACAACGACATGTACAATATGTTCTTCGCGGAGGAGGTCATCAAGGAATTTCAGCCGGAATTGATGGTGGTGAATATGCAGGGTGTGGACGTTTGCCACTTCGATTTTACGGCATATGCCGATAACCTGCGCAAAGCAGACTACGCTGTAGCCCGTCTTTGGCAAACCATTCAGAGCACTCCCGGAATGGCGAACGATACTGTTCTGATCGTTGTTCCTGAACATGGCCGGAATTTCGAGCCCAACACCGTCCTCGACTCCTACGGCCGCTATGCCATTGACCATACTGCAATTGACAATGGCGGTGATCAGATGTCTCGCGAGATCTTCTGTCTTGTCGTTGGCCCGAGTGGGCTGGTAGTCCAGAACCAGGAGATCAATGCTGTCAAAGGAGAGAGCATTGACATCGTTCCCACCGTGGCGAAGGTGCTGGGTTTCGACATTGATATCCCGGCGGGTGTTAGGCCTCCCGGATCATTTTTAGGCGATGCTTTTGTATGAAGGTGATGAATTTGTATGAAGGCGATGCTTTTGTGTAAATAAGAGGGACTTGTTATCTAAAGGCAAGCAATATGAAGTACGATCATAGACTCCTTTTCCTGGTATTGACCGGGTTTGTTTTTGCGGGATGTGACCGGACAGGTGATCCACCGGTCAACCCCTATGATGCGGTTGACTATGGTGTTGGCGATGCAAATCCCTACGCATCCGATCCAACTTCCATCGTCGGCATCTACGAAAATGTATTTCAGGTTTACTGTGACAACCCCGGGTGTCACGACGGTACTTTCGAGCCGGATTTCCGGTCGATCCAGTCTTCCTGGTCAACGCTGGTTTACCACAGCATCAACAAGAATACTGCGGATTCTGCTTATGACTTCCGGGTGCTGCCCGGCAATGCGGACAATTCCATGTTGATGCGGCGCATCACCCAAGGTGACGCTGCCCTCCAGCAGATGCCGGCCACCGGGCAGGTGGTACCACCCAATGAGGTGGAGAACATACGCACCTGGATCAACAACGGTGCCCTGGACATGTTCGGCAATGCCGGGACCTTGCCCAACAATGAGCCGCAGATCCTTGGCTATGTAGCTTACAATTCCAACTTCACCCAGCGGTACGATGAGACAGACAACCGGGTGGATTCATTGCTGACGAATCCCTTCCAGGTTGCTGCCGGGACGGATATGAACATCGTATTCCTGGTGGAGGACGACAGCACTGCAATACAGAATCTCCAGGTAAACCAGTTGAAATTGTCCCTGGACATGAACGACTTCAGTGCCGCTGCCACTATCAATGCTAATTTCTTCAGTATTGGTGGGTTTGACATCTGGGTCGCGCCTGTGAATTCGGGTAACTTCAATGTGGGAGAGACCTTGTTCATGCGGTACTACGTCAATGATGGCGACCATGCCTTCAATACCGAATTTCCCCGCGATGACCTGCCCGATGCATATAAGACCTATTCTGCATTCATTGTAACCCCTTGACTGGATAATACGCATCCACTTCCAACCTGATGATATGAAGCTGTTCATTTACAATTTAGCCCTTCTCATGCTTACCGGAATTGCATTCACCTTTTCCGCCTGCAACAAAGAGGATATTGACCTGACGAATCCTGTTCCTCAAATCCTGAATGTGGTAGTTACCCCAACATCCGTGATCGAATTCGAAGATGAAATTACCTTTTCCGTTGAATACCGGGATGGAGACGGCGACCTAGGAGAGAACGACCCCGATGTCACCAACCTATTCGTGATTGACAATCGGATCAGCATTACAGAGTCCTTCCGCATCAGCCAGATCGCACCCACTGATGCGAATGTGCCCATTACCGGAACCCTTCAAGTAGTCCTTCCCTCCACTGGGATTACCGACAATTCCTCTTCCCAGACCGTGAACTATACGATCTACATGGTGGACCGCGCCGGGAATGAAAGCAACCGGTTTACAACGACGGACATTACGGTGGCTGAGGGGTAGCAGTACAATGGGGATCAGCCGCTAACCAAAATAGATTGGAGAGATGTCTTTTTTAGCTGTGTGGATCAAGTCCGATATCCCATCGGACTGGTTTATATTCCCTTTACTATCATATTTTTGGGGTACTTGACTGAAAAGATCAGCATTAAAGTTTTGGTTTCAGATCCAGCAATATCCAGATCCCAGTAGAGTAAACCAGACCCTGGATCCAGGTTTGCATCTGAGGCTTCTTCTACCTTGACAACGATGGATCTGTCCTGAGAAATGGGGACCTGATCTTCCAGCCTGATACGGATGGCTTCATCCTTGGTATTCCGGACTTTGATCTCGTAAGCGAAGGTTCGCTCAACCTGGGAACCGAAAGTCTTTTTCTCGTTGAACTCTTTGAGTTGTTCTCTTTCGATAACAATCCTTTTGTCCCGCCCCAGAGAGAAGCGGAGGGTATCATCTGTAAAACCGGGATCAATATAGGACTCAGAGACGTAGGTGCCTTCAAAGAATATCTGGACATAACCAGGGAGGAGGTTAAGTCCTTCCCAGCCTGTGATCTCGGAAACGAGGAATGCATCTTTATCGGCCTTGGGAACTCCAAAATGGCGGAAATCAGATGGAAGCTCGCTACTTTGAATGGTGACTTGCTGAGGTTTATTTCCGCTGGAGACATCCTGCTTGATCGAAATCCGGAATTCGGCAGTGGTAGCTCCTTCGTTGACAACGGTGTAATCTGCCAGGGTAGTTACCTCCTTGTACATCTCAGGCTCAAAAAGGCTGATCTCAAGCTCTACCTCTTCCATATCGTCTTCCGCTCCAATGGCATCGGAAGATTCTTCTGTATACTCATCGTACTCCGCTGCCGGGGCTTCACTCATCATTCGATCAGTTTTTCTGTAGGGTCTCTTGGGGGCGGGTGGCGGAGGGGCTTGAACATACAATCTCCAGGGCCGAATCTGTGGTTGAGAACCCCCCAATTGGGGATTTCCGGTTGATAATGTCAATTCGACTTGCGGCCAGTCCACACCTGTGTTTTGAAATACATCGGCTTGGTATTCGAGATCAATCGGGGAAGAACTGTTCTCTGCCCGGAGGTTGTAGTGGGGAACCCAGTGGGCATCCCGAACTACATAGCTCAATTCAATGGGAACTTTGCGGGTACTAAATGAATTGAAAACAATGGTAATATCATTGGAAGGCTGGTTCCGGATATAGCGCAGCTCTTTAAGCTGGGCACGGATTTGTTTTTGTCTTTTGCTATACCTACGCAAATCAAGGTTGGTCTTATGCATACGGTCCGACAGATCAAACAAGCGTTTGCGAAAAAAATCAGCTGTTGATTTCAGTTGGTCAATGTCCAATCCCTCTTCCTCACTTGCGATATTCTGATTGGCCATGATCATATTCTTTTCTTCACCCAGGTTGATGAGTTGGTTGCGTGATTGATCTACCAAACCTGCAAGGATTGTCAGAGAGTCGTTCAGTAACTTAACCCGCGGTTTGTGGGCATTGAGGTTAAGGTAATTGGTTTCTATCGTCACGGAATTGATGAGAATTTCACTAGGTGCTTTGACCTGAATACTTTTGGGATCAATGTTTTTGGCCAAACCCCGAAAAAAAACTTTGTTTCCTCCCCGGTGAAGCAACACCTCCGTGTTTCTGTTGACTTGGGCACCCTTCAGGAATACAGTGACGGCTTTGATCTTGCTGTCTGCATTTACCTCATGGACGGATTCTACGGCCCGCGCCTGAGCAGGAAAGGCGATCAACAACACGAAAAAGGCTTTGATATATATTTTCATGATACTTTTAGCTTGATTAGATTCCAGGAACAATCTTTTTCTTCGGATGCTTAACAGAAAAGATGAGTTTGATTTTCTTCGTCTCTGCCGGATCAAGTTTAACTCTCCATGTAATGACCCCTGTGTCAGCATTGATTTCTCCTCCACTGTCTTCTTCCACTTTTACGGTGATATCTTCATCCATTGAAATGGGTATTTGATCTTGCAGAATCAGGTTGACCTCAGAAGATTTGGTGTTACGTACTGTAAATTCATAGGCAAATGTGCGTTCCCGGTTGGAGCCCAGGTTCCGCACTCTGCTAAAGTCCTTCAACTGATTGCGTTCGATTACGACTTTCTTATCCCGGCCTAAGGAGAATTGAAGGGTATCCTGTGTGTAGGCAGGGTCGATGAAGGACTCTGCAATGTAGGTACCTTCGAAAAAGATGTTGACTGCGCCAGGAAGCAGGTTGAGCGATTCCCAGTTACTTATTCGGGCAAGCAGGAAGGCATCAGGATCCAGTTTGGGGGCCGCTGTGTGGAGGTATGAAGCCAGCAGGTTTGCATCCTGAATAGCTACTTGCTGAGCTTTGCCACCGCTGGGGATATCTTGACGAATATCAATTTTGAATTCTGCGGAAGTAGCTCCTTCCACAACCGTAGTGTAGTCAGCAAGGGTTGTTCCTCCCAGAGCTATTTTACCTTTTGCTTTGTCAGCATTTGGGCTAAGGGCCCTGTCCTGTCCTTTAACTTCCCCCTGAATCATACCAGATGCTTCCATTTTTGTGCGATACGTACCGGGAGCATAGGCGTATAAATTCCATTGGCGGAGTGAGGGCTTTGTGCCTCCCTGATTGGGATTGGCAGAGGACAGGGTCAGCAGAACATCCGGCCAGTCAATTCCGGTATTCTGAGAGACATCCGCACGGTAGGTAAACTTGATATTGTTGTCTGTATCTTTTACACGGAGGTCATATGCTGGAACCCACCCGGCACCGTCTACAAGGTAGCGGATGGCAACTCTTCGTTTTCCGGCTTTCAGAGCCCTTACCTTCAAGACGATGTCATTAGAAGTTTGGTCTTTGAGGATATTCAACTCTTTGACCTGCTTATTGAGGCGGTTTCTGATTTCTTGCTGGTCTTTTCGGTCTTTCTCCAGTTTGAGGGTACGGTGGGAAAGGTCATCTAACCGCACCCGGAAAAATTCTGCGGCCTTGGCAAGTTCTTCAGCTGTAACCCCTTTTTCGCTGCCTCCCAGGCGTTGATTGGCCTGAAGCATGGCACGCTCAGTGGCGTAAACCTGGATAGACTCGTTGATCACTGCGATCCTGTCATTTACCAACTGAAGGGAATCCTGTAACAGACGGCGGCGAGGAGACAGTTCCTGTGGCTTCAGGTAATTGACTTCATGGCTTACTGAGTTGATGACTACATCCTTGGGTGCTGAAGCCTGGATGCTGGATGGATTGATCGAATTTGCCAGTCCCTTGAAAATAAATGCATTGTCTCCTGTTTCGAGGGCTAATTCGGCTTCCCGGGTAATCTGGGCACCGGAGAGGTAAACGGTAACCTCAGTCAACTCTGACTCAATCTCTACGGGTTCCTGGGCTTTGAGGAAGGGTACGAATACCCAGGCAAACATCAGGGGAATAATGGACTTTCTCATCTGTTTAGCTGTCTTTAAAGAATTTTGCTTCTGTCGTAAAGGTGCGAAACACTCACCAATTCCACACGGAACAAAGGTTATTTTTCAATTGCCTCTGCGAAGGCCTGAGGAATATCATTCCCTCCAACGGATAGTGTTGGCTAAATGGACCATGTCCTCTTTGACATATTCAATGAGAGGTGCGAGTGAGTCATTCCGAACTGCAGTGTCAAAGTAAAAGGAAGCCATTACCAAGTGAGTGGAATCAGTAAATAACAATTGTGCAGGGACACCAACTGTCCCATAGAGTTCATATAGGATGCCATTCCCGAATTCAGA
>JBFGVE010000060.1:0-15869 GCA_041565275.1 Bacteroidia bacterium
AGGACGTGAACAAAACAGGAAGGGTATCTTGTCCCAAGGGGGAATATAATATTGCCTCCTCTGAAGGCGTAAAATTGCGTAACAAGCCCAATGGAGTCCTCTCACATTCTGGGAGGGTGAAGTACAATATTGAAGTCAGGGTGCGATGCTTAGACAATACGGGAGCCTTTTATTTTGTTGTTCCCCTGAATGGCAGCCCTGCCGGTTGGATCAACAAGAATTATGTTGCCACCGGCCAGCCTGAGCCCGGAGCCGATCTTCACCACATAACAGAGTCTGATCTGACAACCATTCTGAAGAACCATTATGTAGATACCGGAAAATGGTCTTTGGGATCTGGTTCATGATCAGCAAGGCCCTCATTCTGGAGACCAATTGGAGCACCTTCAAAAAGCACTGGATCATCTTTGTCGAATGCCATGACGATGCACCCATCACAATCAATGAAAATAAAGAACGGGAAGCGATATTGTTCTATCCCAGGGGAAGATTGGTTCTTCTCAAGACCAACTGAATGCCAGATATCCCTCGCCTCTTGATCCGATTCCAGACTTCAATGGAGGTATGAATAGAAAAACACACACTTGATTTGCTTGCCTTGATATCAAATAGAATACTATCAGTAACCCGTAGTGTGAATTAATTCGCTGATATAAAAAAATGTGCATCGGTCTCATAATGAGTAATATATATCTCCCGAAGTCTATGTAATTTGCTTTTCATGAATCGGAACAAGGAGATTATGCATAAGAAGAGGATCAAATGAACATCTCTATAGGCTCACGGATCACAGTAAGGGGCGAGGATTTCCTGGTCACAGGAGTCAGGAATAACTACGATGATACAGTTCTGATCGACGCGGAAGGGATTACGGAACTGGTTAAGGGAAAGCGCTTTACTTTTGATTCCGCGATTGATACAAGTATCAGGGAAATTGATCCGGTAAAATCAGAATTGATCCCGGACACCGAACAAGGATACGCCAAAACAAAACTCTTCCTGGAGACACATTTTAGGAATGCGACCCGTACCTCCAGTAAAATCACCATTGCACATAAAGCGGCTTTTGACCAGGCCGAATATCAGTACACTCCCACACTTAAATCATTGGAGCTCCCACGTCCGCGGGTCCTCATCGCAGATGGGGTGGGACTGGGAAAAACGGTGGAAGCAGGGATCTTTTTAGCGGAGCAGATTAAACGGGGTAAAGGCCAACGGATTCTTGTCCTGGCATTGAAGTCGATATTGGCACAATTCCAGCAAGAGATCTGGAACCGCTTCGCCATTCCTTTGGTGCGACTGGATTCGGTAGGTATAGCAAAACTCAAGGCTCTGCTACCGGCTAACAAGAACCCTTTCGACTACTACGACAAGTCGATCATTTCGATCGACACCCTGAAGAACAATGCCAAGTTCCGGCACTATATCGAAAAGTCTCGATGGGACGTCATTGTGATCGATGAATGCCACACGGTAGCTAACTTCGAAAGCCAGCGCGGCGATCTCGCTCGCTTCCTCGCCTCGAAGTGTGAAGCATTGGTCCTTACCTCGGCTACCCCGCACAATGGACGAAAAGAGAGCTTTGCCAACCTGATCCGTATGATCGAACCTGCCGCTATTCCACAGTCGGGAGAGTATACCAAAGAAGACGTCTTGCCCTATTATGTACGCCGATTCAAAAACGACATCGAAGACGAACATGTCAGGGCCAATTTCCAGGATCGGAAAGTAGTCCCCCTGAAGGCCCGTTTGTTCCCGGAGGAAGAGCAATTCCTGCACCTGCAACAGAACCATAAATTCCTGGCCCTGGAGCGGAAGAAAAAGGACCGCAAAAAAGGAAGGACAGATTTTCTGTTCGCCAATGGCTTGTTCAAAGCTTACATGTCTTCGCCTGAAGCCGCCTTGCAGACACTTGCCAACAGGATCGAAAAGGTAAGAGAAAAGGAGAGCTATACTGACCTTTTGCAGGATAACCTTGAAGCCCTGGAAACGATGGCTGCGGACTTGCAGGAGGTGGTGGCAGCACAGCGAGATGCAAAATACAGTCGTTTCAAGGAAGAGTTGGCCAATATCAATTGGAATGGCAGGAAAAATGACGAGCGGATCGTGGTGTTCGCTGAACGTATCGCCACGCTGGAGATGTTGAAGCGCCGGCTCAGGGAGGACTTTGATCTCCCGGAAAAGCGCATCCAGGGATTTCATGGCAGTATGTCCGATGTGGAACAGCAAGCACTGATCGAAGACTTTGGCAAAGCGGATTCGGACATTCGCATCCTGCTGACATCCGATGCCGGAGCACAGGGCGTGAACCTGCACTACTATTGCCACCGGATGTTCAATTACGATATCCCCTGGTCCCTGATCACCCTGGAGCAAAGGAACGGTCGCATCGACCGTTACGGGCAGACCAATACTCCTTATATCTATTACCTGATTTCTGAGTCCGATTTGGAAGGCCTGAAAACAGACCTTCACATCATCAACCGCATCATGGAAAAAGAGGAAGAAGTATACCGGACCTTAGGGGACTCAGGGGCGGTAATGCAGTTGTACAACGCCAAAAAGGAAGAGGAAATGACAGGCAGGATGATGGAAAATGCTGCCGAAAGCGGGAACCTTGAAGATGCGGACTTAGGTGAATTCGACTTGGTTTCTTTGTGGGAAGACGAGGACGATTCCACGGAAGCCATCATCACGGATCAGCCCATCGAGCCTTCTTTTTCGTTCTATTCGAGGGACATGGACTACTATGCCGCCATGATCCGGCACCTGAAAGCAAAAGGAGCATTGAATACGGCAGGGATTACTTTGGACAATGAAGACCTGGTCACTGTGGTCAACAGCCGGGAAATCGACCACATCCTGTTTGATCTCCCGCCCGAAGCCAAACCCAAGCGTGGAGAGGCCTTCAAGCTGACCGTGGACCGGGAATTAGTGAAGCAGTCCATTGCTGAAGCGCGAAAGAAAAAAGGCGAGTGGGCAAAGTTCCAACTAATGTATGACCTTCACCCGGTGGTTCGATACCTTATGACCAAACTAGAGGCCAGTGTATCCAAAGATGCAGCCCTGGTCGCAAAGACCAAGAAGGTCCCTTCCGGGCATTGCTATTTTGTCTTTCACGGGCAAGCATCGAACCAGTTGGGCCAGGCGGTCATATCTGATTTTTTCGTAGTAGGCCTGAAAGACGATGGAAGCCAGGCGTGTCGCCCTATGGGCTTGCAGGGTTTTCTCTCTTCATATGAACTGACTGACGACCTCTACACCGAGGCCATTTCCGGTGAAATGCTGGCTAGCCTAAAACAACAGTTGTCACAGGCCGTCTCAATCGGGCAAACCATGCACATGGGGCAAAAGCAACAACTTGCCGAAGCAGCCATGGAAAACAAAGCTGAATCCTACCGGGAGCAGTTGGCACAATGGCAAAGGGACGCCACCCAACAATTGGAACGAGATTTCGAGGAGCAACCCGACACCATTTTCTTGCGCTCCCGGAGAAAAGAAGCCAGCCGACATATCGAAACAATTTTCCACGAAAAGTCACAATACGTGAAGGACATGGCCGCCCTGCAGCACGATGCTTACCTGAAATTGCTCGCTGTATTTTTCAACTAATACGAGGAACCGACGAACCATGCTCAAGTTCATCGAAAACATAGGCGATTACTTCTCCACCAACTTCTTCAACGAGGACTTCCTGAAGCAGGTAAAGGCCAAATCAGGCTATGGAAGCGAGCAGATCAAAGCCCTTAATCAAAAGATGCGGGGGCTGCGTCAAAAGTATTTTGAATACAAGAACCTTTGCCTCGAAGGCAACCTGCGGACCAAAGACAGGGTCACCATCACCCATGCTTTCCACGGAGAGGTCCTCAAAGCGCTGGGCTACGAAGAGAACCCTGAAATGTACAGGGAGCTATACCCCCTGGATCGCGAAAACGAAGGCGTCCCGGTCCGCCAGGTGCTTTACCGGGGCGGGAATCAACCCCACCTTTTTGTGATGGAAATGCAGGCCCTCATCCCCAGCGGAGAGGAAAGCCCCAAAGGCATCTTCGAGCAGCAATGGCACCGCAGCCAGTGGGCCAACGTCTTTAACTTCAGGGACGATTCTGTCAGCCTGACGCCCTCCATCATCAATGAAGCTGTTTCCGCCCTTTTCCTGGTTGAGCAAAGCAGGCGCCCCCAATATGTGCTTCTGCTGGCAGGGAACGAAGCCTTTCTCTTGCATTACGAAAAGTGGTTCCGCGGCAGCTACCTCCGTTTCCAGCTGGAAGAACTCTTTGCCGAAGGAGAATTGGTCCCCGACTATTTTTCCCTGTTCTACTTCCTTGCCGGCAAAGAGGCCATTGCCCCTGACGCAGGGCTGGTGCTCATGGAGCAACTGGACGAAGCTTCCCACAAGAGCGCATATGAAGTCACCAAAGACCTCAAAGAGGGAATCATCCTGGCCGTAGAGGGCTTGGCAAATGAAGCTGTCTGGTACATGCAAGAAAACGGCATCGACGTGCAGGGCCTCTCCCGCGACTTTGCGGGGGAGATGAAAAACGATTGTCTCACAATGGTCTACCGTTTGCTGTTCATTTTCTACGCCGAGTCCAGGGCCGGCGAACTGGACATCCTTCCCATGGATGACCAAGCCTATGAGCGGGGCTACAGCCTGGAGATCCTCCGGGACCTGGAGCAAGTCAAGCTGCAGTCCGAAGAAAGCCTCAATGGGTATTTCTTCCACGAATCGCTGACCACATTATTTCGTCTGCTGGGCAAAGGCTACCGGGAAGGTGAGGTAAACAACAAAAGCTTTTCCATCCGTCACCTGGATTCTCCCTTGTTCGATGACAGTAGCCTGCATCACCTGGATAGGGTCAAATTCCGGAATTTCATTTGGCAAAAGATCATCGAGCGGCTCAGTCTGTCACAGGTACAAGGCAAAAAGTCCCGAGGCCGTATTTCTTATGCCAGCCTGGGCATCAACCAACTGGGCAGCGTGTACGAAGGCCTGCTGGCTTACCGTGGCTTCTTCGCGGACCGGGATTATATCGAAGTGCACAAGGCCAACAAACCCCAGGACGGTACCTACGTTGTCCCCCGCAGCCGCCTGGACGAGTTCGACAAAGACAAAGAGGTCCTGCACGACAGCGCTGGCAAGATGACAGTCATTCCCAAAGGCAAATACATCTACCGCCTAAGTGGCCGGGACCGTCAGAAAAGTGCCTCCTATTATACCCCCGAAGTGCTCACCAGTACGACGGTAAAATATACCCTTAAGCTCATCCTCAACAAGCTCAAAGGCAGACCGGAAGAGAGCTACGATCCTCCGGTACCCAAAAAAGAACGGATCGCTGCTTCGGAACTCCTGGAGCTGAAGGTCCTGGAGCCGGCGATGGGTGCCGCTGCCTTTCACAACGAGGTGATCAACCAGTTGGCGGAAGCCTATCTTGACGCCCGGCAGCGAGAACTGAAAAAGCGTATTGCCCCAGCAAACTACCGGGAGGAACTTCAGCGGGTAAAGGCATACATTGCCACGCACAATGTGTACGGAGTGGACTTAAACCCCACGGCTATCGAACTGGGCAAGCTTTCACTTTGGCTCAATGTTATCCATAAGGACATGGAAACGCCCTTTTTCGGGGACAGGCTCGGTGCAGGGAATGCCGTGGTGGGAGCCTGGCTCAAAGTCTATGCCCCGAAACATTTCCTGGAAGAAAAAGTCAAGGGCAGTCAGCGGATCGATACAAAGAAAAAGAAGTGGTGGGAGAAAGCCCCGCGACATTTGAAATTCAAAAAGGGCAAACTCAACCGTAAGCCGGGAGAGATCTACCATTTCCTCCTCCCGGACAGAAACATGCTGGCCTCCCTGGGCATCAAATTGCTAAAAGAAAAGCACCCCGCTGCACATAACCTGGGAAAGAAATGGCTGGCTGATTTTACCGCCAATATCCGTCGAGAGGAATATCTGCGGCTACAGGCGCTCAGCGATAAAATCGACGGTTTGTTGGAAGACCAGTATCGCTTCCAGCAGATCCTGCGGAAAGCCACCGGGACCGCCATCCCTATCTGGGGTCAAGCCGACGAAGGCGTGCTCGAAGCCTTTTCCACCTATGGGCAGAAAGCCGGCCTGCTGGCCCAGCGAGAAAAAGACAATTCTCCTTACTTCAAGCTCAAGATGGTCATGGACTACTGGTGCGCCCTCTGGTTTTGGGATTTCCGAAAAGCAAAACAGTTGCCCAGCCGACGGGAATGGCTGGAAGACCTGGCCCGGCTGCTGGACATGGACTTGGCCGACGCAGTCCGGGAAACCCGGCAAAAGGAAACCACAACTCCGGGAACCGGTAGCTTTCCTTCACCGGCGGAGCAAGGGCAGCTATTTGGTGGCAGTACGCAGCACAAACAGGGGCAATCCCGCCGGAAAGCCAAACAACGGGAGCAGGCCCTAAACCTGCGGGCTATCCGCGCCTTCGATAACCGGAGCGGACTTTGGGAAAACCAACGTTTCGCCTTGGTCCAGGACTATGCCGAGCGCTACCGCTTCTTTCATTACGAATTGGAATTCCACGAGGTCTTCCGCGAACGGGAAGGCTTTGATGTGATCGTGGGTAACCCACCCTGGGTGAAGCTGGAGTTCCACGAAAAAGGGGTATTCAGTGAGAAGATGCCAGAAGTGCTTATCCGCAATACTTCTTCTTCAGAATTGCGGAAGATAAGGGATGAACTGCTGAAAGATGCCGACCTGGAAAACAACTTTTTCGACGAAGCCCTGGAAGCAGAATGTAGCTCGACGTTCCTTAATGCCTTCCAGAACTTTCCTTTACTCAAAGGGCAGCAAACTAATCTCTACAAATGCATTTTGGAAAACGCTTTCAGGCTCACTGCCCCGAAAGGATATGCCGGGATCATCGAGCCGGAATCCGTTTTTGACGATCCCAAAGGGCAACCGCTGCGCAAAGCATTGTATCCACGGCTGAAATATCATTTCCAGTTTAAGAATGAGTTATCCCTTTTCGCCGAAGTTCATCATGAAACGATCTATGGTTCACATGTCTATTCAGGCGGAGCTAAAACCGTGGATTTCCTTTCCATCAACAACCTTTTTCACCCGGCAACAATTGACGGGTGCTTCGCACACAATGGCTCCGGAAATTGTGGTGGCTACAAAGTTTTTGATGAGGCTGAAGGTAAAATGGTCTGGAACCTGCGGCCTCATTCGGACAGACTGCTGCGCTTCACAGAAGAAGAGCTCCGTGTTTTGGCCCGGACCTTTGAGAATTCTGACAAATGGGAAACTACCAAGCTGGTTTCGGTGCATTCGCGGCAGATATTGAGTGTGCTCGAAAAACTGGGGAATTTCCCAGGAAAGGTGAAAGACGTGGAATGTAAGTCAACCGTCTGTTGGGATGAAACCAATGCCGTAAATGCCGGCATCATTCGTCGCCAAACGAAGTGGCCGGATATTGAGAGAAATGAGTTGATATATTCCGGCCCGCACTTTTTTGTAGGCAATCCTCTTTATAAAACCCCGAGAGCAGTCTGCCAAAAAAACTCAGACTACGACGAGATCGACTTGGAGCGGATTGGGGAGGATTTTGTGCCCCGTACGAATTATGTGCCGGATGGCAAGTTCATGGAGAAATTGAAGGATTTTGATTCAATTTCTGAACTATCCTGGCATGAAACCAACAG
The DNA here is from genome assembly GCA_041565275.1 of Bacteroidia bacterium. Lineage (GTDB taxonomy): Bacteria > Bacteroidota > Bacteroidia > J057 > JADKCL01 > CAWUKT01. The sequence goes on from JBFGVE010000060.1 coordinate 7,672, forward strand.
GGTGACTTTTAGGAGAAGATTTGGTAGTGCCTCAGAGCGCTCATTAATTGGCGGTATTAGCCATCCAGAAACCACTCATATCCATCCGGTAATTTCATTTCAATTTGAAGATAGAAAAACTCTTATGGAGTTTTGTGGAATATCCAATTCCCTTGTCATCGATTTTTATATCAAATCTACGGGCAGAACGGATTTGTATGAAAGTACGGTAAATAGTTTTCCACTCGGATTACCTTTTAATTTCCAAGAGTTCCTCCTTCCACGAGTGGCTAGATTGAATCTGCTAACTGGGAGTTATGCAGAATTGTGGAAGGCGACATTTAGTGAGTCTTGGAACAAAAAAAAATGGAGTTCGGCAGATTTGAGATTTTCTAGGTTCAAATCTCTTCAATCAAAATGGTCGTGGCATACCCCTTTGCGGAACCCCTACGAGCGCCGCATGGCCCTGGTGGAGATCGACGTCCTCACCGCGATGGCCTTTGATCTTACCCTCGATGAACTCATCCTCATTTACGAGGTCCAGTTCCCTGTCCTGCAGCAAAACGAAGACGACACCTGGTACGACGCCAAGGGGCAGATCGTCTATACCGTTAGCCGCGGTCTGACTGGCACCGGGGTTGATCGGAAGGCCTGGGAAAGCCTGCGTGGAGAGCTGGTGCAACCCGGGGAAGTCATCCGGGTCTATGGCCCTGAAAACGAGACTGTTGATCCCAGGTCCGGGATCCGCCGGGAAGGGGTGAAATTCGTGGAAGAGCGCACATACGAAGGTGAAAAGGGCATGATGTACCGCGGCCCGGAGGAAGGTTTTATCCGTCATATCATCGACCCGAAGAAGTCCGAGCTCTACGGCGAGCAAGAACGCATCTATTATGCGCCTTTTGATCGTTGTGACCGGGTGGCAGATTATAGGCGGGCCTGGGCATTTTTTGAGCTTGAAGTGAATGCTTTGTCCGGAACAGGGCAAGCAGGGGGGCAAACCGAATTCCTGGTGGAAATGATCGAGACTGAGCTCAACCAATCGGAGACACAATAAAATGGGAACCAGATCAAAATGCTAGCCCTCCAACAAGCATACGAAATCCAAGCTTCCATCCTGGAATACCTCAAGGCCACCTTCGGGTTCAAGGACCGGGAAGTGGGGGAAGCGTTTTACAAATTTCTAACGGACCCCGTCACGGGTATTTTCAAAGGGCCCTACGTCTCCCTGAAGCTTCCCTTTGAGAAAGTTACCAAAAAGGAACAGGAAGCCCTTCCGCTTGAAGTGCTTCCCGGTTTCCTCCCGTTCCATCACCAGGCGGAAGCATTTCGCAGGCTTTCGGCGCGGGACGGACACGGACCGGAAGCGACTTTGCTAACCACCGGTACCGGGTCGGGTAAAACAGAGTCTTTTTTATACCCCTTGCTGGATTATTGCTTGCAGGAATCACATCGCAAAGGCATCAAGGCGATCATCCTTTATCCCATGAACGCCCTGGCCTCGGATCAGTCCGCCAGGATGGCCAAGGTGATTTACAAGGATGACCGCCTGCGGGGCAAGGTGACGGCGGGCCTTTTCATTGGGGAAGGAAAGGATGCAAAAAAATACCCCAAAGCCATGGGGCCCAACAATATTATTGAGAACCGCAATGCAATTCTCGATTCTCCTCCGGATATCTTGCTCACCAACTTCCGGATGCTGGATTATGGACTGATGCGGTCCAATTACCATGCCCTCTGGACCTGCAACCTGCAAGATCCGGGCTTGCTGCGGTTCCTGGTATTGGATGAACTCCACACTTACGACGGTGCCCAGGGCACCGATGTGGCCAACCTGATCCGGCGGCTAAAGCTGAAGTTGAATGTCGAAGAAGGGCAGTTGTGCCCGGTAGGAACCTCCGCTACCATCGGTACGGGCCCGGATGCCAGGCAACTCCTTGCAGAGTACGCCAGTACCGTTTTCGGGGAGCAATTCGAGGAAGCCGCTATCATCGGTGAAACGCGCCTGAGCCCCTCCATCTTCATCGAAAAAGAAAGGGAAGAGTTGGTCGCGGGATTGCCCAGCGTTTATGCACTTCGGAAAGCTCGGATTAGCCGGGAAGAGGATTATGATACCTTCCTGGTCAAGCAATTTGAGCTTTGGCAGATCGACCCGATGATCTCATCCGCAGGCCTGGGCAAGGCGCTCAAAGCGTTGACCTGTTTTGCGGACCTGGTAGCAATCTGCAGTGAGGGAATCATTCTTTTCGATGACCTGGTCCTGGAAATGAGTTCCCGGAACAGCGAATTCCGTAAAATCGGCAATTGGGACCCCGAAGGAGAATTCAGTCCGCAGGAAGCAGTTTTGCAATCCCTGCTGGCCCTGACGGCGGCGGCCAAGCTGGAGGAAACCGAAGATTTCTCCATGCCGCTCTTGAACCTGCAGGTCCAGTTGTGGATCAGAGAAGTCAGCGGATTGCTTCGCTTGGTCCAGGAGGAGCCTGCTTTCACCTGGCGGGATAAGGCAGATCCGGAAATGGATGAAGCCGCGGCTTTGCCGGCATGGTTCTGCCGGGAATGCGGTGCCAGTGGCTGGCTGGGGGTGAAGCACGAAAACAAGCGCCGGTTTGAACCGGATGTATTGGATACCTACGCCCACTTTTTCCAGAACCATAAGAATCTGTTTTTCTTCAACACCCATGCCCCCGCTCATGAAGCCAATGAAGAATACCAGGCTTCCGAACAATACAATGTATTCCTGGGCAACCGGGATCTTAATTTTTACGAAAAGGCAGAAGGGAGCCGTACCCCGGTCATCGCCTATCAAAAAACGAAAACCAGCAAAAGTGACCGGCGCTATACCGAGCATTTTTGTCCGGAATGCAATACCCGAAATACGGTAAACATTATCGGTACCCGGGTGGCGACGCTCTCCTCTATCGCCACCAGTCAGGTGTTGGCCTCCGACCTGGACCCTCGGGCTGAAAAAAGCAGAAAACTACTGGCCTTCACCAACAGTGTCCAGGATGCAGCCCACCAGGCAGGCTTCCTAGAGGCCCGGAATTATCGCTTTTCCTTCAGGTCGGCCCTTCAGCAGGTGATTAAGAAGCATGGCGGGAACCTCCCTTTGAATGACCTGGCCAGAGATTTTATTACACATTGGAAAGCGAATGCGGCTGAAGGCCCGGAAGAAGCCCTGGAAGCATATCTGTACAAATTCTTTCCGCCCAAACACAGGGGAGAGGTCAATATTGCTGATTACAAGGAAAAGAATGGGAAATTCGATCCACTGTTTATTCGGGAATTTGACCTCCGGGTACAATGGGAAATCGCATCGGAGTTTGGTTACAATTCAATCATCGGCAGAACCCTGGAGAAAACAGGAAGCTCGGCGATTGGGATCGAAGAAGCGAAATTGGATGCTGCCTGGGAGTTGCTTCAGCCCTGGCTGAAGGAGAACCACATGCAGCAAATGGCAAAGGCTGATTTCAAGAGGTTCCTGTTTACATTTCTGAACCGGTTACGTATCCGCGGGGGAATCTCTCATGCCTACCTTTCTAAGTTCCGCACTGGCAATTTCCGGCTCTGGGACCTCAATTGGATGCGCGACGGCCAGCACTATCTCAATCCGCGCTATGGAAAACAGGCACGGTTTCCCAAGATGCTGACTGCTCAACCCGAAAGCCGGGACCTGGTGGACAGTACTTTTTCCAAGAGTGGGAATTGGTATCACAGCCACTTCAAAAAGTCGTTTTTGCTCCTTCCCAACTACGTGGATGCGCTGAATGAGTTTTTGGCAGAATTGATCCGCATTTTGATCGGGGAGGAAGTTTCCTTGCTGGACAAGGTCCAGGGAAGCCAATTGGTCAGCCATGCCCTTAAGCCGGAAGCATTGTTCGTTTCAGCTGACATCCGGAAATATTCCTGTCAGCGATGCGGCCATACCCTGCATCTGGCATCCCAGTCTTTCGCTCCGGGAGGAGCCAAATGCATGGTATATCGATGTACAGGTGAATACCGGGAAAATCCCGCCGGGATCGAGGAAAATTATTACCAGATGGTATACAACCGGCAGCGTTCTCCGAGGATCTATGCAGCCGAACATACCGGGATACTGGAAAGGAAAGATCGGGAGAACAAGGAAAGGAGCTTCAAAGAACGTCCAAAATTCAATTCACTCAATGCGCTCGTAGCGACCAGTACGCTGGAGATGGGCATTGATGTCGGTGATCTCGACGTAGCCATGAACACGTCTGTTCCCCCGATGCCTGCGAATTTCCTGCAGCGGGTAGGCCGTGCAGGCAGAGCTTCCGGTTCAGCTTTGTTGGTGAACTTCTCTCTGAACCAACCACATGATCTTTTCTACTATGAAGGGCCGACGGAAATGATGGAAGGGACGGTTTCGACTCCGGGATGCTATCTTGATGCCAAAGAGATCCTGGCCCGCCATTTCTTTGCCTTTTGCATCGATACCTGGACCTCTGAAAACCCTGAATTGAACGTCATTCCCAGTTTGGTTCGTTGGCTGGGTCTGGTTACCCTGGACCTGACAGACTCCCGGTTTTTTCTTAACCGGATTCTTTCCTTTATCAAATCGAAAGAAAGCGACCTCTTGAAAAAGTTCCGGTCGATCTACCACGGGGAGATCCAACCTGGAGTTTTCAATGCATTGGCAATTGAATTAAAGCATGAGGCGTTCTATCTGAAGCAGCGCCGGACCTTCGAAGTCCTCAAGGAGGAATACCATCAATTGCGTGAAAAGAGCAAGGATATCAAAGAATATATCAAGACCTGCGAACTAAAGGAAGGCGACGATGACCACACCATGCTTGTACGGGAATCCCGGGCGATTTACGGGACGATCAAGACGATTGAAAAGCGGCGTGTACTGGAACACATGACCAACGCGGGTGTGTTGCCCAACTATGCCTTTCCTGAAACCGGGGTAACTCTGAACGCCCGCGTAATGCCTCGAAAGAGTGAGGGCAGCAAGTCGGTTCCCATTCCAAAAGACATCGAATTGGTGCGTCCTGCCAGGAGTGCCATCCGGGAACTGGCCCCGGACAATTATTTCTATACACAGGGTCAAAAACTCCGGGTCACTGGCTTGAACATACTCAATTGGAATGATCCCGACCAAGTGAGTGTTTTCCGATATTGTTCCAACTGCGATCACCTCGAAGAAGCGGTGAAAGCCGTTCCGGGTCCCTGCCCGAAATGTGGCCATGAATCCTGGTCGGCGGACTCCAACCAACATCATTTTGCCCGGCTCAAGATGGTCAAGTCATTCAATGATGAAGCTGTCTCTGCCCTGGATGACTCAAAAGACGAGCGGGAAGCTAAGTTTTCTTCGATCTCAACCCATTTCAGGTTCCCTGATCAATCCTCCGGCGGCGCCTGGGTCCTGGAATCCATTCCTTTCGGGATTGAGTTTGTCAGCAATGTTGAAATCTTCCAGGTAAACACAGGTATTGCTGAATTCATGGGGGGAAGAACGTCTGAAATGAATTCTGAGCGGGTTTCTGCTCATGGTTTTATTACCTGTAAATACTGCGGACGGTCCTCCTCCACTACCTACGAAAACAATCAGCCAAAAGAAGCCAGGCATTATCATTACAGTTACTGCAAATACCGGGACAAGGCCTATAACGGCAAGCAGGATACGGTTTTTGCGGAGGTATATCTGTATAGGAAGATGCAAACCGAGGCGATCAAGATCCTGCTACCAGTGCAGGAACTGGAGCATGAGGCTCAGGTGGCCATGTTCATGGCGGGGATCCAATTGGGCTTGAAGCGGTATTTCAAGGGCAATCCACAACATATCGAGATCAGCCACTATTCAGAATTCAATGCCCAGAGCCTGAAAACCGACCGTTTCCTGATTATGTACGACCAGATCCCGGGAGGGACCGGATACCTGGAAAAACTGCTGCAGCCTGATTCCTTTACGGAATTGATCAGGGGGGCATCTGAGGCAATTGCAGAATGTCACTGCCAGCACGAGGGGAAAGACGGATGCTATCACTGCATCTTTACCTATACCAATCAATACATCCAGGAAGATCTGAGCAGAAAGGGTGCTGAGCAAATCTTTCAAAAGATCCTGGATGCAACGCGGGACTGGGATTTTCGGCCCTATGGTCTGGGGTCCATTGTCCAACGCGGCAAAATTGAAGAATCAGAGCTTGAAAATCGATTTGTCCGGGCTATGAACACGCTCTGTGATAGGAAAAAAGCCCTGAAAGAAGATTGGAAATGGACGGAGATCAACCAGGCAGGACAGATTTGGTATGGCCTTCAGATCAGGAATGGTCAGAGGTACTTTGATTACCTTGTAATACCTCAGCATTCCTTGGGAGCCATTCACGGGGTCCAGTATGCCACCCGTCCCGACTTTTTGATCAAGTGTACCTTTGCCAGCGTGGATGACAATCCCGTCGGGCCGGAATCCCTCCACGGTTTCAAATCCATCGCGGTATACTTGGATGGGTATTACTACCATGCCAGTGCCGATCATTATGGATTTGACCTTGATCTCCAGCGGCGAATGGGCTTGCTCGACTCCGGAGAATATCTGTGCTGGGTAATGGGGTGGTCGGACCTTGACCATTTTGAGCAAGAAGAGATCGATGTGCTTTCCAGGCAGCTCTCTGACAATCGGTCCGTCAATGACAAAATCAAAAAGCATCCCATTGCAAAGGGTTTACCGCTCTTGACCGCTTCAAACAGTATGGAAAGACTGGCCTGGTTGCTTTCCAATTATGGACCGGAAGAAGATATTCGATATGCTTTTGACTCCTGGCTCTCCTGTTTCCAAACTGAATTTGGCAAACCTTCCTTCGAGTTGACAGAAGCTGCAAAATATGTAAAGGACTTCTCTGAGGTAGATCCAAATGCCATTTTCAAGTCCAGCGATGCGTGCTTGTATCTCTCTAAGATCGAATCGGAGCTTGGTTTTGTTTATCGTGTCTTTTCGGAACTGAAAACCTTAAAGCCCATTGGAGGAATTCGAATAGACCGCGTGATTGGCAACAGCATTAACAAAGAGAGTTGGGAGAATTTTTGGAGGTGGTTCAATGCTTTTCAATTCTTTCTCCGGGATGCCAGCCTGGAAATGGATCAGGAGTCCATTACACTGGTTGCAAACATGGAGCTGAAGATAGAAGAACACATACCTGCTGTGGTCATTGAAGAGTGGAAGGGGTATTTTGAGCAAGAATTCCATCCCCTATTGGACCATCTGGGCCGGTTAAATATTCACCCGGAGCAAGTTGCTGATTTCGTACTGAAAAAAGGTGGCCGCATTGTCGCCGAAGCGGCCTTCGGTTTTGATTGGCTGAAACTCGTCATTGAACCAAAGGAAGACCATATCACTGAGTTTGAAAAACAGGGTTATACCGTTCTTTTTATTCACCAACTTGACCTTAATCTGATCAGGAAATGAAGATCATCCTATACGACAAATTCTGGGATTCAAACCTGAAATTGCCCCGCAAGATACAGGAGAAAGTAGTTGATTTTATCAAGAAATTCAGGGCCAATTCCAAGTCTGCAGCGATTCACTTGGAGCCTATTTCGACTTTCAAGGATCCGCAATTAAGAACAGCCAGGATCTCACAAAAATACCGGGCTATTCTTCATGCTCCTGTAACCGGGGATATGTACCACCTGCTTTGGGTGGACAACCACGATGAGGCCATGGCCTGGGCCAGGAACAAAGTCTTTGAATGGAATGACCATCTGCAGTCCTTCCAGGTCTTTACCTCCCCGGAGGCAATTGATGCTCCTTGTTCCACGCCGACTGCAGAGTATCATGACACGGCTCCCGGGAACGGCCTGTTTTCAGCATACCGGGACAAGGATTTATTACGGGTGGGGGTCCCGGAAGTGTTATTGCCATCAGTCCAGGGCCTTGCCGACCTGTCTGATCTTGAAGCCCTGGAGAAGTTCCTGCCACAAGATGCCTTCGAGAATCTATTCTACCTTGCTGATGGCGTCGAGCTGGCAACTGTTATTCAAGATGTCGAAGACGGAAAAATAGAATCATCTAGCCAGGAAGACGCCTTCAACAGCCCCAACAACCAGCGGAGTTTTATCGAGGTTTCCGATGATGAATTATTGAACGAGCTATTTACAGGTGAAGTGCGCAAATGGAAACGGTATTTGCACCCATCTCAAAGAAAGCTGGTAGAGGGTAACTTCCGGGGCCCGGCCAAGGTTTCCGGCGCAGCGGGAACCGGAAA
>JBFGVE010000061.1:0-15840 GCA_041565275.1 Bacteroidia bacterium
AGCCACCACATGAACGTTGATTACAGCGGCTATGAGGGTTGGAAGCTGAAGGGAAAGGTTAAGACTGTCTTGTTGAGGGGCCAGGTGGCCATCGACGGAGGTGAAGTCAAAGTGCCGCAGGGCTATGGCCAATTTATCCGACGGGGAAAGACTCTATCATATGCCTAAGTATGACCAGTGTTCTTACGATGTTGTGAAGTCAGTTGCTAAATAGTATTTTGGTCCGGAAGTTGGCCCGGAAAGCACTCCGGGGCTTCAGCATTGCATCTATTGATTTTAATATTGCATCTGTTTATCAAATTTGAACCAAAACCACCCATATAAATATGCCAAGAACAGTAAAATCGGGGCTTATTCAAATGAGTCTTCCCATGACAGAAGGGGAAGGTACAATAGAGGAGATCGTACAGGCAATGTACGACAAGCATATTCCTTACATTGAGGAAGCTGGAAATGCGGGAGTACAAATCTTATGCCTCCAGGAAATATTCAACACACCTTATTTTTGTCCCGGCCAGGATTCTGCTTGGTATGCTTCTGCAGAAGCCGTTCCGGGCCCGACCACGGAGCGTCTCGCTGCTTATGCCAGGAAATATGACATGGTGATCATCGTTCCCATTTATGAAAAGGAGCAGCCCGGCCTTCTGTACAATACTGCGGCTGTCATTGATGCAGATGGTACTTATCTGGGCAAATACCGCAAGACACACATTCCGCACATAGCTGGCTTTTGGGAGAAGTTTTTCTTTAGGCCAGGAAATGCAGGCTACCCGGTTTTTCAGACCAAATATGCCAAGATCGGCATCTATATCTGCTATGACCGTCACTTTCCTGAAGGCGCACGCATTCTCGGCCTGAATGGTGCGGAGATCGTTTACAATCCATCCGCCACTGTAGCCGGCCTTTCCCAGTACCTCTGGAAACTGGAACAACCCGCACATGCAGCCGCCAATGGCTATTTCATGGGATGTATCAACCGGGTGGGTGAAGAGAAACCCTGGGACTTGGGCAGGTTTTATGGAACCAGCTATTTCGTTGATCCTCGCGGTCAGATATTTGCAGAGGCTTCCGAATACGATGACGAGTTGCTGATCGCTGAATTCGACCTGGACATGATCGAAGAAGTCCGTGCGACCTGGCAATTCTTCCGGGACCGCCGTCCCGAAACTTATGGCAGTTTGACAGATCTCTAAGCAACATTTCAGGAACCAGAACTTAGATTGTTCAACAATCGCTCCAGAACCAATCACTTTTCGATCTATCACTATGGCGGAACTGAAAAGACCCACAACCAAAGCGGAATTTGAAGCTAATTTTGCGCAGCTCAAGCCACTGATGAACAGTACAGAGGCATACTACGAAAGTTCACGCTGCCTCTTCTGCTATGATGCTCCCTGTGTAAATGCCTGTCCGACGGGAATCGATATTCCACTGTTCATTCGGCAAATCCATACGGGAGACCTCAACGGGGCGGCCAAAACCATCTATGACAGCAACTGGCTGGGACATGCTTGCGGAAAGGTGTGCCCGACCGAGGTCCTTTGTGAAGGGGCCTGTGTCTTCAACCACCAGCATATCAAGCCGATCGAGATCGGACGTTTGCAATCCATGGCTACCGCTCAGGTCATTTCTTCAAATAAAAAGCTCTATCAATGTGCACCTGATAATGGGAAAAAAGTCGCAGTGGTGGGTGCGGGACCTGCAGGCCTGTCCGTTGCCTGCGAATTGCGCTTGCTGGGTTACACTGTTGATGTTTACGAAGCTAAGGAAAAGCCCTCCGGTCTGACAGTTTATGGGGTTGCACCTTATAAGATCACCAACGAGGAAGCTCTTGAAGAAGTGGAGTACCTGCAAAAACAGTTCGGATTCACTATCACCTGTAACTCCCCTGTTGACAGCGAAGTGTTGAAGGGTTTTGAAACTGATTATGACGCTGTTTTTCTCGGAATTGGCCTGGGTAATACGTGGCTCCCTGAGATACCCGGAATTGACCTCCCACAGGTGACGGGGGCGACCGAGTTCGTCGAAAAGTTGCGGATGCAACATGCAGCAACAACCATCCCTTCTGATGTAGTGGTGATCGGTGGCGGAAATACGGCCATGGATGCAGCCAGTGAAAGTGCGCGGATGGGAGCGGAAAATGTTACCCTTGCCTATCGGCGTGCCAAGCACGAAATGGGGGCGTATCCGTTTGAATACGATCTGGCTAAAGATGTCGGGGTCAAAGGGCTCTTCAATGTACAACCCATCGCGATCAGAGGCGTTGACAAAGTTGAAGGTGTAGAATTGGTCCGCACTGAGGTAGTGGATGGCAGGGTACACCCTATCGAGGGGTCGGGGTTTTTCGTTCCCTGTGAAATGGTCATTTTGGCTACTGGACAGGTAAAGCAAATCGAATTCCTGGGAGAGATCGAAGGGCTCGACCTGGAACACAATGGCTGTATCAAGGTCAATGCAGCGTACCAAACAAGTAACCCCCATTACTTCGCTGCGGGTGATGCTGTGAACGGTGGAGCAGAAGTGGTCAATGCTGTTGCCGAGGGTAAAGTCGCCGCCCACGGCATTCATCAATACATTACCGAAGCTTAATACAAGAGATACATCATCAATACATTACCGGAGCTTAATACAAAAGATACAATGGCAGATCTTTCAGTCAATTTTGCAGGCATAAAAGCCCCCAACCCTTTCTGGCTGGCTTCCGGACCACCCACCAACTCAGGTTACCAGGTTATGAAAGCCTTTGAAGCAGGCTGGGGAGGCGCAGTCTGGAAAACCCTGGGTGTACCCGTTATCAATGTCTCCAGCCGTTATGGTGGAGTCAATTACCGGAATGCCCGTCTGGCCGGGTTTAACAATATCGAGTTGATCACGGATCGTCCCCTCGCTGACAACCTCCGCGAGATCGAAGAGGTGAAAAAATACTTTCCCGACCATGCGGTCATTGCTTCTTTAATGGTAGAGACCAAGGAGGAATGGCGGCAGATCATCCGGGACGTTGAGAATGCCGGTTCCGATGGGATAGAGTTGAACTTTGGCTGTCCCCACGGCATGTGTGAGAGGGGTATGGGCTCGGCGGTCGGTCAAGAACCTGCGGTCCTCAAAACGATCGTGGAATGGGTAATGGAATATGCCAAGATCCCTGTCGTGGTTAAACTGACGCCCAATATTACAGACATTACCGTACCTGCGCTGGCCGCCGTAGCTGGTGGCGCTGACTCAATTTCCTTGATCAATACCCTTAAAAGTATTGTTGGAGTGGATTTGGATGCTCTTGCTCCCTACCCCGTTGTGGATGGACGCGGTACCAACGGAGGCTACTGTGGCCCGGCGGTGAAGCCTGTCGCACTCAATATGGTCAGGGAGTGTGCTCAGCACCCCGGTGTGAATGTCCCGATTTCGGGGATCGGTGGGATTGAAACATGGCGGGATGCAGCGGAACATATTTTGCTGGGAGCATCAACGGTACAGATCTGTACAGCAGTGATGCACTTTGGATTCGGTATCATTCGCGAGTTGATCCCCGGATTGGAACGGTATATGGACGAAAAAGGATTTGCAACCATGAATGACATGGTTGGCAAGGCCTTGCCGAATGCAGTTGAGTGGAAGATGCTCAACCTCAAGCACCAAGTGATTGCCAACATTGATGCAGACAAGTGCATTGGTTGCCAGCTCTGCTATACCGCCTGTGAAGATGGAGCCCACCAGGCTATTGCGTTGCCTGGTAGTGACACCCGCGTTCCCACCATCATCGAGGAAAACTGTGTCGGTTGCAATCTGTGCTCACTGATTTGCCCGGTAGAAGAATGCATCACCATGGAAAAGGTGGATGATGGCACCCAACATGAGACCTGGGAAGATCGTACCCTTGCCTGTACAATTCCTACGACATTTGATGATGAACGAGCAGGAGGCCGGGAGCATTATGTTCCGGCACCGACAGATGCTTTCAAGAAGAAATAGGATTTATTTCACTTTTACACCATCGTCAAATGAATATCACAGGTCTGCAATTCTTTTGAAATTCATAGAAAGGGCTTTCACAATCGGATAAACAACGATATATACTTTGTATATGGACACTTATATTCTCCTTCGCTCAAATCCTTATTTCAGACATTCTTCTGAAGAACAACTAGACGAATTCCTTAAAAAAGCTCAGGTCCGCAACCTCGCATGTGGGGAAACCCTACTAAAGCAAAATGAATCCGGTAACAACGCCTACATATTACTGGATGGTCGTCTGCGCTCCTTTCGCACAAGATACGATGGGAAAGAACAGGTGATCGGGGAAATTACACGGGGAGAGATTGTAGGTGAAACCGCCGCTTTTCTGGATCAGCCACGCACAGCTACAGTGGTGGCCATTCGGAACTCAGTGTTGCTGGAAGTGGATCGTAACGATTTGATAAACTTGATCCAGTCCCACAAGAGTTCCTTAACAGATTTCACCCGAAACATAGTAAAGCGGTCACAGCCTACTTTTGCTCACCACAACGAGGTACGAAGCGTATTGTTGTTTCCTATATCTCCTGGAATTCGCATACATGATTTTTCCCGTCAGTTCCTGGAATGTTTGGAGAAATACCGTTCCGTCAGGTGCTGGAGCGCAAAAAGTTTCATGGAAGCCACTGGAATCGATACAGAAGTCCGTGGCGACTCAGACCATTCTGAGATACAGGCCAAACTGTTGGAATTGGAAACAGAGTGTGAAATGACCGTCTTATCCTCAGACGGCAATTGGGATCTCTGGACCAAAGCCTGTGCCTATCGCGCAGACAGTATCGTTCTACTGGCACGACACACCGATTTTCATCCACCTACCAAGGCAGAATTGCGGATGTGGGACGAGATCAACAAAGCGAATCAGGTGCGCGTTGAATTGGTTTTGCTACATCCAAGTGCAGAACGGCTCCCGGAAAGAAGCCGCCAATGGCTGGAAAACCGTAAAATTTTCCGGCATCATCACCTCGTCGAAGGGGATTCTTCCACTACTGCAACCCTGGCCCGTTTCTTGACTGGAAATGCAATTGGATTTGCACTGAGCGGAGGCGGGTTCAAATCTGCTTTACAAGCTGGGATCCTACACGCAATGGCAGAGGGCGGCATTCCAATGGACATCATTGGAGGGAGCTCTGGCGGTGCTTTCGCCGGAGCAATATTTGCAAACCGCCCACCTCTGAAAGAGATTCCAGATGTGGTGACAAAAAGCATGAATCGCTTTCGTAAAGTGGCCCGCCTGACATTTCCCATCGTATCGCTTTATTCCGGGAAAGGAATCACCCAAGCTATGCTGGATTTCTTTGGAAATCAGCAGCTGGAGGATCTTTGGACAAATTACTTTTGCACTTCGCTAAGCCTGAAATCCGGTGCCCTGATCGTGCATCGAAAGGGGGCAGTATGGGAGGCGGTACGAGCAAGTTCTTCAGTAATGGGCCTCCTCCCTCCTGTGATTACTAATGACGATGTGCTGGTAGACGGTGGTTTCATCAATCCTTGCCCTACAGACGTACTCCACCAAATTGGTGCGGGTAAAGTTGTAGTGGTCAGTGCGTTTGGCAAGGCTGGATTGAAGGAAACAGGCAATTTCCCTCCTTCCGTCTCAGGTTGGAACCTGCTGGCCAGGTATATCAATCCCTTCTACAAAAAGAAGATTAGCCCAAAAATTGGATCAAGCATCCTGCAATCGATGCTTTTTGCTTCCACTTACTTGCTGTCCAATGTCTTTCAACAATCTGCTATTGACTTACTCATAGAACCGGATGTAAGCCAATTTTCGCCCCAAGACAACAATGCGGTTACGAAAATGTATGAATCAGGCTACGAATTCGGTATTCGAAATCTTTCCAAGTGGAAACTAACTTTAGGTTTGGACTAGAATCTATCATATGACAAAATTTGTTACCCAGAAGTATAGCAACTGGTGGAGTGGCCCGGAAAACCTTCAGCCACGTCTCATAGAAGATCTCCGCACTGATGTAGTGGTAATTGGTGGCGGATTCACAGGATTGTACACGGCTCTTAATCTTCGCCAAAGAGGAATCAGCGTAGCGGTTCTAGAAAGAGAATTTGCAGGTTCAGGTGCCAGCGGACGCAATTCTGGTTACATAGATGGGCTGATAGGTAAAGACTACACTTCGCTTCTCAAGACCAACAAGCTGAGTAGGGCCCAAGAACTGTGCCACTTTGCAAAAACCTCGGTGCTGCGCCTGGAAGGATTCATTCGTGACAACCAGATCGAGTGCAGTTATGTGAGCAATGGAAATATCAATGCCGCCATCCATCCTCGGCAAAACAAACGGTTAATGGCACTTCAGGCAGCAGGAAAGGGTTTAGGGCTAAACTTGCGTTTTCTGGGCAGGGACGAAATGCGAGAGCGAGGAATACCTGCTTCCTTCGTCTCCGGTATCCTGGACCCAGTAGGCGGTATACTCGATCCTGGAAAGCTGATCTCAAATGTTCGAAAGATGGCCATCTCCGCAGGGGTCCAGTTGTATGAGCAGACTGAGGTGGTGCGAATCCATAACAGCGCCCCTGTCATGGTGGAAACTGCAGGAGGTACCGTCACAGCTGATTCCGCTGTGCTCGCCACCAATGCATTTACTATGCAGCTAGGATGGAAGAGAAGGTTTATGTCTCCGGTGTGGGCTGGCATGTTTGAATCAGAGACGCTAAGCCAAGAGCAACGTGACCGCCTGAATTGGCCGAACAGAGAAGGCATCTACACTGCTCATGAAAAACTGGAAAGCTACCGCCTCACTGAGCACAATACCCTGATCGCTGGCGGCAAGTATGTGTATATTCCTTGGGGGAGCCAACTACGCAATCTGGATAGGCCCACGATGGCAGTTAAGATTGAAAAGGTCTTCCGCAACCGCTTTCCAGAACTGGAGGATTTAAAGCTAGCTACCTTTTGGGGTGGCTGGATCGCTATTCCGCTTGATTTCATGCCGGGTATAGGAGTGACAGGCAAATACAACAACATCCACTATGGAATCGGATATGCAGGGCATGGCGTACCACAAACCTTACTTGTCGGCGAAATCCTCGCGGAGAATGTCCAGGGGAAAGCCCATCCTTTGGGGAAAGTCCTGGACCGATGGACTTTTCCCATTCCGCCCGAACCCTTTAAATGGCTTGTATCTAAGGTAGTAGATGGAGCTTTAGGTATAGCTGACCGATATATTGACAGAATGGTGACACAGAAAAAGTGAGGTTACATAAAATCCAAATTTGCGCTTGAAGGTTGGAGTGATTGATTTAGTCCTTCCCTTTAAAATCTGTATATTTGCTCTGTTTGAGGTGTTATCTTAAATCGAGGGGTTATCTTAGGTAAAGAAGCAGAAAGCAGAATCCAGCATTTCAGAGCTGATAACTTCCTTCCCAGAGTTGACAGTCTTCTTCAGTGGTTTCACGGTTGCATAATTGCCCGTCTCCATAATTGGAGTTTCTCCCTGAAACTGGGCAATCTTGACCCAATGGTAGCCTGTATCATTTTTGAATGCTTCTTCAATTTGATAATACCAGAACATTACCAAGCAGTTATAAACTTAAAAACCGTCTTATTATGACACAGATAGATTATACAACCGTTGCCAAAGAAGAATTCACCAAATATAGGGAACGAATAGCTGATTTTCTTTTTGAACACCTCGACCAATATGGAGATACCAAGGAAGACATTCTGAAAGCCATAGACTTCGTCTTTGAAAAACACTGTGGTGGGTTGATCCTACTTGGATTAGAGGGTAGTGAAATTGTAGGGTCAGTGGTCATTAATCATACCAGAATGCAGGGATATATCCCCGAAAACATTCTGGTTTATATAGCTGTACATAAAGAAAAAAGAGGAAAGGGTATCGGGAAAGCGTTAATGAATAAGGCCATGAATCTAGCAAAAGGAGGTATTGCATTGCATGTAGAACCAGACAATCCAGCTAAACTGATGTATGAAAAGATGGGTTTCGTCAACAAGTATTTAGAAATGCGATTAGAAAGACCTCAGACTTAACTGACAATGAAAAAGCCTGGAAGAGCACAAAATCTTCCCGAACCTAATCAACCAACCAACCAGAAATTTTGACCATGGCATTTATCAGACTATACAGAGACAAACTAAAACACAATTACGAATACCTGGATAACCTCTTTCAAGAACACGGCAAGGGGTGGGCTGTTGTGACAAAGTTATTGTGCGGGAACCGAGATTACATAGAAGAACTCATCAACCTGGGTGCAAATGAGATTTGCGATTCTCGGATCAGTAACCTAAGGGTTGTCAAGCAAATAAACCCTGAAATAGAAACCGTTTATATTAAGCCTCCAGCCAAAAGAAGCATTAAAAATATTGTACGATATGCAGATGCAAGTTTTAATACCGAATTTGATACCATCAAATTGATTTCGGAGGAAGCAGGAAGGCAGAAGAAACTGCACAAGATCATTATCATGATCGAGTTGGGGGATTTACGGGAAGGTATAATGGGGGAACATTTGCTGGAATTTTATGCTTCGGTCTTTCAGCTGCCAAACATTAAGATAACGGGTATAGGTGCAAATCTGAACTGTTTGCATGGAGTCCTTCCTTCTGAGGATAAACTGGTACAACTAAGCCTTTACAAACAGTTGATCGAAAGCAAATTTGAACGTGAGATTCCCTGGGTAACGGGAGGGACTTCTGTAATTATCCCTTTGTTATCACGGAGACAGGTACCTGCAGGAATTAATCATTTCAGAGTGGGGGAATCATTGTTTTTCGGGAATAATGCCCTCACAGGAAAACCGCTGGAAGGTATGCAACAGGGAGTCATTCGACTGTTCTCAGAAGTAATTGAGATCACAAAAAAACCAAAAGTGCCGATCGGTTATCTGGGGGAAAACCCATCAGGTGATACATTCGATGTGGCTGAAGAAGATTATGGAAAAGAGTCTTTTCGTGCTATTCTCGATGTTGGATTACTCGACATTTCGACCGATTATTTAATTCCGGAAGATGATAATATCTCTATTATAGGTGCAAGTTCAGATATGCTGGTTGTTGACCTTGGAGAAACCAATGATAAATACAAAGTCGGAGACATTATTAGTTTCAATTTAAAGTACATGGGAGCTTTGCGGCTACTCAACTCCTATTACATTTCAAAGCAAATATGCTGACAGTTGATGTTGAGAAGACTGCCTATATCTTTATTGTCCGACCCGTTTTCACTTTCTATTGTCCCAACTGTTTTCACCTCTTACACAGACATTCCCGCTGTCCAGGCAGATTTACTGAACGATCTTTTCAGGAGGTAGGTGCAGCCAGGAGTTAGGTACAGCCTAGATAAGAGATAAATGCCCTAGGACAAACGGCCTACAACAGAGCCTGGCTTACCGTTACCCGTCTAAAAATAATTCCAGCCCGCAACAATTAATTCGGTCGATTTTGGATGAGTCTAAAAAAATACGACTCATGCCCATCATTTTGATTTGTTTCTCAGTCGCGACCGGTATATTGCTGTCGGAAGGTGGTTCCACTCTATTCTGGTGGTTCCTCACTTTCTTTCCCATCCTGCTCGCTTTCTCCTCTTTCTTCTCCCTAAAAAAAATATCTCGTACCTGGGAATTACTTTTCAATATTGGGCTGGCAGGCTGTTTCATGATCATTGGGGTTGTGATGGGGGTGGTACGACAGGAAAAACCGGGCAACCATATCTATGGATTACTGGGTTGTACTATTCAGATAGAGGCAAGGGTGGTTGGGGAGGAAAAGGCGACTCGGTTCGGGAAAAAAATTGTCTTGGAGTGCTTAAAATCAACGGTCTCTGATCTACCGGTTTGCGGAAAGGTTCTCACTTATTATGGCAAAATTGATTTTGCTCCGCAGTGTGGAGATATCGTACGTGCACAAATGACTTTTCGCCCCTTGCTTGGCAAATTTCCCGGTTACCAAAAATACCTGGAAAACCAGGATATTTTCGTCACCACAAGGGTAAGATCATTAGAGTTGGTTCGCCACGAGTGGAACTTCAAAGGGCAGACATTAAGGTGGAGAGAACAACTGAAAAGAAAAATTCTCAAACAGATGCCAGATGAAAAGATCGGAGGCCTTGTAGTTGCTATGCTCTTGGGAGACCGGTCCGGACTTAGCCAAGCCACCAAGGAATCTTTTCGAAAATCAGGCCTCAGTCATATTTTAGCTATATCAGGGCTACACATTGGCATTATTTACCTCTTTCTTTGCTCTTTGCTGTCTTTTTTTGATCTTCTCCCAAGTGGAAAGACCATCCGCACCATTTTGATCCTGCTGGTGTTGTGGATGTTCGCCTTTATCACTGGGAGCAGCCCTTCGGTTTGCAGGGCTGTAATGATGATCTCATTGATCAGCCTGGGAAAGCTTTTCTTCAGGGAAACCAGTGGCCTTAACCTACTCGCTACCACCGCTTTATTTTTGCTTATTGTGGATCCGCGCGTACTTTTTCAAGTTGGCTTCCAACTGTCATTCAGCGCGGTAGCTGGTATTATGATTTTAACACCCTTGTTAACAGAGGCTTGCCATCGCAGGTTCTCCAAAATAAAACCAGGCAGATTTGATTCTATTTGTGTTTGCATCTCAGCACAAGTGTTTACCGCACCTCTGATATTCTGGCACTTTGGCACATTTCCAACCTATTTCCTACTTGCCAATGCTCTGCTACTTCCTTTGGTAGCCTTGGTGGTCAACCTTGGCGTCCTTGGCACTTGTCTCTTGTGGGTTCCGGGGGTGAGTTCTCTGATTTTTGGAGTGGTAGACTTTTGGTTATGGGCCATTACTGCAATCAGTGGTTGGATTGGTAGTTTGCCTGGTTCTGAAATGAGCAAGATATCCTTCTACGATCCGGGATTTTGTGCTTTAATAACCATTGTATTCTTCTTTATATGGTTGTGGACATGGAAAGAGATCCTCAAATGGTTCAGGAAACCATCTATTTCTTATTTATCTTTCCGCCATGGAGCAAAATAATCTGGTTGAGTACGAAGTCTGCGACCGCATCGGATATATCACTCTTAACCGTCCTGAAAAACGCAATGCGCTCAATTTTCAAATGGTTACCGAATTGCGTAAGGCATTCTCCACCGCTGAGCGGGACGGCAGTGTGAAAGTTATCGTTTTGAAAGCCAACGGCAAAGCATTTTGCGCTGGAGCAGATTTGGATTTTCTTAAGCAGTTGCAACAATATAGCCTGGAAGATAACCTCAATGACTCTAACCATTTGATGGAGTTGTTCCTAGCCATTTACCGAAGTGACAAAGTCGTAATTGCTCAGATTGAAGGTCCTGCCGTAGCAGGAGGTGCCGGACTGGCTACAGTATGTGACTTTTCTTTTTCGATACCCAATGCGAAATTTGGATATACAGAAGTACGGATCGGGTTCGTCCCAGCTATAGTAATGGTCTTTCTGATCCGCAAATGTGGGGAATTAAGAGCCAAAGAGTTGTTGCTCGGCGGTGAGATCATTACCGCTGAAACCGCGGTTAACTACAACATGATCAATAAAGTAGTTCCAGCGGAGGAAATAAGGGATTATGTCCGTGGCTTTGCCCTCACACTATGCTCCCAGAATTCTGGTTCCTCGATGCAGCTTACCAAAAAAATGGTTGCTGATATCCAAACCTTTCAGGTCGCAGATGCACTTCGATTTGCTTCTAAAATGAACGCCCATGCCAGGGGAACTGAAGATTGTCAGCGGGGCATTGCTGCATTTCTGAACAAAGAGAAATTGGAGTGGTGATTTGAAGTAGCTGTCCATTCTAAGGAGGTAAATCAAATCTCGGCATGGAACTTGTGCCATTACAGATGATCAGCGTTACTAAAATGGATTAAAACGGTATACCAACTGGCTGATATGGAACTTGGCTGCTAAAGTTTGCAAGCTGTTTATCAAACATTATGAGAGATCAAAATATTGTGAATCCCAGGGTATTTTTTCTACTGGCATTGTTGCTTTCCAGCTATGGCCTTCGAGGTCAATCCTTTGAGGGAACTGTGAAATACAGTGTCCGGATTACTGGGAAATCAGCCCAGGATTACCTTAAAAATGAGCCTCCTAATGGCATCATAATGCATATCAAAGAGGACAATTTTATCGTCAAGTTAACTGGTGGCCGGATCGCGAGAACATTCCTTTTTATCGGGGACTCCAATCACACATACGTAGTTGACATTCCCGGCAGACGCTACTTCCAGCGAACATACTATGAAGATACCTCCGGTTATAAACCTGTGGCTGCGCCTACAGGAAAAACAGTTAAGGTAAAGGGATATGATTGTCAAGAGTACAAGGTCAGCCGCAAAGACCGGAAGGAAATCAGTCTTTATTATGTCTGTGATGATTTCAGGGTAGATACAACCCTGTACTCCGGACTTGACGGTGCCAAAGCCGACTTTTTGGTTCCTGGATTGGGAGGCAGGATACCATTGATGAAGGTGATCAAAACCCCCGACATGATCACCTCCGTTGAACTCTCCTATATCAGAGAAGAAAGCTTCTTCCCGGAATCGTTTTTGATCCCGGAAGGCTTTACCAACAAAAGGAAACGTGACCCCAGAAAATGAGATCTTTCATATTTAAAGGCTTGGTTTTTGCAGTGCTCCTAACCTCTTGTGCCAAAAAAGATGACCGCCTGGCCAATTGGGTGTTGAAGAAAGAAGCCATTTGGCTGGTATTGCAGACGGATTACACAAGGATCGTTACTACACAGTCAGTTCTGGAAGAAACAGGTACTGAAATCAACAATGGAGTACTTGCTTTTACCTCAGACACGGATGGGAATTTTGAAATGGTTGTCCCGTTTATAGAGGACAATTGGATCAGAGATTTTGACTGGAGTGTTGACTCAGACACCATACGGGGAGGTTTTCCCGAGCCAATACAGGACACATTGGGAGGAACTGAAGTAATGACTTTTAAAGCATGGGAGATCAGCAAAAAACAAATGCGCCTTCTTATGCTTCATCTCACCACCAGACCGAATGAAACCATCACCCTTGAGATGGAACTGAATATGCAAAGGCGCAAGTGATGCAACTTTATTTCTTACCTTGGAGGGTGGTCACTGTTTTATGCTGACAATTGAAAAAATATGGCAATCACTCACGATCTGGGAAAATTAGGGGAAGACCTTGCGGTTGAGTACTTGGAGAAAGATGGATTTAAGGTCTTTGACAGGAATTACCGGCTGGAAAAGAAGGAAATCGACATTGTAGCCTTCTGGGAAGAGCCCGCTGAGTTGCATTTTATCGAAGTAAAGACCCTAACCAATACTACCCATATCAATCCTGAGGAAGGCCTCTCAGAACAGCAACAAAAGAATATGGCTGCTGTAGCCAAGTTTTACCTTCGTGAACGACAACTTGTATCAGTCCCGGTTGTATTCGATCTGATCGCTGTTTCTATGGATAACCCGGACGAGCCTCGTATTGAGCATATTGAAGATATTTTCCGTCCCACATAGCGGAAAATCCACACCTACCCATTTTTTATTGTTCAGCCAAAGTCTACCTTTGCTTCCCTAGATTATTGTTCAACCATATTTTACTTATCCAATTATGACAGCAGAACAATTGAAGGATCTTGAAGCGCGGAGAGATGCGCTGAGGAGGTACCTTTGACGTTGATCATAAGTTAAACTTGATCCGTGACAAAGAGAACCAAGCTATATCCCCCGGCTTCTGGGATGACTCTAAAGCAGCCGAGCGGATCCTTAAAGAGATAAAAGACCTGAAGACCTGGACAGACTACTACCAGCAAGTGAGTACCTCGCTTGAGGATCTGGATATCTTATATGAATTCCAGAAGGAAGGTGAAGCAACACCTGAAGAAGTTGATATCGTCTACGAAAAAGCTACCTCTCTTCTTGAAGAATTGGAATTCCTCAATATGCTACCACGGGAGGAAGACCGAATGAATTGTATAATGGAGATCAATTCAGGTGCAGGGGGTACTGAATCGGACGATTGGGCGGGCATGTTAATGCGCATGTATCTACGTTATGCTGACAGCAAGAACTACACTGCAAGACTGATCGACCAACGCGACGGAGATGTTGCCGGTATCACCAAAGCAGTGCTTGAGATCGATGGTGAATTTGCCTACGGACATCTCAAAGGTGAAAATGGAGTTCACCGGCTGGTCCGAATCTCTCCTTTTGATTCCCAGTCCCGTAGACATACCAGCTTTGCTTCGGTCTATGTCTATCCCAGGATAGACGATACGATCGAGATTGAAGTCAATGACGCAGACATCAAGTGGGACACCTTTCGCTCAGGCGGAAAAGGTGGGCAGAATGTGAATAAGGTCGAGACTGCGGTTCGATTGCATCACCTGCCCAGCGGAATTGTCATCGAATGCCAGCAAGAACGTTCGCAGCTTCAGAATAAGGAGAAAGCAAAGATCATGTTAAGATCCAAGCTCTACCAGTTAGAAATTGATGCACGGAACGCAGCCAGAGATGAAGTCGAAGGATCAAAGATGGCTATTGAATGGGGCTCACAGATCAGAAACTATGTTTTTCAGCCTTACAAACTTGTCAAAGATGTCCGTAGTGGTCATGAAACCAGCAATGTACAAGCTGTCATGGATGGAGACCTTGACGATTTCATCAAAGCTTATCTTATGACTGCATCCGGGGCTGCATCCAAGACATAATCCGTCGAGGTCAAATGGGACTGATATAGTTCCAAAATATGGTACAATGCTCAAGATAGCCTGGTCCCCATATTATGCACACCCTCTACCGAAAGGTCATCGATTTCCTATGGATAAATACAATCTTATCCCTGACCAATTGATCTATGAGGGAATTATATCACAGGATAATCTGTTTGAGCCGGGTGTCCTGACTGAAGAGGAGGTACTACTTACCCATGACAAAGCATACTGGCAAAAATTGAAGCACCTTACTCTGACACCCAAGGAGATCCGGAAAACCGGCTTTCCCTTGTCAGAGCGATTGGTCCATCGGGAGATAAACATAGGGAAAGGCACCTGGATGTGTACAGAGTTTGCACGTGCGTATGGTATTTCTATGAACGTCTCCGGAGGCACTCACCATGCTTTTTCAAACCGTGGTGAAGGATTCTGCTTACTCAATGATATTGCGATGGCGGCTAATCTGCTACTCCGAGACCAACCTGATCAACAAATTCTGGTAGTCGACCTGGATGTCCACCAAGGCAATGGAACTGCAGAAATTTTCCAAAACGAACCACGTGTCTTTACCTTTTCAATGCATTGCAGGTCCAATTACCCTCTTCAAAAGGGGAAGTCCGACCTGGATCTGGAATTACCGCCATATATTGAAGACAACGCCTACCTGGAGCAACTCTATGCCACCTTGCCCCTACTGATCGATGAAGTTCAGCCAGACTTCGCATTTTACCTGAGTGGCGTTGACATCATCGCAACCGACAAGCTTGGCCATTTCAGGGTCAGCCGGGAAGGCTGTAAAGCCAGGGACCA
Source organism: Bacteroidia bacterium (assembly GCA_041565275.1). GTDB lineage: Bacteria > Bacteroidota > Bacteroidia > J057 > JADKCL01 > CAWUKT01. The sequence goes on from JBFGVE010000061.1 coordinate 15,483, forward strand.
TTTTGTTTTCGAGCAAATGAAACGCAATGAAATTCCAGTCGTGGTTTCAATGGGAGGCGGGTACTCACCGCGTATTGCGGATATTGTGGAGGCGCACTGCAATACTTACCGGGTAGCTCAAGAGCTGTATTTTTGAGACATACATAAGCCAAAGGTTGGGAATTTCGACCTTTGTATAAAGCCTGTTGTGCTAGCTTCTGCACATCGCAACGACGGATTCTACCCACTGCGGATGTGTATTCAAACCCTCCACCAAAGTTAGCTCCTCCCCTCCCATCTCTTTGAATTCTTCTGCATATTCTTCACCAATCTCGATGATGGTTTCCAGACAATCCGCCGTAAAGGCAGGACAAAAACA
>JBFGVE010000062.1:0-15752 GCA_041565275.1 Bacteroidia bacterium
CACTGAAATGGATTTAGTAAAAGCGGCAAAGCAATTGGGGTCAGATAGAGAAATAATGGATTCTTATTGGGCTTACCATGAAAGAGAACAAAATTGGTTTTTTTCGCCCAATATGAATCTGGACGGCGCAACAACAAAACCATCTTTCCCTAGTGCGGGTACATGGAAGAAATTGACCTCAGAAGAAAGAAAAAAAAGATGGAATCGCTTCAGTCTGAGGCAGCGGATGACCATTGCTTCTCTTGCAGGTTTCGGATATGAAGGCAGGGGGATAAATTTGGATAACAGCCACCATTTTTCAAAACTTCGAGAAGCATGTGTAAGCAGTTGGCGAGATGACCTATTCAGTGTATTCTGGAGTGATGCAAGTAATGGGAAGCGCTGGTTATGTAATGTATTTGTTGGAGACGCTATTTACCTGTACAACGGCAGTAATTTCACTTCCGGTAATAACCATTATTACAACCCATCACAAATTCATCTTGGGAAGTCGTTTTTGAGAAAAAGAAGCAGCTATAGAGATGTCCAGGCTGGGGATATCTGTGTTTTCAGAAACTCTTCAAGAGCTTGGTCTCACGTAGAGATTATTACAAGTATTAAAAAATATAGTTTTGCTGATAGTGGATTTTGCTTCATCGGGGCAGGTAGAGGGAGAGACAGGTCCTACATGGGAAGTATAGAATGTGACAGTGCTTTTACCTTTTCTGGTAAAAGGGAACTAGATAATGATGATCATTCCTACTACTACCTTTGAAAGGATGCGAAATTTCTATTTGCTCTCTTCCCTTGTCAATGTAGTTATTATAGCCTTATCTGGGCAAATTGTGTTCCCATTAATTGAAAAGATGGCAACTAACTATGTAAGTCACTATTTGGAAACAAGTATTTTTGTTGACTATGGTTTCTATTTCTATGTTTTCATATTCTGGTGGATTGCACCCTTTTCTATCTTCTTGGTAAAAGACTATACTAAGCATTTACTGTATTTCATTGCAGTAAGCATGTTTTGGGGAATAGTTATTTTAATCAGTTCATTGAAATACGACATTGAAACTATTTTATACGACACGGCCGTATTTATGGCTCCCAGTATTTTTATTTCAATTTTAATTTATTTTAGTCAACTGGTAATAGGGAAGAAGTTCCTGCCAGCATTGTATAAGTAACATGGGGATGGGGAGTATAAACAGTCAGTCCTGTTAGAATAAGAGGTAAAGGCGAAAATAGGAGTTGTCATTACTCCATTGTCTGATTCCCGGTCATAAACTTCAAGTTGTATTTGAAGGCATCGATGCGCCAACCCTTCTCCGTCTGAGTCAAGTGCAGATCATAACTTCCGACAAATTCCCGGGTCATACCATATTCTGCCGCTTCTCTATAGTGAATGGCACTCGAATAGCAGAATACCTCTGCCGTAAATCCTTCTAGAGTTACCAAATGATTACCCACCAAATGGTAGACCGCGTCCAATCCAAAAAATCCCCTTTCCCAATTCTTACAGATCTCTATGGCCGAAAGGTTCTCTGCCGTACCCCCCAAAGAAGTGACATCGAAAAATACAGTTGTGGCAAATACCTCCTTCTGGAGTTTCTGCCACTCCATTTGATCAGTATAAATGAACATACGGTTGACGACTTCAATGATTTTTTCACGTTCGGTAAAATGCTTACTCATATTCAATGTCGAAACATTCATTTTCTTTTCAAGTTAAAACTCTTGACTTTATAAATATAGCAAAAGTAAAATGAGAACTATCCGGCAAATAATCCCTGCAGAACGTGTCCAAATGGGTGAGATCTTTTTGGATCAACCCCTACCCGCACCTGGGCTAAACCACGTCGATCCTTTTTTGTTGGTTCATCATTGGGCAGATACCCTCAAAGGTGACCAACACCCCAGTCAACTGGGAGTTGGCCCTCATCCTCACCGTGGATTTACCCCGGCTACATTTATTTTTAAGGGCAGCCTTCACCACAGGGACTCTACCGGCAGAAGCGATATTGTCGTTGCTGGAGGAGTTCAGTGGATGAACAGCGGTAGTGGGATTGTACACAGCGAACGTCCACCAAAAGAGTTGGCGGCTGAAGGAGGAGAATTTGAGATCATTCAGTTTTGGGTCAATGCTCCTGCAGCCAAAAAGATGGATCCTCCTTTGTACCAACCCCTGTCACCTTCCCAAATGCCCATGATAACCTCCCCGGATCGCAGGGCTAAGATCAGTTTGGTCGCCGGAGAATTTGAAGGCCGGAAAGGATTGATCAAAAGCCACTCGCCACTCCTAATCCTGAGGATCGATATTGAAGCAGGCGGCAAAGTGGCTGTTCCCATTCCTGAAAATTACAATGCCTTCATCTACCAACTGGACGGATCTCTCCAGATCAACGGTACGAATGCGACTACTGCCAAAGACCTTACCTTGTTTAACAACGATGGCGCCGGCATTGAGATTGAAGCTGCCCAGGATACCCGGCTCATTTTGCTTTCCGGTACACCTATTGGTGAGCCAGTGGCGACTTACGGCCCCTTTGTAATGAACACCCAAAATGAGGTGATGCAAGCACTCAAGGACTATCAAACAGGTAAAATGGGAGAATTGATAGAGGAATTTAACTAAAGCTTGAGAATAAAAATTTCAACCATTCCTTTAATCCTGGTTCCGGTATTACCTATATTGGAGTGAAAATGGTCAGGGCTTGATCTGAAGAGGCTACAGAGCACATGGAAAATCCTGTCGTATTACATAATTATTTTGCTGAGGAGCTTCGTCAGGCTGTCACTTCCGCCGAGAAATTTCCACAGGATATCGCCGTCCAGTCGGAATCAATCTCTAGGATACTACTTGATAGAATCAAGAGAGCTTATTATGCTCTTTCAGAAGAAGATGAAACAGATCTACAGGCTTTGTACAGGGCATATTTTATCAATTATTATTGGTCTTCATCTGCCAAATCATTCATATTGCTGTGCAGGGATATCTTGTTTGAGCAGCAAAAAGTGGAAATATTGGTCGCGGAAGGTTTGGTAAATGCTGAACGAAGGGATCAGTTGCACCGGGACGGCAAGGTACTGCTCAGCAAGGCGATGGAAGAGATTATCAGGTCTGAGGAGACTGCAGGGTCAGAATTGGGACCGAAGGAGATTAAGCATTGTAAATTACAGCTCAATCCCTCACCAGTCTACCAGCAACAGATAGTCGCTATCCATGCCCAAATCCAGAAGATCTTTGAAGGCCATTCGGTTCTGCAAAAGGCAACCTCCCAAATCATTCACTTGCGGAAGGAGCTTGCCCATACCATTGAACTATGTCACTCGGAATTGGTTGAATTGAGAGCCAACCTCAAGGAAGCCAGCCAGTTTATTCGCCAGGTTGCCGACGAAAACCAGCCTAAGGGCCCTGGAAAGATCGCTGCCCGTATGCCAGAGTACCAAAGTAGTATTCAAGAACAAGACTATTTAAAAGACCTTGAGAATAAGCTGGCCAGTATATACCCGGAAATACCGGCAAACCACAACCTGGCTTTAGGTCTTCAGGAAGGCATTCTGCTCACCGATGATGTCGATTTCCGCCGTAAGACCAAACAATGGGTTAAAAGTGAAATTCTGCCTCTGATATATGAGATCTGGGAGTTAACTGATTTGAGGCGCCGCAGTGCACAGATTACTTTGATCAATGTCCGCAATTGGGCACATGTTCTTTCCGACCAAGGTTCCTCCGAGGAGAACGAGGTGAACTTCGGGGAGATTCTGGTACTGTTTGATGATCTGGAAACCAGAACAGATAAGGCGCTTACAGAAATGGAGCAACTCCACCAGATGGCCCTGAAACGCCTCCAAGAATTCCTCAGAGCCCACCGTGTATTTATTGACTACCGCCCCTTCCTCCCTATTGAGGTTGACTCTACCATTAACCGGCTAAGAAAGGGACAAAACCGATTTATCAGGGGTATTGTCGATGTATATAAGACGCAGGCCAAAAGGGTGAAAAAATTCCTGCGACGCCTGGAAAGAGAAGAGACACTTAGCAATTCGGAGAAGATCGTACGCCGCATTCGGGAGCGGACCGGTGATCCGGCCAACCAACAATACAACAGTATATTCCTGACCAAAGGATTTGTCGGAACTTCATTTACAGTTGGACGTCAAGAAGAGCTCAGCCATGCCGGGCAAATCGTTGGAGATTGGGAAAAAGGCTACCGTGGTTCCATTCTAATTACAGGAGAACGCTACTCGGGGAAATCTCTTTTCTCAGAATTGATTGCCTCCCGCTACTTTCAAAATAATACTTACCGCATCGAAGCCAATTCAATCCTGACAGTTGCAGGCCGTAAATTTCGAACCGGACATGACCTGGACCAAGTGCTGGAAAATATTCGAAAGTACAAAGGGAGTGAGCGATGCATGCTACTGGTTGATGATTTGGAAACCTGGTGGAACGATGAGATCTCCCTACATGAATCCGCATGGCAATTGGCCCGCTTTGCCAACCTTTACGGCAGTCGTTTTTTCCTGCTTGTAAATTTGGGTAATAGCCTCCTGGCCCACCTTGAGCAGACAGTGGACATCTGCCGGGAATTTCAATCGGAGATCAATATGGATGGAGTTTCAGCCCAGATGGTCCGGGAAGCGATCCTGGTCCGCCACGGAGCCACCCATAAGAAATTGGTTTCTGATAAGAATGAAGTCCTCACCTCTCAGCAATTCAGAAGGCAAACCAATGCGATCTACCAGGAAAGCCGTGGCAATATCGGTGAAGCACTTAACTTATGGGCGCTTTCGACATGGAAAGTCGACGAAGAAAGTGTCACCAACAGATTTCAACGGGGTCACGATCTGCCCGACTTTCTCGAATCAGACCTCGGGATTTTGCTGGCCACCGTCCTGCTTCACCGGAAAGCCAACGAATTACAATTGCGCCACATCTTTGGGCCAGCGTTTTCCAATCGCTATGCCCCTGTAGTACGCCGGCTGCTTGGAGTTGGGATCTTACGCCGAGAAATCAACGGATCTTTAGAGATCAATCCCGTCCTCGTCAACCGACTGGGCCAAATTCTTGAAAGTCAAGGTTACCTGAAATACCAAAGCTAATGGAAAATCTTGTCCCTATATCAACCTCTTGGTGGAACTTGTTGCTTCTGGCACTTGCCCTGGCAGCTGTCCAAGTTGGGATAAGGTTTTTGCAACGGTTGCTTGATCTCTCCAATACTTTCCGTTCAGTAAGGGGTCCGGTCCGGTCGTTTCTACGGATCGCCAGGGTCATGTTCGAACCCGTTGCTACTTTTCTTCTGGCATTTGTATTTGTCCTGATCAACCATCTTGAGCATGGAGCTTTGATTGTGCTCGCAGTAGTCGTATCCTTTCCACACCTGCGCAATTATGTATCTGGCAGGTTGCTGATGCTCGAAAATACGCTCCAGGAAGGAGATGAGATCAAATTTGGAAGCCTTACCGGCAAGGTCCGGCAATTGGGGCGTATGGGTTTAAAACTCCGCAATCCCGAAGGGCTGATCCACATAAACTACAAAACATTGTTTACTGAAGGTTACACCAGGCTTTCCAGTGCCAGCTCAGGAGAATATGTCACCTTGGAGATCTGGCACGAGAGCGAACCCGAGAGCAGGTCGGAGAGCAAACCAGAGGGCACCCATTCTGCGAACAATGATAAACAACGCATTGCCATTGTTCTCGCCTCGGCTCCCTATGTGGATTGGCATTTGCGCCCCCACCTGGAACAGATAGGTGAAAAAGCCAGCAATTTCAGAGCCCGGGTACAGCTTAAGAAAGAAGCTCACCTTAAGGACCTCATCGAATTGCTCAGAGAAAAAGGTTTCTTAAGCAAGATAATTTACGGACAAACTGTCGACTGACATCAATCTCAATGGAAATACTCACCGCATATAATCTCATCATAGCCTGTTCGATCATCGTAATTGTCTCATTTCTCTTTGGAGAATTGGCACGCGGTACCAATATCCCGTCTGTGCTGATGCTGATTGTTCTCGGCATTGCCTTGCAGGCTGTCATGTCCTCAGCAGGGATGGGTGAAACTGACTTTTTCCCGGTTTTAGAGGTACTTGGAATTGTAGGTTTGATCATGATCGTACTCGAGGCAGCGATAGAACTGGAGCTGAGACGTGATAAACTTATCCCGATCCTCAAAGCATTGACCATTGCACTGATCGGTCTGGTTGGATCCGCATGGGTCGCAGCCATCATCATCAAAGAATTTGGCCCGGAAATGGATATGACCCATGCCTGGCTATACGCGACGCCCTTGAGCATCCTCTCCAGTGCGATTATCATTCCGAGTGTCCAGGGCCTGAAAGCCAAGAAAAAGGAGTTTCACATATACGAAAGTACATTTTCCGATATCCTGGGGATCATGATGTTCTACTTCATAGAATCTCAGCTCGAGTCCCATAACAACAGCAATGGTGTCGGCGAATTTTTTGGCAATCTGGGGCTGACCCTATTGATCTCTGTAGTTTCCAGCTACATCCTGATCCTGATCTTTCAGCGGATCAAGGGCAATTCAAAGCTTTTCCTGTTGATTTCGGTCCTGATGTTGCTCTATGCACTCGGCAAGCAAATGCACCTCAGCTCCTTGATCATCATCCTGATCTTCGGACTGCTGATCCGCAACATGAATGTCTTTATGACCGGCCCTTTTGCCAAATTACACCGCCCCGAAAAAGCCAAGGGTATCTATGACGGTCTACACATTCTGACAGCAGAGACCGCATTCATAGTCCGAACATTTTTCTTTGTCATATTTGGCCTTACCATCACCCTCTCACACCTGTTTTACACCAACGTTGCGATCATCAGCGGACTGATCCTCCTAAGTATCTATGGAATCCGCTTCGTGCTGCTGCGCATTATGGCAGGACCGGATATATTCCCTCAAGTCTTCATCGCTCCCAGAGGCCTGATCACCATACTGCTCTTTTATGCCATTCCTCCGGAACTCCAAGTGGATGGGTTTGAACCCGGTATCCTTCTTTTCCTCATCATTACCAGTAGCCTGATCATGACAGGTGCCCTGATCTTTGACAAGCAGCGAACAGGAGGCGCCATCAAGCAAGCCAAAAGCCAACATGTCGGCGTACAGCAATGGAAGGCTCCTGTTCTAGAGACATTGGAAGAACCTGAAAGCCAGCATAGTACTGGGACCAACAAGGATAAAATAGCCCCTTAGGATTGCTATGTTAATGGTAATTCACTAACATTATATTCCGGACATTCCGTTTTGATTAAATGATATGAAGTACACCGCTGAAATAGACATTGACCTTCCTCGTGACCGCCTCATCAAGTTGTTTGACAGTTCCGAAAACCTGAAGAAATGGCAAAAAGGGCTGATCGACTACCAACATCTTAGCGGTACTCCGGGAATGGTTGGAGCCAAAATGAAGCTCCGCTACAAGATGGGTAAACGCGAGATCGAAATGGTCGAAACCATCACCAAGCGCGAATTTCCCGATGAATTTGCCGCCACCTATGAAGCTAAAAATGTCTTCAACATTGTGGACAATACTTTTCTCCCGATTGGAGAAAACAAAACCAAATGGGTATCATACAATGAGTTCCGGTTGAAAGGGTTCATGAAACTGGTCGGCTTCCTCATGCCGGGGGCTTTCAAGAAGCAAAGCATTAAATCCATGGAAGACTTCAAAAACTTTGCGGAAAATGCCTGACCGGTCATACTCGATCTGGTTTGCCGTCGCCACTATTTACCATGGAAGACCCGGCAGACGATAACTATCTACAAAGCTTTTCCGCCAGGGAACTGATTGAGGTCATTCTCAACCCCTCAGAATGGCATGCCTCTGACGTGAAAGAAGCCAGGGAGATCCTGGAACAAAAAGGGATTACCCAAGAGCACATCCGGGAATACCTGCTCCGAAAAGAAAAAAAGCTGGCCAAAGGAGAACGGGCCAATATGGGGGTCCTCGCCTTGGGATTTGTGTCTGTCTTGTTTGGAGGGTTTGTGGGGATTATCATTGGCTACTACCTCGCCAATGCAAAAAAAGAAGGGGTAAAAGAGAAAAAAATATTTGTCTACGATGCTCCCTCCCGGAAATTTGGCTGGATCATGCTGGCCCTGGGCGTGATCGGGAGTATTGTCTGGATTATTTTATATTCGACGAGGTAGCCATTACACCACATTCCACGAGGTAGCCATTACACAACTCCCGCCATGCATATCCACTACTATACCCTTTTGCGGATCGCGGAGGCCATCCGGGAAAGGGTACTGGGAGGGATTTTGTCTGAAGCATTTAGCCAAGCCAAGGATGAAGTAGTCCTCGGAATCGGAACTCCCAATGACGAATTGTGGCTGCGCATCTCTTGTGGCGCTCCTCTCCCCTACATCTGGCCGGTCTCCGATTTTGCCAAAGCCAAACGCAATGTATTTGACCTCTTCGAGGAATTGAAAGGACGCAGACTAACTTATGTAACCGTCCAGGATTGGGACCGTGTAATGTTCCTCGGCTTTGAAGGAGGCTATCAACTCATCCTGAAGATGCATGGGTTGAACTCCAATGTTATCCTCCGCTACCAAGGGAAAAATATTAACGTATTTCGGAGCAGTGTCAAAGAGGATTACGGCTACGAGCCCAAAGCTGGTATTTTCAATACCGAATGGGAAGCGTCAACCAATGAAACTGCAAAATTGCCCCTACGCGAACGCCTTCGTCCTATTTCTCTCCTCCTGGACAAGAATTTTGAAGCACGGGTAACCCGGCTGACTGAACAGGGAAGGACCTTCTCCGAAGCAGTACGGACCGCCCTCTCAGAAGCACAATCCGGCAATTACTACCTTCTGAATGACCCGAAGAAGATCCGTTTTTTGATTCTCGATCCCGAGAACAAGGGCGCCATCCACTTAACAGACCCGCTTGAGGCCCTGAATGTATTCTTTCGCTCCTGGTTCCAATACCATACCTACGCCCGGCACTACAGGAATGCAGACCGTCTGTTGAAAAAGCATCTCAAAAAATACCGGGGCCAACTCAACTCTTTTTATGAGAGTATAGAGACCATCGAAAATGAAAGGCCCCCCGAAGAGATCGGACACCTTATTATGGCCAACCTCCATGCGATACCAGGAAATGTAAAAACGGTGGAATTGTACGATTTCTACCGCGATCGGCAGATCACCGTCAAGCTCAAGCCGGAGTTGAATCCCCAGAAGAATGCCGAACGGTACTATCAAAAGAGTAAAAAGCACAAGTCGCGGGTGAAGCACCTCGAAGTCCGGATCGAAAAGCTAGAGGAGGAACTGGCAGCATTTGAAGAGGTGGAAAGTGAATTTGCAGCACTGATCCCCCCTGAAGAGCTGGAGATGAAAGCCAAAGGCTTTGACCACAGCCACAACAAGGCAATGCAGAGATTTCTCAAGCAGCACATGAAGCTGCTCCAAACGGGAAAGCCCTACCTGGCAGAAAAAAAGCATCCGTTTCAAGAGTTCCGGCAAAGCGGTTACACGATCCTTGTCGGTAAAAGCGCAAAACAAAACGACGAGCTAACCTTCCGGTTCAGCAGGAAAGAAGACCTATGGCTGCATGTGCGGGATGCGGCCGGGTCCCACGTCGTGATCCGCAATCCGGATCAAAAACCGGTTTCACCGGAAGTGGTAGAATATGCAGCCTCCCTGGCAGCTTATTACTCAAAGCGAAAGCAAGAGCAACTGGTCCCAGTACAGTACACGGAGCGGAAGTACATCCGAAAAGTCAGGCAAGGAGCACCGGGGCAGGTGATCGTGACCCGGGAGAAAGTCATCATGGTGGAGCCGTGGAAGCCTCCGGGGAAGTAGGCTTACCAGAATCCTCTCCCCAATCGTCTCCATCCTCATGTACCGGTCCTTTTCCACTATACTCATGTACCGGTCCTTCTTCGCTTTGCTCATGTACCGGTCCTTCTTCGCCACAGCCATGACCAAACCTTTTCGGTACCGGATCATACCCTGAAGTACCCCAGGGATGGCATTTGGCAATGCGTTTCGTTCCCATCCAAGTACCGCGGAGGGGCCCCCATTCCCGAATTGCCTCCACAGCGTAAGCTGAACAGGTCGGAATATGCCGGCAAGAGGAAGGAAACAGAGGAGAGATCACCCATTGGTATAAACGAATGGGGAGGATGAAAATCTTACCAAAGAGTGAACGGATGATGCGCATGGGTGTGTGCAAAAATACAGGAAAAGAATGGGATGGTGGTTGACCAAAACAGAGGGCCTCGGACCAAAACAGAGAGCCCCGGATTAATACCGGGGGCTCGTCCATCAAAAAATTGCTTACCCTAATTCTTGTTGCAGAACCCTAAAAGGATTCTCTGGCACTGTCATCTGAACCTGAGACACAAAGAATCAGCGCTTCCCCCAAAAAGGACATAAAAAATGAACATACAATTTCCCTATCTTTGCGCCTGTTAAATGTAGGCAGAACCGAAAAGAGTATTTCGGAAATGCCACTCAACCCCCGGAAACTATCCCGCATGAATGTACTGAAACGCATCGGACTTCGGCTCATCAGCATTGTTTTCTATTTTCTCTTCCTGGGATTTTTCTTGCTGATATTCCCCTTTCACTTCTTGTTCCTTCTAGGTAAGAACCGAAGGCTGCACAACGCCTCCCACTTTCTTAACAAGCTCTGGGGTATAGTCATCATGTACCCGGTAGGAATTTATTTGAGGACAGTCAATCGCAATTCCATTGATCCCAAAGGGGTTTACGTATTCGCTCCTAATCATGCGAGTTTATTAGACATCCCGATCTGTAACGTTTGTATCAAAAATACATTCAGGTTTATAGGGAAGGCAGAACTGAACAAGGCTCCTTTGTTTGGGTATATGTTCAAGCGTCTACACATTCCTGTTATGCGGAGTAGCCTTACCGGGTCTTACAAGAGCTTTTTGCAGGCCAAGGAAAAATTGTCAGAGGGTACTTCCGTATTGCTATTCCCAGAGGGAGCCTTACCAGACAAGACCAAGGTGACCCTGATCCGCTTTAAGGATGGAGCATTCAGGATGGCGGTTGAGAACAAGGTGCCTATTGTACCGATGACCATTCTCAATGCAGACCGGGCCTTGCTGGACGATGGCAAATGGCTGATCCGCCCCAGCCGCGTTACAGTTATCTTTCACGACCCGATTGACACCAGCGAAATGACCCTTGAGGATGTTCCGGAATTGAAAAAACGCATAAGGGAATGGATGTACAATACCCTGGTTGAAAATGGCTGCAAGCGGGAACTAGAAGAACCCGAGACCGTCACCGCGTAAAGATCCAAAACCGTCACCGCGTAAGAACCCGAACATGGAGAAAAGAAAACTCAGGGTCATCCCGATCTACAAGTTCTTCCAGCTCATGGACCTGCCGTCCAAGACTATTTTCCTATTTCTTTTTCTGGGACTGGCAGCTCTCTGTACAGGTCTGGCCGTGTCTGCCGATGACCCGGTCAAATGGTCGATGGATGTAGCCGAAGTACCCGCTACCCAGCGAAAGGACGTTTCCCTGATCGACTATGCGTCCAATTACCGGACTGTGACTGCAGAAGTACAAGCCTACAAGGAGAATGTGATCATCGGTCCCCGCATGATCGTCCCTAAGAGTTGGATGGTGCTGATATTTACTGTTGCTATGACCTTGGGCTGGACCAGCCTTCTGGCCGGAGCTTCCTATATCAGAGGCTATGGCATTTTTGGCCCCTTTCTGCTGTTTGGTATTTTTACCATAAAGGAACAGATGTTTGAAGCCGCCTATCCTGGGATAGGATTGGCCATCAGCTTTGGATGGGCGGTCCTGGTGGCAATACCAGCCTTTTTGCTTCACCAGAGGTACATCAAACTCAGGTTTTGGCTCCGGTTCCTCATCTTCCTTGTCCTCATAGGCGCACCCCGTCTGGTCCTCTATCAAATAGCCGGATGGGAAGGTTTGCACCGGGCCTCGGCTGAAGCTTTCCAAGTGTATCTCTTCTTTAGTCTGGCCTTTCTTTTCCTGATCGCAAGTGAGATCAACAACCTGGTCTTTTTTCTGGGGACAAATGCCAAAAAACGCAAGTACAGGTTACACACGAATATTTTACTGGGCATACTGGTTGTACTGGCTGGCTTGCAATTTATAATGCTGCAAGATTCCCTGGGATGGGACCTGGTAAAGATCCCTAAAAATTTTCCCCTCCGCCCTATGCACCTGGTCGCCTTTTCTGCTTTGGTCATGGTTGGGACCAAGCAAAACCTGTATCCGGTCCTCAAAGACTATATTAGCAACCGGGGTATGACCTTTGTCCTGCTGGGAACAGGTTTGCTGGGGATGGGCATTTTCTTTTACCACAGCATGTTAGGGGAAATGCTCTACCGGTATTCAATTGAACGGCTTGCCATCATTGTCATCTTCCTTACCAGCGTATTCCACCTGATCTATACCTACCTGAACTTCGGGGCTCTATTGAGGGCCCGGGTCAACTTCTACTACATTTCTATGTTGCCCCGGAGGTTGATGTATTTTTTTGTGGTGATTGCCACCTTCCTGGGTGGTTTAGCCCTGGAGGCAAGCGGTGGATTCCACTCCCGCCCTTCTTTTTCCACCTCCATATACAACCGCCTCGGGGATGCATACCTGATAGAAGGCGACAAAGCCCAGGCGATGGGATACTACAATGCCGCAATAGGCGTAGCGAAGAGAGGTGTCAAGGGAAATTATAACCGGGCGATCCTCGCCTGGACAGTAGCTGAAGATACCGACCTGGCCGAAAAGCACTTTCAGCAAGCGACCCGGTTCCTTCCTTTTGCACCCGCATATATCAACCTTGCTGCAATGGAGTTGGAGACTGGGATGCCGGGTCAGGCCATGTTTTACCTGAAAAAGGGACTGAGAGAAACCAAAGACCAGTACCTCCACAACAACCTGGCCCAGATGTATGTCCTGCTCGGCGATCCCGACTCGGCGATCATACATACCAAAGAAGCCTTGCGGCTTGATCCTGGCAACTCTACATTTTACGGGAACCTCGCATCCATTTACATGGATTACGGGCGGTATGATGAAGCTGCCAAATACTTCAGGGAAGGTCTGGAATGTGATCCGGTAAGCCCCATGACTGTTACCAATGCATATTTCTTTGACCTGGCTTACGGTGGCCACCTGGAAGTCGACGAAGATGTGGTCAGGCTTCCGGAGATCCGGGACCATTTGGAGGCTTGGTTCAACCTGGCCATTAGCCGGTTCCGCCGGCAGGACATAGCCGGGACCCGCAGGGTACTCGATTCGCTGACAGCTTCCATCGACCGGGGCCTTCCCGATTCACTCAAAGGAGGGTACAGGCCTCCGGAACTCCTTTTCCTGGACGGATGTTTGCTGTTCGAGGAGGGAGAAGTGCGCAATTCCATTTCCCGAATGGAGTTCCTGGACCAAAACTATCCTCCCCTCAAACCTTATACCAAGCATTTTCTGGGAGCGGCTTACCACGGGCAGGGTGTTCCGGGCACTGCGGCGGAATTTTACCGCAAAAGCCTTACCAATGGAAGATCTTCCGACCTGATGAATGAGGCGTTGATGGAGATCGACCGGGGGGACCACGACTATGCCTTCATGCTGTTGAACCGGGCCCGGGCCGGGGATTCAACCCTGATGGACCAGGTAGCGACTGAGATAGCCCTTTTGCAACTGGCCAGAGGAGAATACCTGATGGCAGCCGTTGGTTTTGACCTAGGCAGCCTGACCAGAGATGAATGGACCCGCGTGGGTTTGTATGCCGGAAAAGTCGGCAACATTCCTGCAGCCCTGGAAGCTTTCCGCAAATTGATCACAATGGACTCCAGTTCGGTGATACCTTACCTTGAGATGGGACGGATCAGCCTCGCCAACAATGATCCACTGGCAAGGGAAAATCTGCAACCAGGGCTGGACCTGGAGCCCGACAATATCGAGTTGCAAACGGAGATGACCAGGGCGCTACTCAAGGCGGGAGAAATCGAAAAGGGCATCGCAATGGGCCAACAGGTTTTGGCTTCCGGAACAGAGATCCGGGAGGTTAAGTTCTTGGAGGCAGAACTCGCTATCGTTGAACAGGATACTGAAGAAGCGATTGTATTACTGGATACATTGCAAAAGCGATATCCTTTGATGGAAAAAGTTGTTGTTCAACTGAGCATGCTGTTGCGGGCCTCCGGCCGGGATATCAAAGCCCAAAACCTCGTCGTGGAAAGCCTGGCGTTGAATCCAATAAGTCCCGCTCTGGAATTGGAGTTGGCACGGGTAGAAAGGCAATTGGGGCGGATCGGTGAAGCAGTAGAGGCCGCCCAACGGGCCATGCAAAAAGAAGTCACCGAGGAGCGAGTCGAACTGATCCGGGAAGAGTTTGCGAAGGAGAGCGCGTTGCTTAAAGCAGGAGCAGACGAGGGCCTCAGTGTATACGATGACTTGGACGAATAAGAACTCACAGGAGATGATTTTCCGTGAATATGGCCATCTGCCAAGGCTCGGCAAACCTTCCCGCTCCGGTGACTTACTTACCGCCGTGCATCAACTCAGTTGAAGTATGCCTGCATACAGGATGTGGTTGAGGGTATAGCCGTTTTATGGTCAGCTTACAACCCGGTGAGGGTCAAAGTACACCCCGGCTGTGCTTGGTATCCAACCTTGAGGGCCACAGGGTAGCCTGGCAGTGCTTGGTATCCAACCTTGTAAGGGCCACAAGGTAGCCTGGCAGTGGTCAGGATTACATCTCAGTTAGGATTAAAATATACCCTTGCAGAGGTCGCATCACAACTCAGGTGGGGGTCGCAGTAAATACCGGCTGGGGATGGGAAATACCTCGGCTGGGGACGGAAATAACCTAGTGGGTGTTGCAGTTTAACTCAGGGGGGGTGACAGTATTACTGGATTGGGGTCAAGCACAACTCAGGCGGATGTTGCAGGATAACTCAGGTGGGGGGCAAAGTATAACTGGGCTGGGGCCGAGACAAAATCTGGTGGGGGCCGTACAATATGCCGGCTAGGATCGGGATAAAATCTGGTGGGGGAAGCGCTATACTTGAGTTGGGGCTTGGACAAAATCTGGTGGGGGCAGCACAATATCCCGGTTGGGGCTTAGACACAATCTGGTGGGGGCAGCACAATATCCCAGTTGGGGCTTAGACACAATCTGGTGGTGTCATAGCATAACTCGGGTCCATCGCCAATTCGAATGCAGCGAATAAATAGGTGGAAACAAATGGAGGACAATTGCAAAATCGCCTGCCCGGAAGGGTCCAGGAACGCCCCGAAATATACCCAATACCGGGCAAGTACAATATATTTAGTTCTGGAATTCGAGGGAATCAAACCATTATCTAGCAGCAACTTAGTATAATTTTATACCCATTTCTATTCTGATATTCGAAGAATGCTGTAGCGATACTCTCGACAATATTTGCGACTTTGATAGAGTAATTCTGTTAACACTCTTTTTTACCACACTAACCTCTACAACTATGAGCACAAATCCAGGGCGGGTCAACCGCCAGTTTTCCGACAATGAGATGAAGGACATTTGCAGAGCACTTGACCTCCTCGACCAATCTTACTCTTTCTCCCGTGGCCTCAGTTCCCGCGACCAACGCCGCCTGCTACGGATCGGCACCAGCAACAGGAAGTTCGTACAAACTGTCAAACATGCGGTGGACAATGTCCCCGTGCTTCCCGGGTACATCTCCATGACGGAGTTTCAGAACGAGTATGCCATCTTCTTTCAGACCGAATATGTACTGGCTTC